>CALLDH010000114.1 GCA_937998345.1 uncultured bacterium | reverse complement strand
TCAAGAAGCGTTCGAACAAGAGGTCCATGCGCACGGGATCGATTGCGGTGATGCCCAAACAAAAACACACTGCGCTGTTGGCGGCGCTGCCACGGCCTTGACATAGGATCTCCTGTTCACGGCAGTACTGGACAATCTCGTACATCGTGAGGAAGTAACCTCCGTAGTCGAGCTTACGGATGATCCGAAGCTCGCGTTCGAGCTGTGCGCGAACGTCAGCAGGCACCTTCCCTTGGTAACGCGTTCGCGCGCCTTGCAAGGTGAGCTCTTGCAACCAGCCCTGTTCGGTTCGCCCGGAGGGAAGATGCTCTTCCGGGTATCGATAACGAAGGTCATCGAGACTGAACACGCACTGCTCTGCAATTTCGAGGGTGCGACGAAGGCCTGCGAGGTCGTCTGCAAACAGATGCTCGATTTCGCCAGTGGATTTGAGGTCGTGCTCTGCATTTGCGCAGATCGTATGACCGGCCTCCGAGAGGACTTTCCCCCCGCGAATACAGGCTAAAATGTCCTGAAGCGGGCGGCGGAGCTTATCGTGATAGAGAACTTCGTTGGTGCCAACTGTCTTTACGCCGAGCTCTTTCGCGGCAGACCGCAAGGCTCTTTCGCGTGGCTTCTCGAGGTCGATGAGATGACGCGCACAAAGAGCAAACAACGACGAAGGCCCGTGACTCGCATGCAACATTCGCAACGTTGCTGATGTTGCACAGAGAAAGAATACATCGCGTACCTGTTCGAGGTCGCCCGCATGGATGAGCGAAACACCCTTCTCGCATCGAGCGTGCCCCAGTGACAAGGCTCTGCACAGGTCGGCGTAGCCACGCCGAGTCTTGGCGAGCGCAACGAGGTGATGCGCACTCCCTCCGATGTCGACCGTGAGTTGTGCGCCGATTACGATGCGGATACCGAGCTCTTTGGCTCGCATGTGCGCGCGCACCAAGCCGTAGACTCCATCACGGTCTGTGATGGCAACGGCGGGAAGACCAAGCGCATGTGCACGCTCGACGAGCTCTTCGGGAAAGGAGGCGCCTTCCAAAAAGCTGTGATTGCTTTTGACCCACAACGGAACGTAAGCGCCCATTCAATCGAGCACTCCGTGCAAGAACCAGCGCTTCCGGGGGCGGTCGTAGAAGAGCCAGAGCAAGTCACCGTGATCAGTTTCGGCGTAGTAGTAGTCGCGTTCGACGAGGCGCTTCCACCAACCACCGCTCACGCGGTACGGCCCGTACATGTGCTCGATCGCGTGCTCTTTTGCGAGGGCGGGACCGGCCTCTGGCTCCTTGGGCGTGCGGGGAGGAAGAGGCTTTGGCTGTGCGTAAACACGACGAATCATAGAAGAAAGTGGAGGTGAATCGTTTTGCTTACCGAGCCCAGCGTGTTGGATGGGCTCCCAGCGGAACGAAGCCTCGGGCAAATGCGCCTCGCGCACGCGAGCCTTCGTGACCGAGTGCTCGCCGTAGGCAGCGCGGATTCGGTCGAGCGCTCGATGCGCAGCGCTCATATCGCGACGAGATTGATGGCCAGGGAGCGCAACCTGCTCTGCGCGTGCGCGCACGGTGTTGGCAAGAAGCTCCACTTCCTCGACTGCACCTTGCATGCGCACCTCGCCCAAACCAGCCAAGCGAAGACGAATGAGATCGAGCAGCAACATCAAATCCAAGGTCGCCGAAGCGGGCTCGATGTGCTCTTGATGAAGAGGCGCGCGCTCCAAATGAAGTGAAAGCTGCAGAGATTGAATGGCTTCGCCGCGCGCTCGGACCTGATGGAGCAGCGAATGCAGGGCGCCCTTGATCGCGAAGAGTAAGCGGTTTTGATCTTCGTCGGGCGGATCGACTTGGAAAGAGATGCATGCTGGATCGGCAAAGGCATGCGGCTGAATGGGGAGCTGCATGTCATCGGCAAACGAGTCGTGGAGCGCGCTTGCTTTGGCGCCAAAGCGACTATGTAGCTCGCTTGCAGGTAGGACGAGAAACTCGCCCAATGTTTCGATACCCAGTGCACCCAAGCTTTCGCAAAGCTCGCCTGGCAAATCGAATTCACGAAGAGGTGTTTGGTTCGACTGTCGACGCTCGTCGTCGGTGCTTTTCGGGATGGTAACCCCGTTGTGCGTCATCGCGACCGCGAGCACTCGCTGGCGATGAAAGCCCACCGTCACCGCGTTGTGCCAATGTCGAGCCCGTAAATACCGGTGAATCGACGTCGCCCAGTTGCGATAGCCGCCATAGAGGCGCCGGAGGCCTTCCGGGTCGACGTAGAACGCGCCAGCGTGATTGGTCGCTTCGACTCGGGGTGAGAACGTTTGAAGAGAGGTGATCAGCTCGTGGCTGACATCCGCGGTTTCTTCGGGCGACACGACGGCGGTGTGCAGGTTCGGGAGAAGGTCACGTGCGACGGTTTGACGCATGCCAATGCGGAGACGGTTTTTTTTGGCGAGCTCATTGAGATGCGTGATCCGGCCGTTGGGACCTTCATCGTCGACGACGGCAATGGGTGCGCCAACCCAGTGCGGCTTGTTGCGCAACAGAATTTGCAACGGAAGCATCGGTAACAGAACACAACTCACCCGCTTCATGACGTGCCTCGCAAACCCGCGGGAGCGATGGGGTTCGTCGACGAAAGCTCGGCGGTGATGCCGACCTTGTCTTTGAGAACACGTGTGTGAATGTCGAAGCGATCGGCATGGAGAGGACTGCGCCGAGGTTCAACACGCAAACCGATCAACGGGCCGGAAGAAGGTTCTTCGTATGCGTTCGAGGTGAGCAAGAGAATGCGTCTCTCGTATTGACGCAACAGACCTTGAAGACGGCCTTGCCAGTTCACCGAAGAACCAGGCGGCAGAGCGTCGGTGAGATCGATGACCGTCAACTCGAACGCGCCGGAACGGGCAAGCCATTCGGCGGCGCGAACCAATGCGAAGGGGCCCGCATGGCGCGGTACCTGAATCACGATGAGTGCATCGAGATCAACTCCCGCGGCATCGAAGTCTGGAGGAAACAACGCGCCGTCTTTTGGCTGCACCCAAGCGACGAGCTCCCCACGCGCCTGTGCTTGGATCACGCACGACACAGCCGTAGTCGTCCGCGCGCAGGCATGCCGCCCTGAAACCTCAACCAAGCGCCCCGGAGGCAGCAACTCCGAAAGCGGCAAAGCCTTAGCCCCAACCCACTTCCCCTCGATCCCCGCAACGGCCCCAACAGACATGGAACCACCCAGTGTACTGAACAAATAAACAGTTACAAGGGAACACTCTCCCCCCTCCTAACCACCTGAAAATAAAGAGAAATTAACACAAAGATTCCAATGGCAAGCCATGGAGGGAGCTGCTGTGGGGAGCGATTCTAGGGGGTTTAGGAGGGGGGAGAGTGTCCCTGGTCGTATAGGTGGAGGATGCCGGCGGCTACGCTCTTTAGGAGGGACATGGCCATGGCGAAGTGGTCTTCTAGGACTTCGAGTAGGAACTCCTGATCGATGCGGAAGGCGACTAGGTCTTCGGCGACTTCGGCTCGGAACCAGCGTCGTTCGTCGGCCATGGCGTCGATAGCGCCTACCGAGTCACTCGGGCCCAGCTGAAAGTGTTGATCCGGATCGGTAGCCCGGCAGTCCACGACGCCGCGGAGTGGAAGCAGGAAGTACGTGCTTCGATCGCCGATGTTCCAGAGGACTTCGCCTTTGGGAAGATGAACTTCTTGAACGTCGCGGGCGAGGTCGGCGATCGCGTCGATTTCACTGTCGCCGAATGAAAGTGTCTTTCTGAGGAATGCCATTCGTTCGACGAGATCGAAAGGTCGATCGGGAAAAGCAAACGGTTCCGACACGGGACCGAAACCGGCGCTCTCTCCGAGCCGGCGTCGTGTTTCGAGCACCTCGCGGCTGGTTCCTCGGAGCACTCGCTTGAGCAGCACGAAATGGTCTTCGAAGATCTCTTGCGAATCTTCGACGGCGATCGCGAGCGTGATCATGTCCTCGAGCGCGACGCAGTCGTAACCTAGCTCTTCACCTGCGAGCGCGCTCACCCCGCCGACCACGCTCCGCGGGCCCAGACGGCGCACCGATCTTCCGTTGCGGATGATTTCGCACTCGCCGCTCACCACGTATTGAATCTCGAGCGCGGGGACCCCGGTTCGGTAGAGGTATTCACCCTTCGCAAAGGATCGCTCGCGCGTGTTCGCCGCGATGACTTGGGAGACTTCCGGTGGCACCTCGGCGAGCCCCGGCATCGTTCGCAGGAACAAAAAGCGCTGGAATCGATCCATTTGAGTAGATTTTTGGGATCTTTCAGGCACGACTCTGCACCTCCTGGGCCGCGCCCCGGGTCGGCCCCCGGCCGAGCTCCGCCGTGTGATGAGCCGCGATTCCACGCACGACTTCGCTTCGGTCCTGCATCATTTGCTCGACCGCTTCTTCATGAGACATCTGGCGCACGTTTGCGCCGAGCGCTGCCGCCGCCGCACGTGCACGCCGTGCCGCGGGCTCTCCGTCATCGATGATTGCCAGCACCGCTTCACGGAACGATCCGGGCAATGTTGCTTCCAACACCTCGTGACCTGCGGCTTGTAGCCGTGTGTTGTCACTCGTCACACCCCGCCAAACCAAGGTGAAGTTCTCTTGGGGATGCCTGAGACCCATCAGCCCAAAGGCGCGCTCGAGCGCTGCTCGCTCTTTGTCCTCGAGCGCTATACGCAGGAGCTCGGCATCCGGCGTGTCAGACGTGCCGTTGCTTTCGATGGCAGCGCGCCATTGGAGAAGCTGGACGACGCGCAACAGGCTTTCCTGGAGCTGTTCCTGCAAGAGCGCGTCGTCGAGGATCATCGATGGCTGGCTGGGGTGCAGGCGACCGAGTGCCCGCAAGATCTTCAAGCGCACGCCACCCTCGCGCTCCCGTTCCAAATGTTGAAGCAGAATGTCGGCAGCTTCCTGCGACTCGAACAAGATGATCGTGTGAGGAATGCGCCGACGCACCTTCCGGGGCGTCGACGGGTCCGCGAGCGCCTCGTCGAGAGCGACCAGAGCCTCAGTTCCAATCGCCACTACGGCCTTTCGCGCCGTGGCGCGCAGATCGGAGCTTCCTAAGAGCGGGAGCAGGTGCGGCAAGTAGCTCGCATCCGGGCTCCCCTCCATCGCTCGCAAGGTTTCGAGGCGCACCGACACGTCGTCGCTGGCGATGAGCTTGATCAAAGTTTCGTGAAAGACAGCCCCGCCCTCGTGCCGAATCGCGCGTGCGAGCGATGACTGGGTTTGCGGATTGTCGGAGCCCGTCCACTCGTCTAGCTTCGAGATCGACAAGGCACCGCCATTGCCAGCTTCGTGGTTCAACGAAAGGAGACCGACCAACGCCGTGGCCCGAACGATCGAGGCCTCGAGGTCGAGCTTTCCTTCGAGCAGCTCGCGGCTCGGCACGACCGCCGTCAATGCGCGGAGCGCGGCCGCGCGGACGTCTGGGTCGTCGTCGGAGAGCATGCGGCGCGCGACAGGAATGAAGCGGTGATCGGTGGCCTCCGCGAAGGCTTCCAAGGCCCGGGTGCGGACTCTGGTCGACGGATGATAGAGGACTAGGACGGGGATCAGCTCGGCTCTCCCGTGCCGATCGAAGATGTCAATCGCAGCGATGACTTCCGCGTCTTGGTCGCTGTTCAATGCATTGAGCAGGACGTCGAGCGAGTGGCGATCCAGCTCCTCGAGCTCGAGCTGGGTGTCGATCATGCCCTGCCGGAGTCGGGCGCGAAACTGATCCACATACTGGCGCCGTGTCGACATGATCGCCACGACCCAGGCAAGGACAAGGAACAGCAAGACCACACCGAGTTGCTGTGTTGTCAGGCCCACACCGACCGCTGCGATGATCAGCAACGACGCAACTGCCTGCCCGACACGGTGCCCAAACACTTCGATGAGACCCTTGGCCCGTTCGCGTCGCCTGCTGTCGAGCGGCAGGTAGAGCACCTCGACCGCACTACGATAGAGCGTGTGCCGAAGGCTTCCGTCGACTGCTTTGAGCGCCACGGCAAATGGCAGGACCGGCCCTACTGCAAGGCCGATGGAGCCGCCGAAAACCAAGACTGGCAGGAGTGCAGAAGTCCGGTGCGCGCCGAACGCGCGTAGGAGCCAGCCCGCACCGACCACTTGAACGAGCAAGGCCACGGTGTTCAGGCCGAGGTAAAAGCGCGCGAAAAACGGACCTAACGCCTCCGAAGGGATCTGGTCTGCGACAGTGCTCTTGAACACGAAGTCCACGACCGTGAGCGCGATCGTTCCCATCAAGACCAGTGTCAGAACGCGGGACAGATAGCTATCCCGGAGAAGCCAGCCGAGCGGACGCCTGGGCTCAGCCGAAACCTGCTCTGTCGCCCCCACGCTTCGGGTTTTCCAAAGAAACGGAGTTGCCGAAGCCAGTGCCAGAATCACCGTGGCCGCGAACACGAGCGCGCTCGGGGACGCCACTCGCAGCAAGCCCTCCGAGAGCAACGAACCCAAGGTAGCGCCCGTCACCCCGCCCGCCGCGATGGCGGGAAAGATGCGCTTCGCCTGGGTCACGGTCACCGCGTCATCCAACAACAGCCAGAACTCGATCAGCACCACGGTGATCAGGAGCCCAGTCCACACATAGAAGCCGAACGGTGCCCACGCACCCATCTCGTCGAGCAACGCCCAAAAACCCAGCGTCACGAGCGAGCCAAAGATCAACGATGCTGCCAGCAGCGTCCGGCGGTCAGGCACGTGACGAAGGACCCGTTCGTGAACCTTGAGCTCGAGGATCGCGAGCAGAGCAATTGCCAGATACGCGTGTGGCAGATCTGTGGCCGGCAGACTCGTCAGGAACAGCGTGTCCCTCGCGGTCTCCATGACCGAATGGGCTGTCATGATCGCCAGCAAGCCGACGAAGCCCACGGCGAGGTTCCTGCGATCCTCTCGGCGAATGGAAAAACGCATGTGTCAGACGCAACGTACCGTCAAAATCGGTACAAGCACATTTCTAGTGCGCCCGCGGCGCCCTACAAGGCGGCTAAGCACGGCGCAGGGATTCGAGCTCTTCGAGAGATCGTGGCCAGTCCCCTTTGAGCAGTCTCGAAAGGGCGCGATCGGCAAGAACCTTTCCACCGGTTTGGCAGGTCGCACAATAGTTGGTTTCACGATCCGCGAAGACGATGCGTTGGATGGGATCGCCACACGCGGGGCATGGCTCGCCGTACTTTCCGTGCGCCGCCATTTCGGGGCGAAACGCCGTAACCTTTTCGGGAAAATCATCGCCCTGTTGTGCAAGCAAGCGCGTCACCCATTCCGACAGCACCTCCTGCGTCGCGGCGTGCAGGCGCTGAATCTGTTCCTCCGTCAGCCGTTGCGTCCAGATCAACGGGGAGAGCTTGGCTCGGTGAAGGATCTCGTCAGAGTATGCGTTCCCGATACCGCTGAAGATCCGCGGGTCCGTGAGCGCGCGCTTCACGGTATGGTTCCGCTCGATCAGTGCGGCTCGAAAGCTGAACTCGTCGATTTCCAATGGCTCGATTCCTCCCGGGTCATGCTCACTCAGTGCCTCTTCGCCGCGGCACACGTGGAGAGAGGCGCGCTTCTTCTTGCTCGCCTCGGTGAGCAGTAGCGTCCCATTCTCGAAATCGAATGCGCCGAGGCCAGCGCGGCCAGGTATCTTGTGTCCTGGCGTCTTCCAACGAAGACGGCCGGCGATCATCAGATGAAGTACGAGGTACAGGTCTTCTTCGAGGACGAACACGAGCCGCTTGCCCAGCCGGCGCACGTCCAGCACTCGTTTCCCCTCGACGGCATCGATCGATGGCTCCACGCTCCTCAGGACGAACGGCGACGCCAGGCGAACACGCTCGAGCACACGATCGCCCACGTTCGAACAGAGCACATGTCGATAGAGCTCGATGTCTGGGAGCTCGGGCATGGCTATCGAAGGCGAGGGTCGAGCCGGTCTCGCAACCAGTCGCCGGTGAGATTGAAGCCCAGCACGGTCAGCGCGATCGCGCCGCCCGAGAAGAGCGCCACATGCGGGAAACGCAGCAGCACGCTGGTGCCCTGATCGAGGAGTGCGCCCCAGGACACGGCCTTACCGGGCCCGAGGCCGAGGAATGAAAGAGTCGATTCCGCCAGGATCACGACCCCTAATCCTGTGGTTGCCTGAATGACGAGGGGACCGAGCAGATTGGGAATCACGTGGCGGCGCAGGACCTCGTGTGTCGGTACGCCGAGTGCGCGTGCAGCCTCGACGAATTCGCGCTCCCTCAAAGACAGCGTCTCGGCGCGGGCCAGGCGCGCGTACAGGACCCATCCGTTGACGGCGAGCGCCACGATCAAATGCACGAGGCCCGGCCGGGCGACCAGGGCCAGGACCGCGATGTTCAGCACGATAGCAGGGAAGGCCTGCACCAGGTCGGCCACCCCTGTGATGATGTGGTCGGCGAACCGTCCGGCGTAACCGGCCCAGGTCCCGAGCAAAGTGCCCAATACGACGGACACCCCAACGACGACGATTCCGACGATCGCGGCGAGTCGCGCGCCGTGGAGCAGTGCGCTCAAGATGTCGATCCCGTTGTCTCCTGTGCCGAGAAGGTGCGTCCACGACGGAGACTCGTATTCGTGCAGAAGGTCGATCGCGAGCGGGTCGTACGGCGCGATCCATGGACCGATGAGCCCCAGCACGAAGAACCCCGCCACGATCGCCACGCCTACCGGCGTCCTCCGAAGGTGAGCACGGACCTTCGTCACGACAGCCTCACCCGGGGGTCGACGACCCCGTATGCCAAGTCTACGGCGAGGTTCACGGCGACGTAGATCACTGCGATGACGAGCACGCAGCCCTGAACCACCGGGATATCGCGAGAGAAGAACGCGTCGAGGAAGAGGGTCCCGAGCCCCTGTCGTTCGAAAATCTTCTCCGTCACCACCGTGCCAGAGAGCAGCGCGCCCAGCTGAGCCGCGCCGATGGTCATGACCGGGAGCAGGGCGTTTCGAAGCGCATGCCGGAGCAGCAGCGGGACCCTCGGAACGCCGCGGGCGCGTGCGGCGATGATGTATTGCTGGGCGAGCACCTCGATCATCGCTGCCCGAGTCTGCCGGGTCAGCACGGCCGCAAGCGCGGTTCCAATCGTGATCGCCGGCAGGATCAGTGCCTTTGGCCCCCCCAGGTCGTCACCCGGTAAAGGAAGCCAACCAAGCTTCACGCCGAATGCGAGAATGAGTAGGGGCCCGAGCCAGATGTTGGGGATTGCCAAGCCTGCCACGGCCAGGGTCGATGCGACCTTGTCCCAACCCCTGCCTGCGTTGGCCGCGGCGATCGCGCCAAGCGGGATCGCCACGAACCAGGCCACGAGCAACGCCGCGAGGGCGAGCACAATCGTGTACGGCAATACGTCGCGCATCATCGACCACACCGATCGATCGGGCCGCCGGAATGATGTGCCCATGCTGCCGTCGGCCATGTCACCGAGGAACGATAGGTACTGCTCTCCGACAGGGCGGTCGAGGTTGAGCGCGCGACGAAGCTCAGCCTTTTCTTCGGGGCCCGCTTGGTCTCCGAGGATGGCCTCCACCGGGTCGCCCGGGATCAGCCGCACCAGCAAGAACACGATCGTCACCAGACCGATGACGGTCAGCAGTGCCCGCACGAGACGGCCTACCAGATACCGCAAGAGGCCCGGAGACATCATCCGGACCATCATACGCTCGATTCATTTCGGCGTCGGTTTCCCTGCGGGACCGGGCTACAGACCCCCGTCGAGCTCCGTCTGCGTCAGCGACTCCGGCTGAGGGCTCCCCGGAGAAAGAGCCGTGCAGATCTTGGCCTCGGCTTTGTAGGAATTGAGGTCGATGATGCGCGCGACCCGTTCGTCCACCGGCAGATTCGGGTCGAACTCCCCGTTCATCGTGATTTGAGCCGGCAGGACACAGGCATAATCAAAACGGCAATTTCCCGTGTTGTCGCAGGTTTTCATGCACCAGGTTTCTGCCGTGCGGCTCGGGATGAAACGCCACTCGACGCATGCTCCCTCGGGACAGGTATCCGGGTCGCACGAGAACACGGTGCAATACCCGCCCGGCTGGGCCAGGTCGCATTGGCGCTCTCCGGTGACCGAGCAGTCGGTGGAGCTGCCGCAGCTGTCTCCGATATGCTGCTTGCACCCCGCCCCAACGAGACCAGTAAGACCGGCAAGCAATAAGATAATCGCGCGTCCCATCGTCAGCGGCGGAGCATACGGGAGACACCGGACGATCGCCAATCGGTCTGCGCGCGCGCCAATGAGTGTTAGATTCCGTCCGTATTGCGAGGTTTTTGGTTCGGGGCGGGGTTCGCATTGCTCGTCGGCGCTGGGGCGCTGGCCGAGGAGGGGCTCGATCGTATCGCGTCTCTGGTCCGAAGTGGAGACGAGGCAGGTGCGCTCGAGGCAATTGAGCTGC
Organism: uncultured bacterium; assembly: GCA_937998345.1. Taxonomy (GTDB): domain Bacteria; phylum Myxococcota_A; class Polyangia; order Polyangiales; family Houyiibacteriaceae; genus SG8-38. The sequence continues at coordinate 33,232 of CALLDH010000114.1, read as the reverse complement.
TCTCGGAAAACGATCGCGACTCGGATGCCCTTCGCTACCTCGAGGGTCGACTGCTTCTCGCGGTCGGCCGACCTTGCGACGCGATGGAGAAGCTCGCGCGCCTCCCCGCAACGCTCCCGGAGTCGTTGCGCAATGATTCGATGCGCCGATGGGCGACCGCCGCGGCACAATGCGGACACTGCGCCGAGGCGCGGCCTGTGCTCTTGGGCATCGCGTCGAGTGAGATCGCGGTAACCCGGCGTGATCGTGCGATCGCTGCCGATTGCGCGATTCAGCTCGGTGAGCTCGAGATCGCTGCGGAGGAGCTCGCCAGGCTCACTCGCCGAAAACGCGACGCGGCCAATCGCGTCGCGCTGCTCGCAATCTTGTCGGATGTTTACGTCGAGCTCGAGCGCCCGGACGATGCGAGGGATGCCGCTCTCGAGGCGTGGAAGTCTGCCGTCCAGCCAGGGCAACAAGACGCCGCCCGGAAGCTACAAGAGCGAGCATCGCCGAGCCCTTCGGATCGGGTTTCGCGGGCCGAGGAGCTGATGGACGCACGCCGATTCGCTCAAGCCGTAGAAGAGCTGGAGGCCATCGACCTCGGAGACGACCCCGCCCTCGGGGCCCGCTGGCGTCACGTCTACGGCATGGCTCTTTTTCGAATGCGCACCCGGTACCTCGATGCGGCCCGCATCCTTCACCAGTCGGCGTTGCTGGGCGGAGAGCACGAGACCGAAGATGCGTTCCACTCGGCCCGCGCGCTGTCGCGGGCTGATCAAGATGGTCGAGCGATCCGCGCCTACAGACGGTTCGCCCAACGCTACCCGCGAAACAAACGCGCGCCGGAGGCACGATTCCTCGCAGCATGGCTGGAGATACGGCTAGGCCGTGCGAACGGCGAAAAGCAGATGGAGCGGCTGGTGCGGGGGAAGTCGCAAGTGCGAGGTCGATGGCGCCGGTCGGCGGTTTGGGAGCTTGGTTTTCGTGCCTTTGAGACCCGCCGGTACTCGCGGGCGGCTCGCTACCTGTCTCAGTACACCAGCTTGGTCAGCACCTCCATGGACGCGGCCCGCGGCTTCTATTGGCTGGGACGCGCCTATCGGCGGGGACCGAAAGCGGTCGACGCCTATCGCAAGGCCATCGGGGTCGAACCGCTTCATTGGTATGCTGTCTTGGCTGCTGGCCGGCTGAAGCGGCTCAAAGTTACACCGCCCGGTCCATTTGAGAACGCGGGAACTCCAAGCTCCGTCGAGGTTCCGGATGCCGATCTCCCCTTACCGGATACCTTCGAGGTCTACCGGCAACTCGGCCTCGATCTCGATGGCATTGCCTGGCTCAACGCTCACGAGAACGCGCTCGTTGCGGAGTATCCCAGCGCACAACGCATTCCGCTTCTCACCCAGCTCTACCGTGATGCCGGCGCCTATCGCGACGCGCTCCTCATCGCACGCCGGCGTATGGTCTATCTTCATAGTGACCCCTCCAAACACCGCTGGTGGTGGGACGCGGTCTATCCGATGCCCTGGCGTTCGCTTGTCGACGAGCACCGCGCCGATCTCCCGCGTGCGTTGGTCTACGCGACCATGCGTCAGGAGAGTGGCTTTCGTCCGGACGTAGTCAGTAGGGCTGGAGCGGTTGGTTTGATGCAGCTGATGCCTGAGATCGCGACAAAGCTCGCGGGCAAGACGGTCACTCGGTACATGCTCCGCGTTCCCGAAACCAACATCGCGCTCGGGCTCGAAGAAATGGCGGCTCTCGCCGAGGACTTCGATGACGTCTACCCGTTGAGCATCGCCGCCTACAATGCGGGCAAGAGTCGAGTGAAACGCTGGCTCAAAGAGAGCAAGAGAATGGAGCTCGACCGCTTCGTCGAGCGGATCCCATTCAACGAAACGCGCAACTACGTGCGGCGAGTGACCACGCACTATGCACGATACTCGTATTTGGACGATCCTGAGTCTGGCTGGCCAGTGCTGCCCGCCTTCGTTAAGCCCTGATTTGCCCCCCTTCCGTCATTCGATAGACTGTCTCTAACGATTTGGGTTGCTCGCAATGGGGTCGAAGGCCAATAGATGGTCCCATCCTTTGCGATGATCTCCGATCGACTTTTTGGGGCGCGTGAACACGAATGAACTTCATTGCTGCAGGGCTCTCCGACGTCGGTCTTCAGCGAGAGCACAACGAAGATAGCTACTGCATTCTCTCCGAGCATCGTCTGTTCGTCGTGGCAGATGGCATGGGCGGCCACCGGGCAGGTGACGTGGCCAGCCACATGGCGACGAAGGAGATCACCGCCTTCTTCGACGCTACCAGCGTGGACGACGACGGCGCCGAATGGCCGCCCGAAGAAGACTCGCGCTTGACCCCGGAACAGAACCGTTTGGTGTCCGCGGTGAAGCTCGCGAACCAGCGGATCTTTCAAGCATCCGTTGGCAACCGCTCCGTTCAAGGAATGGGCACGACGGTCGTTGGCGCTTTGTTCAACCGGGATGAACGCAAGATCCACGTTGCGCACGTTGGCGACAGTCGTGCTTACCGCGTTCGCGCGGGCGACATCGCGCAGCTCACCCGCGATCACTCCCTCTTGAACGACTATCTGCTGGTCATGCCGAACTTGACCGATGCTCAAAGGGAGCGCCTTCCGACCAATGTGATCACGCGTGCGCTCGGGATGCAGGACAGTGTCCCCGTCGACCTCCTCTTCGAGGATGTCGAACCAGGCGACGTCTACGTGCTCTGCTCGGACGGTCTCAACGGGATGGTAAGCGACGACCGCATTCTCGACATCGTCCACAACGCCGGCGCGGACGTGGAAACCGCCGCAAAGGCCCTGGTCGCTCAAGCCAACCAAAACGGCGGTGAGGACAACACCACGGTCGTCGTCGTTCGAATCACCGAGTAGTCATGCCGAAGAGTCTTGCGATCCGCCAGCTGCTGGACTGCCCAGAAAAGGCATTCTGGGAGCGAATTTTCAGCAGCGAGGATTTCAACCACTACCTGTACGAAGGCCTCGGCTTTGAATACGAGCTGCAGGAGTGGAACAGCGAAACCGGCTACCGGCGCGCCAAGATTTGGCCCGCGCATCAGATGCCGCGAGCCCTCGCGAGGGTTTTTGGCGAACGGTTCAGTTACATCGAAGAGGGAACCTTCGACGCCGAAGCCGAGCGTTACGATTTTCATGTCATCACATCGGCTTTGACCGACCGCATCAGAGCCAAGGGCACGGTGACGGTCGAGGCGGTTTCGGCTCATCAATGTGAGCGGCGCGTGACTCTCGAAATCGCCGCTGAGGTGTTGGGACTCGGACGCCTCATCGAGACGTACTTCGTGTCTTCGACGCGCGAGCAGTATGCGAAGAACGCGGCGCTGGTGAACGAGTATCTAGCCAACCTTCGCTAGTGACCTGAGGGCCGTCCGCCCTTGCGAGGGTCGCTCGCCGCATGAAGGCGGCGTTCCGGGAACCGTTCGATCTGGATTGCCTGCACGTTGGCGACGTTGTGAATCGACTCGATGAGGTGGCCGCGGGCGCGAAGCGCGTCCTCGAGGGCGGCATCCAGTGGGGCAACCGTCTCCACGCGGAGCGCTTCCGGCACGCCTTGGTGATGAATGCGCGGCGCCGCCACAGCGTCGCCGGCGCTGATGCCATGCAACAACACGTTCATTGCGACCTGCTGCGTGGCGGTCACGATTCGACTTCCCCCTGAGGCGCCCACGCACAGGGCGGGCTTGCCGTCCTCGAGCACAATAGTGGGAGACATCGTCGACACCGGACGCTTCCAGGGCCCCGGCAAATTGCGCGCACCGCCGACCAACCCGAAGGCGTTGGCCCGGCCTGTCCCGCTCGCGAAGTCGTCCATTTCGTCGTTCATGACGATTCCTCCGCCGGTGAACCGCGCTCCAAATGGCAGGTTCACGGTGGTCGTGACTGAGGCGACGTTGCCCTCCGCGTCGACTACGCAAAGATGCGAGGTCCCGGCGTTATCAGGCGCCACGACCTGGGTCCGGGTCCACTCGATCGGAAAGTCATACTCGGCGCTCGGATGGGCCGTGCCATCTCCTGCGAGCTCAGCGCGCTTGGCGATACGGGCCGGCGCCATCATCTTGTCGAGCGGCAGGATCACCTGGTCTGGGTCACCGAAGTAGCGCTGGCGATCACGGAACGGGCCCTTCCAGGATTCGGCCATCGCGTGGAGAAGGGGGGCGCCAAAGCTTGGCGTCGGCCCGGCCGCCTGTTCCAGGATCGACAGACTTTGTATCATCGTGAAACCACCGGCACTCGGAGGGGGCGCCGTCACCCAACGGTATCCGAACGCGGTCGTCTCGAGCGGCACACGGCTCCGCACGCGGTAGGCGTATAGGTCCTGCAAGGTCATGACGCCGCCGTGCTCCTGAACCGCAGCCACCATTTCTTGCCCGATGAGACCGCCGTAGATGACCGCGGCACCCTTCTCCGCGAACGCCCGCAGCACACGTGCCAAGCTCGGACGACGCAAGGTCGCGCCCTGCTGGAGATCCCACTTCGACATGACTGGGTCTTTTCGAAGCTGAACCTCGAATGCGCTTCCCATCGCAGCCAGCGCGCCGCTCACCGCGAAGCCCTCTTCGGCCAGTCGAAGGGCTGGCGCGATGACCTCACGCAAGGAGAGCCTCCCGAAACGCGTAACCAGGGCCTCGATTCCGGCGGGCTCTCCGGGGACACCCGCCGCGAGGCCGCCTAGCTGAGAAGGAGAGCTCGCTGGACCCTCTGGCCGCTCTCCTTCAGCCTCGAACATCGTTCGAGTCGCAGCGCGTGGGGCACGCTCGCGGAAGTCGAGGAAGGTCAGCGAGCCGTCCCTGGCGCAGTAATAAAGGGCGAACCCGCCGCCCCCAAGGCCGCTGCTTGCCGGATTGACCACTCCGAGGGCCAGCATCGTGGCTGCAGCCGCGTCGGCCGCGTTGCCCCCTGCGGCCAGAACCGTAGCCCCCGCCTTCGAGGCTTCTGCGTGGTCGGCGGCGACCGCGTCTCGCGCGAATACGGCGGCGTGCTCCGGCTGTGCGGGCGCGGCGCCAGCAGCAAGGCTCGTCATCAGCAAGGCGAAAAGGCACCAAGGCACGATCGAACGCCAGCGCTTCATCGCTCGCACCTTGCCTCCAAACCGGCTCGGATGCTACCGCTGAGTTTCATGCGTTTCGTGTTCGTCATGGACCCCGTGTCGACGGTGATCGTCGACGAAGATACCAGCTTTGCGTTGATGCTGGAGGCGCAGGCGCGCGGCCATCGCGTGGATCACTGCTTGCCAAGCGACGTGGGGCTTCGCGGCCGGAGGGTCGTCGCCCGGGTTCGGCAGGCTTCGATGCAGCTCGACCCACAAGAACCGATCAGCTTGGCGGAGGCCGAAGACATCGATTTGGTGGACGTGGATGCGGTGTTCATCCGCCAGGACCCGCCGTTTACCGATGCCTACCTGTGGCTGACGCTCGTCCTCGATCATCTCGAGGGCAGCACGCTCGTGGTGAACAGCCCGCGTGGTTTGCGGGAAGCGAACGAGAAGCTCTACGCGCATCACTTTCCGGAGATCGTGCCCCCGACCATCATGACGAGTCACAAGGATGAGATCGTGCGGTTCCTGAGCGACGTCGGCGGCAAGGCCGTGCTCAAGCCGATCGATGGTCATGGGGGGGAGAGCGTGTTTCTGCTCACCCAGGGGGACAGCAACCGCAACGCTCTGATCGAGTCGGTCACCCACCTAGGTGCGCGCAACGCGATCGTTCAGGCGCTCATCCCGGAGGTCTATGACGAGGGCGACAAGCGGATTCTTCTCGTCGATGGTGAGCTTCTCGGGGTTGTCGGACGCGTTCCCAGCAAGGGTGACCTTCGGAGCAACGTGCACGTCGGCGGCTCGGCGGCGCCCGCGGAGCTTGCGGACGCGGACCGGAAGATCATCGAAACGATCAGTCCCCGCTTGATTGCCGATCAGCTATTTTTCGTCGGCCTCGATGTCATCGGGGGCAAGCTCATCGAAGTCAACGTCACCAGCCCAACGCTCCTCCAGCAGATGTCCCGGCTCTGTGGAGAGAATCTCGCCGCCACGGTCATCGAACGTCTCGAAGAAAAAGTCCGAGCCTACTCGGGATAGCCCTGGGGCGGAGCCTGCACGCTCAGCTAGAGCCGATGCGCACCGCAGCGGAGGCCCCTGCGCCGGCCAGGGCCCCGACCGCGGCGGCAACCAAGAACGACACCGTTGCGCTCATGAGATCGAGCCCGTCGAGGACGAGTCCGGTCATTCCGAAAAACGAGATGAAGAACGTCCAGAACCGACGCGACCGCATGGTTCGTACGAAGAAATCGCCCCCCGAGACCCCGTCCAGCTGACCGAACTGGCTCGGCCGGGTCGTGTCGTCGTGAGCCCGGGTTTGGTCGTCGGCGTCGGTACGCTTGTCCCTCAAGAAGAGCGAAGCGCCCAGGAGCACGGCTCCGAGAACCAGCGACAGGATGTAGACATTGATCAGCATTTGGCGCGTCCTCCGGTCAACAGGTTTCCACACCTGCTGCACCCCACGAGACATCGATAGGATGAAGCCCTTCGTCTTTGCAAGCTACTTCGAAGCCTTCTGCAGCATCGGAGTCGAGGAAGAACGCGATTGCAACGTCGCCGCCACCGGCCCCGCATGGCTTTGCGCTCCCAGAAAACCGGGTCGCAAGCTCGGCGGCGCGTCCGAGCTGCGTGTCGACGATCGGGGCGCCCGCCGCGGTCCCGAGGCTGTCCATCGCGGTTCCGTAGGAGGCGGCCGCTGCGATGACCGCGGCCGTATCGCCGGCCTCGAAGGCAGTCGCGAATCGGCCCGTGAGCTCGGACAGCCGTATCATGCATGCGCGGTACCTGCCGGGATCGTGTCGCCGAAGCTCACTCACCTTCCCGACCAGCTCACTGGTCCGCGCGGCTTGGCCGGTCCAAACGAGGCGAATCACGAGGCCGCTCGGTTGTTCGAGAGCGCGGGTATCGACCTCGTCGCCCAGCCGCGTGAAGCGCAGAAAGCCACCAAAAGTCGAGGCCGCTACGTCCACGCCGCTACCCTGCGGTGCGATCGATGCGTGGCCTTCGAAGGCAAGCGAGAAGACGTGTTGCAAGACCTCCGGATCACCGAGGTCGTAGCCGCGTGATGCGAGGCTTGCCCCCGCCGCGGCTACGGCCGCCGCCGCTGACGACCCCAGCCCGAGCTTGACCCGATCATGTTGAAGGTCGCTCACGTCCAGATTCAGCCAACGAGGCCCTGGCCCGAGCTCCGCGTCGGTCAACCGAAGCGTGGCTTCGACTTCGGGAGGCATCGGACGAGGGCCCTGGGACCAGGTGACCGAGACCCTTCGGTCGACGGCTGCGACGACCGCTGGAGCGCCTTCGAGCACCGCGTACTCGCCGCACAGGAGCGCCTTCCCCGGCGCGCTCGCCCCGACCGCTGTCACCGATGCACCTCGACATCGGGTCCGGGCTTAGCCACCCAAGTTCGGGTGACCCCCGGCGTTCGATCGAGCGCTTGCCGAACGCGGCTTGCGTCGCCTACCTCGCACAGCGTCTTGACGTGTGGTCCGGCATCCATCGTCGCCCAGGCCGAGACCCCTCGTTCACGCAGCCCGCGCACCGTGGCGAGAGCGGCCAGCGTCGCGGGCGCCCAATAGAGGATTGGCGGATCGGACATGATCGCGCAGCAGTGAAATGCCAGCGTGCTCCGCTCCATGGCATTGCCCAAGGTGTCGAGGTCGCGCTCCTTCACCGCGCGCTTGATCTTCCGCGACCATTTGGGCGCCTGGTCCAGCCAGGCCTCATAGTAGGGCGACGTCTTGCGCGAGCGCTCCATCCCTTCCGTCGAACCGACTTTCTTCTTGCCAGGCTCGGTCAGTGCGACGACAAGGCGCAGATTCCAATGCTCGGGTGGCGCGATCGGTCGAGCGGCCAGGTCCGCATCGCCGCGGTTGCCGGCAGGGAGCTCCACGAAACCCCCATAGATCGAGCGGGCGGCCGAAGCGCTCGATGTCCGGGCGAGCGCGCTGAGCCGGCGTGCGTTGAAGCGAAGCCCTGCGGCGGCCGAAGCCGACGCAGCGAGCGCGGCGAACCCGGACGCGCTCGACGCGAGCCCCGCCGCAGTCGGGAAGTGGTTGTGGCTGTTGACCTGGGCCTTCAGCCGCAATCCTGACTCCCGACGGACCCGATCGAGCATCGTGATGACCCGCTCGGCTTCTGCCACGGTCGCCCGCCGACCGTCGAGCCTCACCACGTCGGACCCGAGCGATGGATCAAACCGGACTCGCGTTTCGGTCACGAGCTGGTCGAGGGTCAGCGAAATACTCGGGACGGCAGGGACGTTCCGCTTCACATCCGCCTTGCCCCAGTACTTGGCGAGCGCGATGTTGGCACACGCCCGCGCGCTCGCTTCGGTCGGCGGATCAGTCATGCCGTCACCTCGGCGACGAACGAACCCTCCCCGAGCACGTCCCGCAGTCGCAGCGCTTCATCACGCTTGGGCGCCAGCGCGAACATGCAGCCTCCACCGCCGGCGCCGGTCATCTTGGCGCCCAACGCTCCGGCTCGTCGCGCGGCCTGGCACATATCATCCAGCTTGGTAGTGCACAGCATCAGCGAGCTGAGGAGCGTGTGATTAAGGTCGAGCAACTGCCCGAGCGCGACGTGGTCACCGGCTTCGATGGCGAGCTTGGCATTGCGCACCAGCACCTCGATGCCCGCGAAGGCCTTGGTGACTCGTTCGCGGTCGTTCTCGAGCTGCCTGTCAACCAACGCAACCATCTCTTTCGTGCTCGAGGGCTCGCCACTGTAACCGATCACCAAGTGCAATGGCTTGTTCGAGTGCAGCGGTCGTAGTTCATCGCCCTTGCGATAGAGCGCAACGCCTCCGATGGCTGACATCGTGTTGTCGATTCCAGACGGATTGCCGTGAAAGATCTTCTCCCAAACGAGCGCGGCCGCCGCGAGCGCCTTTCGCGACCGGTCGACGCCGAGGACCTCGTCGATGGCGTCCAGCACGGCTACGCCGATTGCTGCGGAGCAGCCAAGGCCCGCGCCAGCCGGGAGGTCCACCTTGGCGCTGACCTCTAGTGGAGGACGTGAGGGATACATTGCGAGCGCAGCCGCGAACGCGCGTTCGAGGGGCTCGTACCCGTTCGAATTGGGCCCGAGCGCCAAGTCCCAGGGCGAGAGGCGCAGGAGGTCACGCTCGGCCGTCACTGCTTCGGCAGTGACGCCCCGTTCGATCCCGACTGCGATTGCCGGGCAACCGTGAACGACGGCATGTTCACCGAGCAAGATGACCTTGCCTCGCCCGAAGCCCATCAGGTCCCTCGGTCCGTGAGCCGCCGCGTCACCTCTTCGAGCAACTGTTTGGCGTCGTCGTCGAACGGGCTTGCGGCGAGTGCGCTCCGTGCCTCATCGGCCAAGAAGCTGAGCCGCGACCCGACCTCGTCCTTGGCAGAAGAAAGGACTTCGGTAGCGGCCCGAACCTCGTCGTCAGTGGCCTCCGTGCGCCCCCAGACGCTTGTGAACACCAATTGCTCCGCTTTGCTCGGGCCGAGCCTGCGAAAGGCCGCAACGACGGCGTTGTGCTTTCCGTGCCGAAGGTCGTCGCCTGGCTTTCCGGTTTGTTGCGCGCTCCCGAAGGTTCCAAGGAGATCGTCTCGCAGCTGAAAGGCGACCCCGAGTGGTGCGGCCCAACTCCGGAGGGACTCCATGCCCGCTTCGTCCGCGTCGGCGAGGACTCCACCGAGCTCGGCCGGTCCACGCGTCGTGTAGCTCCCGGTCTTCAAGTCATGCATGCGCTCGACGGCCCCGTCCGTCATGAGGTCGAGCTGCTGCCCAGCAAACACTTCCTTTTGGATCCTGACGAAGAGTGCCAAGCCCTCGTCTCGGCGGCTCTCCGGAAACTGGCCCTCGAGTAGAAGCTCCCAAGCGAAGGTCGAAGCCAGATCTCCGGCGAGGATCCCGAGGCTGGCGCCCAGATGGTCGTGACGGTGCTTCCTCTGGAAGGCGTAGTGCACCGCCGGCCCACCGCGGCGCTCCTTGTCCTCGTCCATCCAGTCGTCGTGAATCAGCAAGTACGTCTGCAGAAGCTCCAACGCCGCGCCAACCTCGAACGTCGTGCTGAGGTCGTGGACGCCGCTGGCCGCCCGATACGCGGCCGCGGTTACGATGGGCCGAAGCCGCTTACCCCCACGCATCGTGAGGTCGCGGACCTCGGTGACCAGCTCTATCGCTTGCGGCGAGAGCCGCCTCGCCTCCACGCACTTCGACTCGAAAAACCGTTCCAGGATGGCGTCAACGCGCTCACGGATACTCCCCATCCAAGACTCGATATCCATTTGCCCTTGCGCCACGGTGTCAGTGTCCTTATTCCGAGCTACGTACACGGCAGGACGCTGCTGAGCAAGCAAGGCGATGACCGCAGATATTGAGCAGAGAAAGGCCGATCATCTGGACCTGTGCGCGACCGACGAGGTTGCGTTTCGGCACCGCACTACCCTCCTCGAATGCGTGCGCCTCGTACATCAGGCGCTCCCCGAGGCCGACTTCGATTCGATTGACACTCGCGTCCGCCTGCTCGGCAAAGAGCTCCGCGCCCCGTTGCTGATCGCCGCGATGACCGGCGGGCATGAACGCGCCGGAGAAATCAACCAAGCGCTAGCCTCGATCGCGAACGAGCTCGGTTACGCATTTGGATTGGGAAGTCAGCGCGCGATGCAGAAGCGCCCTGAGACGAGTTGGACGTACCAGGTGCGCGCGCACGCGCCGGATGCCCTTCTCTTCGGTAACGTTGGTGTGGTGCAGGCGCGTGATCTCTCCACGGAGGCAATCGCTCAAATGCTGGCCGATGTCGGGGCTGACGCTCTCTGCGTGCACATGAACCCGGCCATGGAGCTGGTTCAGCCCGAAGGCGATCGGGACTTCGGCGGTGGCTTCCAAACCTTCCAACGACTCTGGTCAGAGCTCGACGTACCCGTCATTGCCAAAGAGACGGGGAGCGGGATCAGTCGAGAGGTCGCCGCCAGGCTTCGCGCGATTGGCATCCGGCACGCCGACACCTCTGGTGCAGGCGGCACTTCGTGGGTCGGTGTCGAAACATTGCGCGCGGAGGGTGACGGGCGGGCGCTCGGCGAGGCCCTATGGGACTGGGGTATTCCTACCGCCGCGTCGGTTCAATATTGCGTCGGCGCCGGGATGACGACGATTGCGACGGGCGGCATCCGCACTGGCATGGACGTGGCCCGCGCGATTGCCCTCGGCGCGAGCTGCGCCGGCATCGCGCGGAACGTCTATCAAGCGTTCCTCGAAGGGGGTGTCGACGGAGCGCGCTCGTTTCTGTTGCGCGTGGAGCGCGAGCTCCGATCCGTCATGCTGCTCTGTGGCGCCAAGACGGTAGAAGAGCTCCAACAGGCGCCGCGTGTTGTGACGGGCGAGCTTCGCGACTGGCTCGCCTAGCCTGCGGGAGGGGATTCGCTGGGGACGGTTTCGCGATCTTCGGGGGCTGGTTCGTGGCGCAGCAGGTCCTCGACGCGCTCGAGGAGCTCCCCCTCGAAGTGCACCGAAAAGCGAGGCTCGAGGAGCTTGGTTCGAACGCGCCAGACGACCGGATCGGCGGGGTCGCGCAGCACTACCGGAGTGGCACCGGCAAGAACCCACGGCGAGCTGAGGATCGCGTCGGTCAGCGCCATTCGCACCTTGCCGGCGTCATCATAGCCCTCGAGGCGCACGACCACCTCGTGCTCGGCGTCCGAGCCCGCGTCATACACCATCGGCGCGCCGACCATCGCTCGGTTGGGCACCGTCAATCGATGCCCTTGTCCATCGCGCAGCCAGGTCGCCCGAAGCGACCGTCCTTCGACGGTGCCTTGGAAACCGTCTCCCGAAACCCACATGCCCTTCTTCACGCGCCGCTCGGCGGCCAAGATTCCCCCGGCCACGAGGTCGGCGAAGAGATCACGCACTGACCAGCCGATGACCAACGCCATGACCAGCAGTGTCCAGAGAATCCAGTCCTGACCCCGAGGGACCATTTCGAAGATGATCGCCAGCAGAAGCCCGAAGCCGACCAGGCGCAGAACGAAGACCAGCGCGCCAAGAGCACGCCGCAATGGAATGTTGGTCGTGATCCAGCTGCGGGCACGTTCGGCGCCGAACAGGACGACGCCCACGGCGAGGAGTGTCAGGAAGAGGACAAGGAGCTGATTGCGGTCTTCCGTCGTTGGAGGCTCCTCGGCCTGGACGGGTGCCGGAGGCGCCTTGGCGATCCAGCGCGGCGGCTCCAAGGAAGACTCATCGGCCTGCGCCTCTGGTTCGGTGGGCGCCGGCGCCGGGGCAGGCTTCGGCTCGGGTGGCGGTTCGGCGGTGGGCGGTGGTGGCTCGGCCTGCTCCTCTGGTTGACTAGATTGCCACCTGGGTGAGTCGAGGAGCTGCGCTCCGGCCGGCGCCGCAATCGACGCGACCAAGAGAATCAACACGCAGTGGCGCCGAAGGGTAGACATCACAGGACCCATCCTCGCTCATCGAACACGCGGCCCAACACGCCTCGAAGATGGACCGCGATCACGAATGCGCCGGCGCGTTCGTCGAGCAAACCGAGGTGGGCGAGACGGCTCAGCTGTGCTTGGGCGGTGTTGACGTCGAGCCTGAACAGCCTCGCCTGGCCGGCTGCGTCGATCCAACCTTCGCGCGCGATCTGGTACAGGTTGACGAGAATGTCATCGGGCAGGCGCCTGACGCGCGCATACGGCGAGGCCGGGATCGGTCCCACGTGCACGATGTCATCGTGGATTCCCCGGATTGAAGCCAGCCATAGACGAAGAGCGTCACGCACGAGCCCTCCGGTCGCATCGTGAAGCTCGTGGAAGTACTGGTCGTATGGGCGGCGAATGCGGGTAGCGCTTCGCGCAAACAAGCCTTCGATGGGCGATCCGTCTCCACGGTCGAACGAATGCTCGAATCCGCTCAGGCGGTGTCTGGCGATGACGGCCGCTTGCAGCTCTGGCTCGCTCAACGGCTCGAGTCGAATCGTTTCGGGGAATGCGTCACGCAGTGGCGCGACGGTCGAGGCGAAGTTCCAGAACAGGACGGCGCCGTGCGCCAACCAACGGCGCCTGCCGCCTTCTTCGATGATGCCTTTGACGAACCTGCGCAGGGGGTCGAAGCCCCCCGGCGCCATCGAGAGCATCCAGTGGAGACCGTCAACTACCACGAGCTGACCCTCGGGCGCGTCCTGGAAGATCACGTCGACGTCTTCGATGCTAACCGGAGCCGTGAACACGACTCGCTTCACGTTCTTCCAACGACGGCTGCGCACGATCGCGCTCGATACCGCTGCTTTGCCCACGCCGTCGACGCCAACCAGCGCGACAGATCGAAGCCTGCCTTTGACCTCGCTCGCAAGCACGGATTCGGCGCGGCGGATCTCTTGCTCCCGGCCAGTGAGCACGTCTCCAGCCTCCATCGTGTCAGCGGCAAACAGCCGGCGGTAGACCAGAGGTAGATCGGCCGCCACCTCAGGAGCGGTGAACGTGCCGGCGGTGAGCTCCTCGCTAGGCAAGGCTCCGGTCAGCCCGAGCCGCTCGCTCCAACGTTCGAGCCGCTCCTCACCGAACAACGCGCGAAGACCGCCGCGGAGCTGCGCCTTGAGGCGTTGCATGCGAGGTTGCCGCTCGGCTTTCGCGATCATCCGAAGACCACTAGCCGCGCGGCGCATGGCTTCGAGGCGCGACTTGCTGAACGAACCCTCGGCGAGCTCGCCGCGAAGCGTTTCGAGCGTACCAAGTGCTGCATCACGCATCTCCGCCTCGATGATCGCGGGCCAGCCCTTGGCGTCAGCCCGGATCTCCTCGAGCGAGTTGTAGTTCCTCTCGAGCTGGCCGTAGACCATGTCGCGGAGCAATGTGTGCATCTCTTCGGGGATCGGCTCGTCGTGAACGACCTCGAGCTCCGCGGTTGCCAGTTCCACGTTGAAGGCAACGACACGCTCGAGCTCTTGCAGCAGGTTTGCGAGTGGCTGTACGCGCTCGGCGAGCTCACGCCGGCTCGCAAGCAGCTTCGGCGCGACCCGGCTGTCGATGTAAGTCAGCACCACTTCTCTGAAGGGCACCTCCACCTCCGGCAGGGACGTCGGCAGGCGCCATTCGCCGGTCTGACGCTGGCCAACCGTCACCCTGTAGCGTGGGGTGAGGCCGCGGCACGCGTCCACCAAGGTGTCGAGCAGAGGCGCGATCTTCGTATCGTCGCTCAGGTCTTGGTACAGCTCCATAGTGACACGTGCGGCCTCGCCCGTGGCTTTGCTGGTCGCCTCCGTAGCCCGTCGCAGCGCCGCCGCCAGCTCATCGCCCGAGTAGTTGCTTTCGAGCTCGGCGTTCAGCTCAGTCAGTGCCTTCTGAAGCGTGTCGCTCACACGCTCGACCTGGGAGGTCGCGCGGCGCTTCACAGTACTGGTCAGTCGCGAAACATACTCGGCCACGTTGTCCTTGATGCGCGCTTCGAGGCCGAGCAGCTCGAGCTCCATTGCAAGTGAGGAATACTCCGCCGAGCTTGCCTTTCGAAGGTTCGATACGTCCTTGGTGAGCGTCTCCATCGCGCGCATCCGGTTCGCGAAGCGGCGGCTCGTCCGGCGCTCGCTCGTGGGCAAATCGAGGGTCCCGAAAGTCGGGAGGTCTTCCTTCATCTTGACGAAGCCAGTGCCGAGCGCGCTGGCGGCGCGATGAGTGCCGTCGCCGGTGATTCGGACGGTCTCGTCGAGCGCGAGCGCGAGTTCCTCCTCGACGTCGTGACGCAGGCGGACCAGTTGGGCTTCGAGGTCAGCGTCGGACTCGGCGGCGATGTCCACGATGTCGTCGTAGCCCACGATCACCCCGTCGAAGAGGCTTCGCGTGCGAGCCGCGAGGTGCCGGTCAGCTTCGACGAAAAGGGCCGCCAAGCCCTCGAGCCGCGCGGGCGCGTCATACGAGAGATGGTAGCGTCCAAGAGCACGCAACCGAACATCGCGCGTCGGAGGGCTTTGCCCGAAGGCCTTGCGCCAGCCTCGGCGTAGACGAAGGCCTTGGCGCCGGAACCGTTTCCAGAGCGAGTCGTCTTCGTTGCGATCGTAGGATTGGTCCTCGTAGGGAGCCGTGACGACCTCGGGCAGCTCGTCGACCAAGCCATCGACGTTGTCCAGCATGATCTCGGGAGTCCAGTTCAGTTTGGCAAGCGTCACCGATCGCCCGAGGACGATCCCGCGCCAGTGGGCCGCCAAATCGGATTGCGCAGAGCGAAGCATGGTCACCAGCTCGTCGCGTTCCCCGCCGTCCTCTGCGCGGGCCTGGACCGTCAGTCGCCGATGATGACGCAGGAACTCGCGCCGCAAGTCGCGCAAGTACTTGCCTGCGTCGAGCTGGAACTCACGAAGCGGCCCGGTCGATACCTCGCGCACGATGCTCTGAAGGTCACCAGCGAGCTCCTGCATGCGATTGTTGAGCTCGGCACTCTTCGTATGAAATGGAGCACCCCAAAGATCCTTCTTCCCGACGTGCTCAGGCCAGGGCTCGAGCTGTTTCGCTTCGCCCTTCCCGCCCTCGGGTCTCATCGAGGGAGGTTTCACCGACAAGTGCCTCGCCGGAGTGAGCGATGCACGACCCGTGCTTGCCTCGCCCGAGAGCGTAAGACCCATCTTGAACAGCACCGGCCCAATCAGCTCGTTGATTGCGACACCGCCGATGATCAAGGTTTCGAGCGACTGTCCGAGCTCTCCGAACGTGTTCCCGACCATCGCGGCGAGGAGGATCGAGACACCCGCCTGGGAAACGAAACCCGTCCATCCGAAGGCCTGCGTCGCTTCGTCGGCTTTGCCCAACCGGGAGCCCAACTTGGTTCCGGAGTAGATCGCGAACGCTCGAACGCCTACCAGGGCGATCGCGAACAACGCGACTTGTTGGAGCTGTTCGAGATGGAGCTTTGCGCCGGCGAGCGTAAAAAAGACCACGTAGACGGGCAGTGACAGCCGTTCGACAGTTTCGATCAGCCGGTGGCCAGTCTTGGAGAAATTGGTAACGCCGAAGCCGGCGGCGAGAAAGACCAGCACAGGGTCCCAACCGAGCTCTGCAGCGATGAAAGCGACCAGGTACACGACGCCGACGACGAAGATCAGGAGCTCCTGATTGACGTACCGAATGTAGAGCGCCATCAGGCCGCCCACGACCACCGCGCCGAAGATGATCGAAAAGACGATGTGCTTCATCAGGTAGGCGGCGATGCCGCCCTCCATCGCACTCACGCCGATTTGCTGTGCAACCACGACCTGCGCGATCGCGAAGAGCACGAGGACGACGACGTCCTTGAGGACGACGACCGACAGCACGTTTCTCGTCATCGGGCCTGTGGCCCGCGACTCCATGATGACGGCGATCGTCGCAGCGGGAGAGGTGGCTAGCGACACCGAGGCGACCATCGCGCCGACCGCCAACGCCGCGACCATAGGCAGGCCCTCGACGCCCGGGAAGCCGACATACGGGACCGCGCCAGAGATTAGCCAGAAGAACGCGGTGACCAGTACCCCGACGGAAACGATCTGCGCCGCCAGGATCGAGCTGATCGCGCGCATCCCCTTCTTGAGCGCTTGGAGCTTGAGCTCGCCACCCGCAGTCAGTGCGATCAGAGCAACCGCGAGCGTGTCGAACAGGCTGAGCTGCTCGATCACTTCTGCGTTGAGAATGCCTCTGTCAAAAGGCGCCGGGAGATCGAGGCCGGTGAGAGCAACTGCCAGCGAGGGGCCAAACACGAGGCCGGCGATCAGGTAGCCCGTGATGTGGGGCAGACGAATCTGGGCTACGAGTCCGCCGATCGTGTAGCTGGCCAAAACCACGAAGCCGAAGGCCAGCATTCCGCTCGGGTCGAAACCATCTTGGGCGAACTGCTCGAACTGATAGAGCGCCACCATGCCGAACAGGAGCAGGATGATGACGGTGATTTGTCGCCGTGCGTGGGTCTCCTCGCCGGGAGGAGGCATGCTGTACGAGCCGACCATCAGCGTCTCCAGAACCCAGGTAGAACCAGCGCGAAGAGCGTGAAGAACTCCAGTCGTCCAAGCAGCATGGCCATCGAGAAGAACAACTTGCTGCCCGCGGAATACGCAGAAAAGTTGTCCGGCCCCACGTGGAAGGGTGCAGGGCCCATGTTGGACAAGCACGTCAGCATCGTTCCGAAGGCCGTGGGCACCGGAACGCCCTCGACCAGCGTCACGAAGAGTAGGCCGGCGCCGATGCACCCCATGTAGATCAAGAAGAACGACCCAACGTCGGCGAGCACTTGGTTATTGATCGCGACCTTGCCCATGCGTACGAGCTGCACCGTTGCGGGCCGGAAGCTCTTCTGAATTTGTGCGATGGCTTGCTTACCCATCAGCACGGCTCTCTCGATCTTGATGCCGCCTGCAGTCGATCCGGAGCAACCGCCGACGAACATCAGGAGGATCACGATGGTTAGCGCCGTCGAGCTATAGACGCTGTAGTCGTCCGTGCCATATCCGGTCGATGAGATCGTCGTCGCAACCATGAAGAAGGAGTAGCGGAACGAGGTCAGGATGTCGTCGTGCACGCTGAGGTTCAGGACCGTCAGCACGACCACTGCGACGACCACGATGCCGACGTACGATCGGAACTCGACGTTTCGAACCAGAGTCTTCCAGCTGCCCGACCGCAGGAGGCCGTAGTAGAGGCCGTAGTTCACGCTGCCGATCAGCATGAAGCAAGCGATCACGTACTCGACTGGGGCACTGTCGAAACCGCCCACCGAGCTGTCGAGCGTCGAGAAACCGCCCGTCGACATGGTCGTGAACGCGTGGCACACGGCGTCAAATAGATCGAGGCCTAGGACCTTGAGGAGCGCGATCTCGAGGATGGTGAAGGCGCCGTACAGCCTCCATAGGGCGAACGAGGTCTCGGCAATTCGAGGTCGCAAGCCTTCGGCGGTCGTTCCGGGCACCTCGCCGCGGAACAAATGCTTTCCTCCGGCACCCAAGTTCGGAAAGACCGCGACGAACAGCACGACGATGCCCATCCCGCCAAGCCACTGAATCAGCGAGCGCCAAAGCAACAGCGGCCGCGACAAGCGCCCCTCGATGTCGTCGATGACCGTCGCGCCGGTGGTTGTGAGACCGCTGACCGATTCGAAGAATGCGTCAGCGGCAGACATGCCGGCCCCGAGCATGAACGGCACCGCTCCGCAGGCGCCCGCGGCAATCCAAATTAGGCTCACGGCCAGCAGGGCCTCGCGGCGGGAGATGCGCTCTGACACGAAGCGATTGCCGTAGAGGAATGCCCCCAAGCCTAAGATCGAAACGATGATGGCGGACAAGGCCAGTTCGGCGGCGCCACCCTGGGGCCGAGTCGGGTCGGGCGCGAACTGATCCCAGAGCATCCCGACGCCAGCGCAGAGCGCGATCATCACGCCGATCCCGAGGACGACGGCGCCCACGGGTCGAATCACGCCACGAAAGTCTCTCGATTGCGTGCTCACTCACCCCTCGGTCGAAAGAGCCGTTCGACGGTCGCCCGCGCTTCCTTGGTGGTCATTAGGATGACCCGGTCGCCCGGGTGCACGACGTCCTTGCCGTGCGGAATGATCACGTCGTCGCCGTGCACGATCGCCGCAAGGAGGGAGCCGCGCGGCAAGTTCATCCGGTGCAGAGGCTTGTTGACGGCGCGGCACTTCGGGCTCGCGGTGAGCTCGACGACCTCCGCCTGACCGTCTTCGAGCACCGTCAGGCTGTGCAGGCCCCCACCTCTGGAGAAGCGTAGGATTTGGTCTGATGCCACGGTGCGCGGAGAGAGAACGATGTCGATGCCGAGCTGGCGATAAATCGACGTGTAATCGGCGCGCTGTACGATCGTTGCAGTTCGCTTGCAGCCCGCGCGCTGTGCGAGCAGCGCCGCCATCAGGTTGATCTCGTCCTGTCTCGTGACTGCGGCAAAGAGGTCGTACGTTCCCACCTCTTCCTCTTCGAGAAGGGCGCCATCGGTGCCGTCCCCGTGGACGACTTCGATTCCCTGAAACTCGGCACTGACCTCCTCGGCTGTCGTGAGGTCGCTTTCGATCATCATGACGGTCGCCCCCAGCTGCAGTAGGTCACGCGCGAGAGCTTTGCCAACGACGCCACCGCCGACGATACAGACCCGGCGTGCCTCGCGTTCCTTGCTGAAGAGCCGCTCCGCCGCGAGAACACCCTCGGGGCGGCCGATGAGGTAGATCCGGTCACCCTTGACCAAGACGTCTGCGCCACCGGGAACGAACAGCTCTCCGTCTCGGACGACCGCGCTCACCAGGGTGTGCGGGGGTAACTCGACCGCGGACAGAGGCTTGTTGAGGGCCCGCGATTCGTCGAGGTCGATCTGCACGAGCTCTACCCGATCCTGCGCTAGGTCGACGACGTCCGATGCGCCGTAAGATCGGGCGATGCGGCTGAGCTCCTGCGCGACGAGCACGCGGGGGTTGATCACGACGTCGACCCCGAGCAGCCCGTAGCGAATGCCCTCGGTCCACTCGGACCAGGCCGTGCCCTGTACGCGAGCCACCACGTGTTTCGCCCCCAGCTGCTTGGCAGCGAGGGTCGCGATCAGATTCATCTCATCGTGGTCCGTGACGGCGACCACCAAGTCCGCGCGCCCCACGCCCGCGACCTTCAGCAGTGTTTCGCTCGCGCCGTATCCGACGATCGATGCGACGTCGTAGTGCTCCTCGGCGTACTGCACCGCCTTCGAGCTCGAGTCGACGGCGACGATGTCGTGTCCCTCTTTGGCCAGGACGCTCAACAAGTGGCGCCCGACTTCGCCCAAACCTATGACGACGATGTTCATCTGATAGTTACCTCGGCCGATGTTTCGGAATCGGACCCCTTGAGCTCGCGCTGGATCTCTCCCTCGTCGACGAGCAAACCTCTCAGCAATCGGGGCGCCATCAGGTCGTTCAAAATCACGGAGCCCAGAACGACCGAGTACGCGATCTTCGCCGCTTCCCCGTCGTAGACGAGTCGGAAGGAGACTGCCATCGCGAGCGTGACGTCGCCGTGTGCCAACAACCCGCGGAACAAGTCCTTGCGAAGACTGGTGCCCCAGCCAGCGATGACACTCGCGAGCCACTTGGCCCCAGTGCGAAGAACCAGAAATCCGCCCAATGCGAGCAAGGTCGGCACGAGCTCGGTGCGCTCCCACATCGCGCCGGCGAAGATGAGCAGGACGATAGCCATCGGGCGTTCCGTCGACTCGAGTGTCGTGTGCAGGAGCTGGCCACCTCGTGCAAAGTTCACCAGCACGAATCCCATCGAAAGGTTTACCGCGAGCGGTGAGAGCTCTAGGAAATACGCCCCGCCCGATGCGAAGGCGATGATGCCGACCAGTGCGAGGAAACGGGAGTTATCCGACTCGTCACCCGCTAGGAAGAGGGAGAACAAGAACCCGAGCGCGCCACCGAGCAAGACCGTGACCCAGGCCCAAAGCGCCGGCGAGTAGTCCTGCGCTTCGGGGGCGTTCTCGTGGAACACACAGAAGATCAGGCCGAATGCGAGGATGACGCCGATGTCGCCGAGTCGCGTTCCGTTGCGCAACAGCGGCGCGAGGCGGCCACTCACTTCATAGCGCCTTGCCAAGAGGTCGAACGGCTCGGCCGAATCGGCCGCCGCGAAGCAGGCGAGCGCTGAGGCGCTCAGCGCGGCCTCCCGTGGAGAGGTGAGGACCCAGCCGGTCTGGGTGAAGAAGTAGTACGAGCCGACGCCGACCCCGACACCCGGGAGAAAGTGATGCAGGAACACGACCCGCCAGGTCGCGGGGTCGAGCTTCTGTAGACTGGCGAAATCAAAGTCGGTACCACGCAACAGTCCGACCCATCCGGCAGCGAGCGCGATGATCGGCAGGAGGCCAGTGACATTGTCGAGCGCGTGAATCGCAGGGAACGCCGGGCCGAGCAGAAACCCTAGCAATAGATACTCCGCCCCGCTCACGACGAGGAAGCGGCGCTGCAGTCGTTCCACCACGTTGTGCGCGAGGACGTACGCGACGCCGATCACGACGACGAGCAACACGACGGTACCGAGCTCGCCCGCGCTGCCGCTTTGGGCGGACCCGCTCGCCGCCCGAGCGCCGCCCGGTAGTGTCGCCAAGAGCAACCAAACCAACCAGACGAACGACACCGCGGTCACCATCAGCTTCCCCGCCATATCCGCCTAATTGTGAAGAAGAAGCCGCCGGAGCGGTAGTTTCGCGCTGGACAGGTGTTTAGGACCCCATTCGGCTGGTCGATCAGGAGGCTATTTCTGGAGCCCTTCCAGCACGATGGAGATGAGGCTCTTGGTGGTTTAGATGGGATCCATTTGCACTTGGTTGCGCACCGAGGCCAGCGCAAGTGCCTCCACGGCGCCGAGAACGGCGATCGCGCTCACTCGCGGGTCGGAGATCGCCACGAGCTGACGATCCGCCGCGACCTGACTCAGCGCCATGGCACGATCATCCAGGTCGGTCGCCAGGTCCGAAATCGCCTGGCGGGCCGTGGTCGCCGGGGCGCGGCGCTCCTGCAGATAGAGGCACATCGCGTCGGGGTGCATGGCGAGGGCGCCGATGAGCCTATTGCCCAGCTCTCCGTATGCGGCGACTGCGTCGTCACGACCGTCCGCTTCGCGCAGTCGGGCGTCGCATGCCTGAACCGCTTCCCGGGTTGTACTGGCTACCGGTTCGATGACCGCCTCTACGAGATCTGCTTTGTCGCGGAAATAGCGGTAGAAGTTGCCTTTCGCCATCCCAGCTTCACGAGCGACTTCGTCGATCGTGACCGCCTCGATCCCTCTCTCGAGAAAGAGCGAAAGCCCTGCATCGATCAAATCCTGGACGCGCTTGCGCCGGTTGATGTCTCGCTTGCCACCAAAGGCGCCTGGCCGTTCAACGGGGCCAGCGCGCCTGGGTCGTCTTTCGTCATCCATCGAGTGCTCCTACACGGGAAATGAGCCGCTGCGATGACCCATTATGGGGCACGCATGCGCCAGGTAAAGTGGCTTTTGCGAAAATATTGCGCCGTATTGGCCTGGATTTCGCAATATTGCGCGAAGTGGAGGAAACCGTCACAATTCGTAGTGTTAGACGTGATTGACAGGGGGAGTGCCGCCCCCTAAGAGCTTGGCTTGGGACTCACCGGAGCAACGGATGACCTTACCGGCTCGCAAACCTGACTGGCTTCGTGTGCGGCTCCCCGCAGGGTCGGAGCACGATGAATTTCAGGATGTGAAGGCCCGATTCCGGGGCCGCGGCCTGCACACGGTGTGTGAAGAGGCTCGCTGTCCCAACATCTTCGAATGCTGGGGCAAGGGCACGGCGACGGTGATGATCCTCGGAGAAACCTGTACCCGGGGCTGCCGATTTTGCTCGGTCCGCACCGGGAAGCCGGGCGGCGTGCTCGATCACGACGAGCCCGAGAACACAGCCCTGTCGCTTGCTGAGATGGGGCTCGCGTACGTCGTTCTGACCATGGTCGATCGAGACGACCTGGGCGACGGCGGCGCTGCCCATGTCGCGAAGACGGTTCGACGCATCCAGCACCACAGCCCCGCGCTTCGCGTCGAGACGCTGGTTGGCGACTTTCGGGGGCAACACGATGACGTTCGAACGGTCGTCCGAGAAGGGCGCCCCGACGTCTTCGCGCACAATGTCGAGGTCGTGCCGCGCTTGCAGCGTTCGATTCGCGATGCACGCTGTTCCTGGGACCGTTCGGTTGGCGTCTTGGTGGCCGCCAAGGAACTCGGCTCTTCCATCACCAAGTCGTCGCTGATGGTCGGTCTCGGCGAAGAGCGCCACGAGGTGCTCGACGCGATGCAGCTCCTGCGGGACGCCGAGGTCGACGTGCTGACGATCGGTCAGTACCTACGGCCCACCAAGCGCCACGCTGCCGTCGATCGCTACGTAGAGCCCGCTGAGTTCGCGGACTACGAGCAGGCGGGCATCGAGATGGGTTTTCGCTTCGTTGCGTCAGGGCCGCTCGTTCGGTCGAGCTACCGCGCGGCGGAGGTTTTCCTCAAGGGCGAGCTCGCCGAGCAGGCAAATGCGGGCGAGGTTCCCATGATGGATCGCTATGGGAAGAAGAAACTCACAGTGCTCGGTTGAGCGGGAACATGCACGTCATACGAGACGACGGAAGCCTCGATCCGAACTTCGACCCTGGCCTGTCGATCGACCAGGTCGTCGCGCTCTACAAAGCGATGGTCCGAACCCGCATCGTCGACGATCGCCTCGAGAGGATTCAGCGCCAGGGCCGCATCGCCTTTCACGTCGGCTCCCTCGGAGAAGAGGCTGCCATCATCGGCGCGGCGGCGGCGCTCCGCGACCGAGACTGGATCGTTCCCTGCTACCGCGAGGTGGGCGCACTCCTCTGGCGTGGTTACCCGCTCCAGCGGTACATCGACCACATGTACGGCAATGGGGGTGACCCCTTGCACGGCCGCCAGATGCCGGACCACACCGTCAGCCGTGAGCATCGCTACCTCGCGGTGAGTGCGCCGATCGGTACTCAGATCCCGCACGCGGTGGGCATTGCGATGGCGTCGAAGGCGCGCGGACTCGATGAGTGCGCCGGCGTGTTCTTTGGTGACGGAGCGACGAGCTCGAACGACTTCCACGCGGCGATGAACTTTGCGGGCGTGTATCGGGCGCCCGTGCTGTTCCTGTGTCGAAACAACGGCTACGCGATCAGCCTTCCCACGGAGCAGCAAACCGCTACGCGAACCATGGCAGAGAAGGGGGCGGCCTACGGGGTCCCGGCGGCTCGAGTCGACGGGAACGACGTCCTGGCGGTTTGGCGGGCCGTGCGAGACGGGCTGCAGCGGGCTACCAGCGGGGGCGGGCCGACCTTCATCGAGTTGATGACCTATCGGGTTGGCGGCCATTCGACCTCGGACGATCCGCGAGTCTATCGGAGCCAAGAAGAGACCGACTCCTGGCGGAAGGCAGACCCCTTGTTGCGGCTGCGAAAACACATCGAGCAGCGCGACATGTGGAACGACGAGCTCGACGGCGATTGGCGTGCAGTCTGCAATGCGGAGGTCAAAGAGTGCGTACGGCGCGCGGAAGAGAAGCCTCCGCCTGCGCTCGGCGACCTGTTCACCGACGTGTACGCAGAGCAGCCGTGGCACCTGCGCGAACAGCAGGCGCAATGTGTGGACGGGTCGCGTGCGATCGACGAGGAGAACAAGTCGTGACCGAGATGAATCTCGTTCAGGCGATCCGCAGCGGGCTTCGGGGCGCGCTTCAACAGGACGAGAACGTCCTGGTGATGGGCGAAGATGTTGGGCGACTTGGCGGTGTCTTTAGGGTCACCCAAGGCCTTCAAAAGGAGTTCGGCGCGGACCGTGTCCTCGATACGCCGCTGTCGGAAACCGGGATCTTGGGGACTGCCATCGGGATGGCGCTTCACGGGCTCCGACCCGTGTCGGAGATCCAGTTCGCGGACTTCATCTATCCGGGCTTCGACCAGCTGGTGAACGAAGCAGCGAAGTACCGCCATCGGACGGCTGGGGAGTTTCACGTGCCGATGGTGGTGCGCACACCTTACGGCGGGGGCATTCGCGGCGGGCAGTATCACTCTCAGTCACCCGAGGCACTGTTCATCCATACCCCCGGGTTGAAGGTCGTGTGCCCGTCGAACCCCTACGATGCGAAGGGGCTCTTACTCGAGGCGATTCGCGACGAGGACCCCGTCCTCTTTTTCGAACCAAAGCGCGTCTATCGCGCGGTGAAGATGGACGTGCCAGACGAGCCTTACACGGTCCCGCTTGGCGAAGCGAAGATCGTGCGGCCGGGCGAGCAAGTCACCTGCATCGCCTGGGGCGCAATGCTCTACGAAGCGTTCACCGCGGCCGAAGAGGTGGCGAAGCAGGGCGTTGACGTCGAGGTGATTGATCTGCGCACTTTGTGGCCACTCGATATCGGAGCGCTCGTCGCGAGTGTCGAGAAGACCGGACGGGTCGTCATCGTGCACGAGGCGCCTCGGACCTGCGGTTTTGGTAGCGAGCTCGTCGCACTGATCACCGAACGCGCGTTCCTTCACCTCGAGGCACCACCGGTTCGGGTCACCGGCTGGGACACGCCGTTTCCCTTGACGCACGAGCATGAGTACCTCCCCCTGGCCCACCGCATTGCTCCGGCATTGCTCGAGACGGCGAGGTACTGACCCATGGCTCGGCTCGACTTCAAGCTACCCGACATCGGTGAAGGCGTGACCGAAGGTGAAATCGTCGACTGGTTCGTCGGAGCGGGTGACACAGTCGGCGAGGACGATCCGATGGTGGAGGTCATGACCGACAAGGCCACCGTGACAATTGGTGCACCGTGCGACGCGCGGGTGGTGAAGCTTTGTTTCGACGTTGGCGCGATCGCGCAGGTCGGGCAGGTAATTCTGACCTTGGATTCCGATGCGGGTTCGAACGTTGAGGCGGCGCAGCGATCCTCGAGGCCGGCGGCTACTGCGGTTGGGGACATTCGGGAGCAGTTGCCTGGGGCGGGGTTGTTTGGATCCGGGGCCGGTTCCGAGGCCGGGGGACCGGGACCGGGGGACCGGGGCCGGGCGACCGGGGCCAGGCATGAGAACGGGAACGGCGGGGGGACTGGGCGTAGCTCTGTGCGGCCGGCGACGGCTGCGCAGCGTCGGGCTGTTCGGACCTCTGCGAGCGCGGTTGGCGGAATCGACTATTTCGAAACGAAACCTCTTGCAACTCCTGCGACCCGGCGTCTCGCCAAAGAAATGGGCGTCGATCTGCGGCGAGTTCGTCCGAGTGGCGGCGGCGGAAGGGTGACCGGCGATGATGTTCGTCGGGCGCTGCGAGGAGCGATGGCGGAAGACCGGCCTCATGCGCCGCTCGAGGAGCGTCAGCCGGTCCTCGGGATGCGACGGAAGATCGCCGAGCGAATGCATCACTCGAAGACGACGGCGGCGCACTTCACATTCGTTGAGGAGTGTGACGCGTCTCGGTTGGTGGAGCTTCGACAGCGATTGTTGCCCGAGGCGGAGCGCCGTGATGTTCGGCTGACGTTCTTGCCGTTCATCATCAAGGCGGTCACCGACGCCCTGCGCAAGCATCCGGTCCTGAACAGCTCACTGGACGAGCGCACCAACGAGCTCGTCTACAAGAAGTACTACAACATTGGCGTGGCGACCGCGACGGAAGCTGGGCTGATGGTTCCGGTAGTGCAGAACGCAGACCGCCTCGGCCTGTTCGAGCTCGCAAAGCGGATCGAGCGCCTCTCACGAGCGGCCCAAGAGGGAACGCTTGCGCCGGAGGACTTGCGCAACTCGACATTCACCGTGACGTCACTCGGCAAGCAAGGCGGTTTCCTCGCGACCCCCATCCTGAATCACCCGGAGGTCGGCATCCTCGGGGTTCACCGGATCAAGGAACGCCCGGTGGTTCGTGACGGGGAGATTGTGGTCGGCAAGGTGATGTTGCTTTCGCTTTCGCTCGATCACCGAATCGTCGATGGGCATGTGGGCGCGGCGTTTGCCTACGACGTGATCGAAACGCTCGAGAACCCGGAGCGCTTGTCCTACGAGTCCCTTTGATGCCCGCAGTTCGGCAGAAGCTACTCCGTTGGTACGACACGGCCGCTCGAGACCTCCCTTGGCGACAGACGCGCGACCCCTATGCGATCTGGGTTTCCGAGGTGATGCTCCAGCAGACGCGCGTCGAGACGGTCGTCCCTTATTACCAGCGCTTCCTGGCGAGCTTTCCGACTCCACGTGCCTTGGCTGAAGCCGACGAAGATGCGGTTCTCTCCCATTGGAGTGGACTCGGTTACTACCGGCGCGCGCGCCTCTTGCACGCTGGCGTCAAAGAGGTGGTCACCCAGTACGGCGGGAGGATTCCCGAAGATGCCGATTCGCGACGTTCGCTTCCCGGGGTAGGACGATACACCTCCGGTGCGATTGGGAGCATCGCCTTCGACAAAGAAGAGCCGGTCGTAGACGGAAACGTGACCCGAGTGCTGGCGCGATTGTTTCGCATCGACACGCCGGTCGGAGCTTCGGCTACGACAAACCGTTTGTGGGACGAGGCTGCTCAGCTGGTTCCCGGCGAACGCCCCGGTGATCTCAATCAGGCGTTGATGGAGCTTGGCGCAACGATCTGCACCCCGAAGCGACCCCAGTGCAAGTCGTGCCCAATCGCCGGCGAATGCAAGGCGTATGCAAGTGATGAAGTCGATGCGCTACCGGTCCCCCGTGCACGCAAAGCTCCCAAAGAGGTGCAGCTAGCGGCGGTGGTTGCGACTCGAGGTCGCGGCTCGGAGGTGGAGGTCTGGCTCGTGCGAAGCGAGCAAAGCTTGTTCGGCGGGCTGTGGGGTCTGCCGATGCTCGGCAGAGAGGCAGTCGACGAGAGCGATGCGCGCCGGGCTTTGCGCGAGGCACGGATCTCGGCGCGTCTGGACCCTGAGCCAGCAGCGCAGATCGCGCATGTCCTGACGCACAGGCGGTTGCAGATCGACGTCTTTCGGGCGACCGCAGCGCGGGGAACCGAGTCGGAGACACTGCGACGGTTTGACCCCCAACAGCTCGGCCGAGTCGGAATCTCCACACTGACCAAGAAGCTCCTCGCCGCCGCCCTCCCGGGCTGACACTGGTACTGACGCTGCCGCTGCCGCTGGCACTGACCCTGCCGCTGGCACTGACGCTGGCACTGGCTGGCAGAGATTCGCTCCGGCGGTCCTCAGCCGATACAATCAACACGTGGGGATTCTCGCGTATCGGGGCGTATCCAAGCGCTTTGGGAAGCACAGCGCGCTCGAGGACGTGTCGCTCGAGGTCAGGCCCGGTGAGGTGTTCGGGCTGCTTGGTCCGAACGGTGCGGGCAAGACGACTCTGATCCGGATTGGACTAGACATTCTTCGGCCCGATGACGGGGAAGTATCGCTGTTTGGCGCTGCGCCGGAGCCGAAGACCCTCGACCGCACTGCATACCTCCCCGAGGAACGCGGCGTCTATCGTCGTGCCAAAGTGCGTGAGCTGCTTGCGTATCTCGGACGACTCAAGGGCTTGAAGCGCACGGCAGCGCGGACGGCGGCGGACCACTGGCTCGAACGCGTTGGCTTGAGCCGTGTCGCGGATCAGCGGGTCGAGAGCTTGTCGAAGGGGATGACGCAAAAGGTTCAGATTGCGGCCTGCCTGATGACCGACCCGGAGCTCTGCGTGCTCGACGAGCCCTTTTCGGGTTTGGACCCAGTCAACGTCGCACTCATCACCAGCCTGATTGAAGAGCGCCGTCGTAGCGGTCAGACGACCGTGTTGTCGACCCACATGATGCATCAGGTGGAGGCGCTTTGTGATCGGGTGGCGCTCATTCATCGCGGCAGGCTGGTTGTGTATGGCCAGCTCGACGAGATCCGCCGGCGCTACTCACCAAATGAGGTGATCGTGTGGACGGCGACGGACCTGCTGGCCTTTGGGGTACAGGCCACGCTGCACCGGGCCGGAGGCTGGCGCGTGGAGCTGCCGCCAAGCGTGACCCCGGCGGGATACCTCAACGAGCTCGTCCGAAACGGTGTGCTCATCGATCGTTACGAGCCTTTGGTCGCGCGCATGGATGAGATCTTCGTCAGCCTGGTTAGCGGGGGCCGCTGAGTCATGCGCATTCAACGCATTTCCGCGGTGGCCCGCTTCGAGTTCGCGTCGGTCGTCAAACGCTGGTCGTACCTGATTGCGACGTTCGGCCTGCCGGTCTTCCTAGCGCTCCTATCGGGCACGGTCATCGGGGCTCAGACCTACTTCCTCACGCAGCGGGCGGCGGAGAGCTCCGAGTTCGGACTGGTCGATGAGGCAGATGTGATCGACCTCGGGGTTTTCGAAGAACGTGAGGGCACGCGGGTTTGGACGGCGAACGCCAACGAAATTGTGCTCTATGACACTTCTGATGCCGCAAGTAGAGACCTCGAGTCGGGCCGCCTTCGTGCGGTCTACGTCGTCGAGAAAGACTATCTCTCGAGCGGCGAGGTGCGGGCCATCCAGTCCGAGAAGACGCCACTACTGAGCATGGGCGGGACGACGATCGAGCCGCTCCTTCGCTCGCTCCTGAGAAAATCGCTCGTCGAAGGACGTCTTGATCACGATGTGCAGGAGCGTGTCATTTCCCCTGCGTATTTCGTTCGCAGCCGCCTCGGCCCCGATGGGGAGCAGGTGACCGGTGTCGACGAGGCCCTCGATCTTCTCGTACGCACGACGATCCCGCTTTTCCTCGGCATCCTTCTGCTCACGGCGCTTCTCAGCGCGTCCGGGTACCTCGTGCAGACCGTCTCGACCGATAAGGAAAGCAAGATCGTCGAAGTGCTGCTTTCCTCGGTGACCCCAGAAGAGATTCTCGCCGGCAAGCTCTTCGGTTTAGGCGCCGCGGGCCTGCTGCAGTTTGCAGTGTGGTCGTCGATGGTCGTCTTCGTCGCGCTCACCGCGTCGGCCGCGCTTGCGGCCGTGGTGTCGATCCCGTGGCAAGCCCTAGCGGTCGCGCCCGTGTTGTTCATCCTCGGCTACCTATTCCTCGGCAGCCTCATGCTCGCGACCGCCGCCCTCGGCGCGAATGCAGCCGAAAGCCAGAAGCTCACGATGGGCTGGGCTATGCTCGCAATTCTCCCGCTGATGGTCCTGGTGATCCTGCTCGACGAGCCCAATGGGATCCTCGGCCAGGTGATGACCTGGATTCCGTTCACGTCACCCCTCACCGTGATCATCCGCTTGGCGGTCGACTCGTCGGGGATCGCCTGGTGGGAAGTGATCGGCTCGATGGCGGTGCTGCTAGTGTCGACCTGGGTGTCGATTCGAATCGGAGCACGGTTGTTCCGCGTAGGCTTCCTGCTCACGGGATCGATGCCCTCGCTCGCAGAGCTATGGCGTCAGGCGCGCTAACAGCGACATCCCGGAATGCGAGCACGTGCGTCGGGAGCCGGTCTCCGGTGATTCAGCGTGGGCGTCGGCCACTATTTCCATTCGACTGGGCCTGGCGGGGGGAGGTCGAGCTCTTCGATCAGCGTTCCCATGGTCGCCTCGGCGGCGGAGTAGAAGCCGACTCGCATGGCGGCGAAGTCCACGACCATGAAGGTCTGCTCGTCTTTGCGGTGAATGGTGCCGGCGTTGATCACGGTGAGCCCTGGGAACACGCGGATCATGCGCTCGTGGGTGTGGCCGCAGAGCATGAACTGGACCTCTTGATCGAGCATCAACTCGCGAAGGGTCGGGATGTCCTGGAGGGCGTAGCCTCGGGTGTCGGGGAGAAGCCAGGCCTCGTCGTCTTCGCCCACTCCATGACAGAGCAGCGCGTTGCCGCTGGGTGTGGTGTAGCCTCGCACTTTCGGCAGCGCCTCGAGGAACGCGCGAGAAGTTTCGTTGATCGCGCTGGTGGCGTTTTCGAGCGACCGTTGCTCGCTGTCGAGGAACCAGCGCTCATGATTGCCGGCCACGCACAGGACCTCGCGCGCTTGCAGCATGGCGAGGGTCGCGTCGGCGTCTCCTGGGCCGTCGACCAAATCGCCAACGCACAAGACGGCCTCGACGTTCATTATCTCCAACGCGTCGAGCGCTCGCCCGAGCGTGTCGGATTCGCAGTGAACGTCGCCGATGACCCCCAAGCGGCTGAGCATGCCCGTGTTGCTCACAGCTTCAACTTAGGGGCTTTTCGCACGCCGCGCCAAGAAGTGCGCGACTGGTGCTCTGCGCTCACGTGTTGTAGACCCGCTCCCATGCTCGACCTGCGCCACGTGAGCGAAAACCTGCCCGAAGTAAAGGCCGCACTGACGCGCCGCGGTTTTTCCGATGCGGCGCTTCTCGACCGGCTCGGAACCTTGGCCGAGGAGCGCCGCAGCGTCATCACGGGCGTCGAGGCGCTCAGGCAGGAGCGTAATGAGGCTAGCCAGGCGATGGCGAACGTTGCCGACAAAAAGTCCGAGGAGTTTCAGACCCGACGCGAGCAACTCCGCACTCTCGGCGACCAGATCAAGCAAGGCGAGGCGCGCCAAGCTGCGGTTGAAACCGAGCTCGAAGCGATTTTGCTGAACCTGCCGAATCTTCCTCACCCCGGCACGCCGGATGGGCTCACTGAAAACGACAACGTCGAGATCCGTGTCTGGGGCGACAAGCCGTCGTTTGATTTCGATGCGCGCGATCACGTCGAGCTCGGCACAGGGCTCGACATTCTCGACTTCGAGCGCGCGGCCAAAATCAGCGGTTCCCGCTTCGTGGTGCTCAAGGGTCTCGGCTCGCGGCTCAATCGCGCACTCATGCAGTTCATGCTCGACGTGCACGCGGCAGAGCACGGCTACGAAGAGGTCTGGCCGCCCGTTCTCGTCAAGGACAGCGCGATGCTGGGAACGGGTCAATTGCCGAAGTTCGCCAAGGACGCGTTCCGGATGGCAAAGGACGAGGAGTGGGAGGCCGAGGCCGGAGCCCAGGGGCACGACCTGTACCTCGTGCCTACCGCCGAGGTTCCGATTACGAACCTGCACGCGAACGAGATCGTCGCCGGAGCGGATTTGCCGATCGCATACACCGGCTACACGGCGTGCTTCCGAAGCGAGGCGGGCAGCTATGGGAAGGACACGCGCGGGATGATACGCGTTCATCAGTTCGACAAGGTCGAGCTGGTCCGATTCTGCCACCCGGACGAAGGCGAGGCTCAGCTCGACGTGCTCACCCAGCACGCGCAGACGATCTTACAGAAGCTAGGCTTACACCACCGGGTCGTGCAGCTTTGTGCCGGCGATATGGGGTTCGCGGCGCAGAAGTCGTATGACCTCGAGGTTTGGCTGCCCGCGCAGAGCGCGTATCGCGAGATTTCAAGCTGCTCCTGGTTTGGCGACTTCCAGGCCCGCCGGATGAAGGCGCGCTTCCGGCCCGAGGACAAGGGCAAGCCACGCTTCGTGCACACCCTGAACGGCTCGGGCCTTGCGATCGGTCGGACGCTCGTTGCGATCCTCGAGCAGAACCAGCAAGCCGATGGGAGCGTCAACGTACCCGAGGCTCTGGTTCCTTACATGGCTGGCATCGAAAGAATCCCCGCGCCCTAGATCACAGCTGATGACGACGCTCGACATCCAGCGTGACGTTCCCCTCGCTCCGCTCACGACGCTGGAGCTAGGCGGGCCCGCGAAGCATTTCGTGCGAGTGGAGGACGAGCGCAGCTTGTCCCAGGCACTTCGCTGGGCCACCGAGGAGGGCTTGTCCTCGGTGGTTCTGGGTGGCGGCTCGAATGTGATCGTGCCCGATGAAGGCTACGACGGGCTGCTCATCCACATGCGGATCGCGACGGCCGAGTTTCACAACGGGGGTACGGTGGACGCGGGCGCGGGTTTGCCCTGGGAAACGGTCGTCGACGGCGCAGTGTCGCGAGGCTGGGCCGGTCTCGAATGCCTCACCGGGATTCCAGGCTCGACCGGCGCAACGCCCATCCAGAACGTGGGTGCCTACGGGCAGGAGGTTGCCGAAGTCATCGCGAGCGTCCGCGTCCTCCGCCGCGACACGCTTGCCTTCGAAGAGCTCGGCTCTGAGGATTGCGCCTTCGGCTATCGCGATAGCCGGTTCAAGCGCGAGCCCGATCGCTTCATAGTATGCGCGGTCCGTTTCGCCCTGCGCCCTGACGGCCCGGGGACGGTTCGCTACGCGGACCTCGAAAGGAGCATTGGAGCCGATGCAACGCTCTCTCAAATTCGCCACACCGTTCTCGACCTTCGGCGCCGCAAGTCCATGGTCATCGATCCCGACGACCCGAATCATCGCAGCGCCGGTTCCTTTTTTTTGAACCCGATCGTTGCTGCGTCGGAAGCGGACCGCGTCACCGAAAAAGCGGTTCACGAGAATCTCGTCGGCGCGCCGAGTGAGGTTCCTCGTTATCCCGCCGGCGATGGCCAAGTGAAGCTCTCGGCCGGGTGGCTGATCGAGAATGCCGGAATCGCAAAGGGCACCCGCCGCGGCGCGTTTGGAGTCTCGACCCGCCATGCGCTCGCGCTCGTGCACCACGGAGGTGGCACGACCGCGGACCTGCTGTCGTTTTCCGACGAGATCCGCGCTCGCGTGCGCGACCATTTCGGAATCGCCCTCGAGCGAGAGCCCCGACTCTTGAGCTAGTCCGCGAATGGGTCGCTGTAGGCCGGATTGTTCAAGAGCTCGTCGTCGGTGAGTGCGCGAAGGAAGGCGATCAGATCCTGCTTCTCTTGCTCGGTCATCTCGAAGCCGTTCAAGAGCGCGCTCTTGTTGGGATTGTTTCT
>CALLDH010000113.1 GCA_937998345.1 uncultured bacterium | reverse complement strand
CGAGGACAAGAACGCCGAGCCGGAA
Organism: uncultured bacterium; assembly: GCA_937998345.1. Taxonomy (GTDB): domain Bacteria; phylum Myxococcota_A; class Polyangia; order Polyangiales; family Houyiibacteriaceae; genus SG8-38. The sequence goes on along the minus strand of CALLDH010000113.1, from coordinate 3,500 downwards.
GAGCTTCAGAAGCTCGCTCAGGAAGAGCAGCCCGGCGGGTTCATGACGGACCTGCTGAGCCCGAAGGCATTGGTGTCTCGCCGTTCGTTCGTGCAGGGTTCTTCGATTGCAGCGCTCGCAGCAGGTCTTCAGGGATGCGTTCGCCGCCCCGAGAACGAGATCTTGCCGTACAGCAAAGCGCCGGAGTACCTGGTTCCCGGGGTCTCCTCGCATTTCGCGACCGTGACGGCACGCGGCAGAGATGCGCTCGGCGTCGTGGTCACCAGTCACGACGGGCGGCCTACGAAGGTCGAGGGCAACGACCACCACCCAACCAGCCTCGGCGGTACGGACGTCCGGGCCCAGGCCTACCTGTGGGACTTGTACGATCCCGATCGTTCTCAGTCGCCTGCGCGTCGAAATGGCAACGCGCTGGTCGATGTGAGCCGTGAGGACTTCGAAAAAGCGATCGACGCTGTCATCAAGAAGCACGAGGCGGACCAGGGCGCTGGTTTGCGGTTCCTCTCGCCCATTTCCAACAGCCCAACCTTCCGACGCCTGCAAACGAAAGTGTTGGAGCGATATCCAAACGCACGCTTCCATACCTACAGCGCGGTCAATGACGACAACGCTCGCAGCGGCGGGCGCATCGCGTATGGCGAGCCTCTCGTTCCGGTCTACAACTATGGCGCCGCGCAGGTAATCGTGTCGCTCGCTTCGGACTTCTTGGGCGCCGAGCCCGGAGCTGTGGCGGCAGGGGCACGATTTGCGTCTCGGCGCAGGCTGGCCGATCCCCGAGCGCCAATGAGCCGTCTGTACGTGGTGGAGTCGAACTACACCATCACGGGCAGCATGGCGGATCATCGGGCTCGCATGCGGCAAGCCGATGTGGGGCGCTTCACCGAGGCGCTCGTCGATCAGCTTTCGAGCCGCGGCGTCACGCAGCTCGGTCCGCTCGCGGAGAAGCTTCGGCAGCGTTCGGGAGGGATCGACACCAGCGGGCTCGACACCAAGTTCGTCAGCGAGCTCGCGGCCGATCTCGTGAACAACCAAGGTCGGTCGATCGTCGTTCCGGGTGCTGGTCAACCGCCGCTGGTTCACGCCATGGCGTTGGCCATCAACGAAGGCGTCGGATCGACTGCGAAGACATACCACCTGGGCCCAAACCTCGATCCGACCGGAGAGCCGAGCCGGAAGAGCATTGCGGATCTTGCCAAGGAGATCGACCAGGTCTCTTCGCTGATCATGCTGGGCGGGAATCCGGTCTACGATGCGCCTGCGGACATCAAGTTCGCGGAGCTCCTCGGGCGGGATGGGCTCACGTCGGTCCACGTGTCCACGCACCGCGATGAAACCTCCGCGCTGAGCTCCTGGCATGCGCCGCTCGCCCACGAGCTCGAGGCCTGGGGTGACCAGACCGCTCTCGACGGGTCCATCTCATTTCAGCAGCCTCTGATCGCGCCTCTCTATGGAGGCACCATCGCGATCGAGCTTCTGGCGAAGATCGCTGGCGAGAAGACGACAAAGGATCACGATCTCGTTCGCGAGACCCAGGCGACAGGACTCGATACCCAGACGAAGAGCATGCTCCGGGCTGGGTTTCCCACTGAGTACACGAGCGACGAGCAGCTTTGGCGGGGGGCTCTGCACGCGGGCGTATTCAAGAGGCAGCCGTCTGACGCCAAGGCCCTGTTGGTCGACTCGATCGTGAGCGCGATCGCTTCCTCGCAGAGCCCGAAGCCCGTCGGCACGGGCAGCGTCGAGGTGAGCTTCGAACCGGACCCGGCGCTTTGGGATGGCGCGCAGGCCAACAACCTCTGGGCGCTCGAGCTGCCTGCCCCGATGACGAAGCTCGTATGGGACAACGCAGCGCTCCTCTCTCCGGCAACCAGCAAGGCACTCGGCGTCAAGAGTGGGCAGATGCTTCGCCTCGGCAAAGGCGAGGCCAAGGTGGAAGTCCCTGCGTGGATCGTGCCCGGACACGCAGACGACTGCGTGACGCTGACGCTCGGCTGGGGCCGCACCGCTGCTGGCCGTTACGGCAACGGCAAGGGTTTCGACGTAAACCCGCTTCGCACGACCGAAGGGATGGACTTCACGGACGGGGTGACCGTGGAGGCGCTGCGCGAAGTGTACAACCTGGTTCAGACCCAGACGCACGACCGAATGGAGGGCCGCCCGATCGCCATCGACGCGACGCTCGATGAGTACAAGAAGGAGCCCGACTTCGCTTCATACCGCGCGGTCGATCCGGTGAGCACACCTCCGCTGTGGGCACAACAGGATTACAGTGAGGGTCACAAGTGGGGCATGGCGATCGACCTCAACGCGTGCACTGGCTGCAATGCCTGCGTCATTGCATGTCAGGCCGAGAACAACATTCCGTCGGTGGGCAAGTTCGAGGTGGAACGCGGTCGCGAGATGCACTGGCTGCGAATCGACCGCTACTTCGTTGGCGATGACGAGAACGAGCCAGAAGTCGCGGTGCAGCCGGTCACGTGCCAGCAGTGCGAGGAAGCGCCCTGCGAGAACGTCTGTCCGGTCAACGCGACGACCCACACGCCCGAGGGCCTCAACGACATGGCCTACAACCGGTGCGTCGGCACCCGCTACTGCGCGAACAACTGTCCTTACAAGGTCCGTCGCTTCAACTACCTCGATTGGCACGGCCACTTGGATAGTAAGTTCGGCTGGTTCGAGGACTTCCCGGAGTCGCGAAAGCTTCAGTTCAACCCCAACGTCACTGTTCGCATGCGCGGTGTGATGGAGAAGTGCACGTACTGCGTCCAACGCATCGAAGAGGGGAAGATCGCTGCCAAGCGGGACGGCCGCGCGCTCAAGGATGGTGACATCAAGAGCGCGTGTCAGCAGGCCTGCCCGACCAAGGCCATTGCCTTCGGCGACCTCAATGACCCGAAGAGTGCCGTGGCCACGTGGACCGCTGTCAATCGGAACTACAAGTTGCTCCCCGAAATCGGTACGCGTCCTCGTACGTCGTTCCTTGCGCGCATCCGCAACCCAAACCCCAAGCTGAAGGGAAATGGGTAAGAACCAATGAGCTACGACGCACCCATCAAAGAGCTTGGCGAAACGTCTCTCCTTCCGGAAGGCACGACCCGAAACGACATCACCGAGACGATCGCAAGTGTCACGGAGAACGCCGCCCCCCGCGGATGGTGGCTCCTGTTCTTGCTGTCGGTTTCCGTGCTGGGCGTCATGGGCGCCGCGCTTGCATACCTCTTCATTCAAGGCGTGGGCGTTTGGGGCAACAACGCACCCGTCTACTGGGCATGGGACATCACCAACTTCGTCTGGTGGATTGGTATCGGCCACGCCGGCACGCTGATTTCAGCCATTCTCGTCCTGTTCAGGCAGAAGTGGCGAACGAGCATCAACCGCTTCGCCGAGGCGATGACGGTGTTCGCCGTGCTTTGTGCGGGCTTGTTTCCCGCGATTCACACCGGCCGTCCCTGGTTCGATTACTACCTGTTCCCCATTCCGAACCAGATGGACATGTGGCC
>CALLDH010000112.1 GCA_937998345.1 uncultured bacterium | reverse complement strand
TCTCGCGCCATCTTGCGAAGGAGAGGGTGGTCGACGTCGGTGAGCTCCTGCAGGCGGCCTCGCGTGACGACGCCTAGGGCAGCCGTTGCGAGCCGCTGTAGCAACACTGCGAAAACGCCCGAGAGCATACCGCCAGCGATGGTGGAAAGGAGGGCCGACTCGTTGAGCCGAGCGAGGTCGCCGATGACGTCGATTCCGTTCCCGACCGACATCGCGACGCTGATCAACACCAGTGCGGCAAAGAGCCCCGCTGCGGTACCCGCGACCAGCATGTGCGTCGCGTGTTTGCGGTCATGGAAAAAGATCACGACGCCCAAGGTGGTGGCCAAGTAGACGACGACCACCGGCATCGAAAAATGCAAGAACGAAGCACAGACGAGGGAAATGACGAGGCCGGAAGCGGTCGCCGTCGCGCGGTCGAAATAGAGGGCCGCCCACAGCGGCACGGTGGCCAACGGCAGAACGAACGGAGAGAGCCCGGTAAACAACAGGAGCAGCTTCGCAGCGAGGCAGGTCGCGCCCACCAGCACGAGCAAGCCCGCCTCGGTGCGCAGCAAGCCGCCGCGGCCCCCGGTGAACAGCCGCAGGTACGCCAGGAAAATATACGCAATCAGAAAGTAGCTGATCCAAATGCCGAGCAGCATTTCTTGATCGGGAGGACGCCGCTCACGTTCGAATGCCCGAACGAGGCGCTGGCTCTCCGGGTCGTTCACGACCTCGCCACGCGCGACGACCAGCGGCTGCGGCAAGCCCCGATGGGTGCGAGTCGACGCCTTGGGAAGGTAGCTGCTCGGAATACGGAGTGTGACGGGCGCTGGGTGCACCGGATCGACGCGGAGCGGCTCGAGGACCACTTCGACCTGGCTCGCGAGAGTCATGATCGAGGCAAAGACGGCGGCCAGAATCAAGCCTGATGTGCGACCGGCGATGAGGCGTGTGCGAAGCATCGTGTGCGAATCGTCCGGGCCCGACGGATCCTACTGAGGCGCCTCCGGGGATTCAAGTGTTTGCGCCCCCTCGCGCTTCGCCATTGGCCCCTCGAACGCAAGGATACCGAATCGGCGGGGCACATGGAAATCACCAATTCCCAAGGCTGACCACGCCGCCGCCTGTTGCCGATCCTCGATCAGGTCCATGACGTACAGATTCGCACGCCATTCGTCCCCGATCTCGGGTGGTGCAGGAGGCTTGCCGTCGAAACTGAACGCCTGCCACGGGATCGCGATTTCGACCGTGTATCCGGCGTCTGCCTCTTGATCGTCGAGCTCCCCTCGCAATGACACGCGAGCGCGGGTCCGGCTGTCCCAGTCGAGATGGCCATACGGCTGCGGAATGCGCGGCGAGTCGTACCACGTGTCGAAGAGTACGCCTCGCGGTGAGATCTGGATCTCGAAGTAGTTCCTCCCGTCTCCGTCGGGATCGATCATCAGCTCGACGCAGTCCTGCTCCCAAAGATGCTGATCGCGCTCGGTGTGACTTGCGCGCAGCAGCGCGTCCTGTACGTCGACGCCGACGTACAGGTTGTGCTCATCCCAAAGAAGCCTGGCCGACGCTTGTATCGGAGCGGTGCCTCCTTTGCGGGTTTCGACGAACGCCCGGGTGGTGTTTGCGAGCCCCCAACCCGGATCAGCGAGCGAACCGTCGAGGTTCGGCGGCCGTCTCGTTTGAGCGACCAGGAGCTTGGGCACAGCGTACTCGGCAGGGCTGGCATCCTTGCCGCTCGTGCATGCTGCGATCCAACCGGCGAGAAGAATGAAGGCGCAGCGCGCGACGCTCATGATGCTCGGATTCACCGTCGCGATTTGCGGCGAGACTTTCTCTGCATCTTACGCTTGGTCTTCTTCTTGCCCTTGTCGATGACCTTGCGCTGCCCCTGCGCGCCGCCCGGACCCAGGCCCCCGTGCTCGGCAACCGCCGCCTCCAGCAGCGAGTCGGTCAGGTTGGCCATCATCGGGTTTCCTTCGAGGCCGCCGGTTTTCACTGCCTCACGAAGACGATTGGCCGCGGCCATCTGCTTCATGCCGGGGATCTTCGAGAGCATGCCGGCCTGCGAACCGATGCTGCCCATCATCTGCTTCATGAAAGCGAACCGCTGGAGGATCTCCGCAACCTGCTTCTCGGCGGTGCCGGACCCCTTGGCGACACGCGCAAGACGGGTCGGCTGCTTTTGGAACAGCTCGGCCTTGGCGCGCTCCTGGCGCGTCATCGAGCTGACGATGGCTTTGATCTGCCCGATCTCGCGCTCGTCGACTTGAAAACCGTCCGGGACGCTGTCGGCGAAGAACGGGACCTTGTCGAGCAGGTCTTGTAGCGGGCCCATGTTTTGGAGCATCTGAAGCTGCTCGAGGAAGTCATCGAGGGTGAAGTGACCTCGAAGCATGCGCTTGGCGTCCTTCTCGGCTTTCTCCTCGTCGACGACGTCCTCGAAGTCCTTCATCAGGCCGACGACGTCTCCCATCCCGAGGATGCGGCTGGCCATGCCCTCGGCGCGGAACTCTTCGAGCCGGTCGACCGTCTCGCCGGTACCGGCGAACTTCACTGCGGTCCCAGTCGCATTCTTGATCGAAATCGCCGCACCGCCGCGCGCGTCGCCGTCGAGCTTGGTGAGGATCACCCCGCTCAACCCGAGCAGATCGTGAAAGGACTTCGCGGTCTTGACCGAGTCCTGACCGATCATGGCGTCGACCACGAGGAACACGTTCTGGGGATCGACCGAGGTTCGAATCTCGGCCAGCTCTTGCATGAGGGCCTCATCGATCGCGAGGCGACCCGCGGTGTCGTAGATCACCGTGTCGCACTTGAGCTTTCTGGCGTGAGCGAGGCCGCGCTTGCAGATCTCGAGCGGCACCCCGCCGGGGATCGAGAACACCGGCACGTTGATCTGCTCGCCCAGGACCTGTAGCTGCTCGATCGCGCCCGGACGCGCCACGTCGGCGGCCACCAGGAGGGGCTTGCGTCCGTTGGTGTCCTCCAGCAAACGCGCCAGCTTCGCCGAGGTGGTCGTCTTACCGGAACCCTGAAGGCCGACCATCATGATGCCGGTCGGCTTCGGCTTCTTGGCGAACTCCACGGGCTCGCCCTCGAAGGCCATCATCGATTCGAGCTCGTCCTGGCAGATCTTCACGAACTGCTCGGCCGGCCCGATCTTCGCCTTTCGCGTCTTGGTCTTGACCGTGGTCTCGACGACTTGGCCGACCGCTTTCTCTTTCACCCGCGCGAGGAACGCCTTGGTGACTCCGAATTCGACGTCGGCTTCGAGCAGGGACAGGCGCACATCACGGAGCGCCTGATCGATGTTCTCTTCGGTGAGCTCGGTGACTCCGGAGAGGCGATTGCGGGCGTTGCGAAAGCCCTTTGTGAGCGTCTCAAACATACGAGGTTCGGTTCCGGGTGCTGCGGCTCGTGCGCGTAGCATGCGCGGAAGCGGCTACGCAACCTGCTTGGCCCCTTGACCGCCGGTTTCGGGCGTTGGATGGTGCCGACACATGGTGGAAAAGCTACCCAAGAAGGGGGATCCGGAGACGATCTACGTGATCGACATCAGCTCCTATGTGTTCCGCGCCTACC
>CALLDH010000111.1 GCA_937998345.1 uncultured bacterium | reverse complement strand
GCACGGCCCCCACGACCGCCATCTCGGGGTCGACGTCACTGCCAAGCATGTGGAGCCTGGACATTTCAGACGAGGCGTAGGTGACCTCGTTGACGGCCAGCAGCTCCACCATGCGGTCGAAGGCCGGGTCGTCGAACTCATGGCGCCATGCAAACACCATTCGCGTTGGCTCGTCGCCCGCGCGCATCTCGTCGAGCATGGCCTTCGCCCGTTGCGGCACGATCTCGCTCAGGCGCCAAAGCGCCTGCTGCGCATAGTAGCGCAGCGGCCAACGCCTGACGATCTCCTCGTAGGCTTCCGTGGCATCGATGCGCCGGCCCATCATGAACAGCGTGCGGGCGCGCCAGTAGTTGGCCCGGCCTGTGATGCCTTCCTGGCGTTCGTCGCCGCCACGTGTCACGAGCTCGTCGAAGCGGTCGTACGCGCCATCGTAGTTGCCGTCACGAAGCTGGACCCAGCCCAACTTGAACAGGGCGCGGGGCCACATGTCGCCTTCGGGGTAGCGCTTTGGAATCGACGCCAGGCGTACGAGGGCCGCCTTTTGCTTACCGTTTTCGAGCTCGGAAAGGGCGGCTCGGTAGCTCGAGTCGTCGGCGAGGCTGTGCGCAGGAGCTTCCGCCTCGAGCTTCTCGTACTGCCGAATCGATTCGTCCCACTGGCCGATGCGGCCGTAGGCGCGCGCCGCATAGTAGCGGGCCCAGGCGCGTGTATCGGCGTCGATCTGGGCGCACTTGTTGGCGACTTCGCGCATCACAGGAGCACCGCGCGTGCGTTCGCGGTCTTGCAAGAGCGCGCGGCCCTGCTGGTAGCGGGCCTTGCACCAGACCACCGAGCCCGTCTTGAGTCGCTTGATCAGTTTGCCGAATAGCCGTTCGGATTCTCGATATCGCTTTGCGTCGTAGAGGGACTCGGCTTTGTCGAGGCTCTGTTGCATGCGCGGACGCACGGTCTGCGTGCTTGCTACAGCAGGGGGCTTGCCGTCCACGCGGATCTCGAGGTGTGCGCCGGACTCGTTCGAGCCGCCGGTGCGGGTTTCGATCGAGCGCGCGCGATCGCCACCGGCCCAGTTGTCCGTCAACGATGCGACGATCTGTGCCGCGGTCGCCGGGTCCTGCCGCTCGAGAAGGGATGCGCGCTTCAGCTTGGCCCAGCGAGCAAGCGGATGGTTGAAGGTGCCGAGCGTGTCGAGGTGGGCAAGCGCGATGCTGCCGTACCCCTCGTCGAGCGCAGCAACAGCAGCCAGCCAGTGAAGCCGGCCTTTGTCTCGCGCGCCGGCGCTCGGTAGGGCGGCTTCTGCGATCTCGCGCGCCTTGCCGGGGTTGTCCTTGTCGAGTTGCTTGCGCACCTGCATTACCGTCGACTTGTCGGACAGCTCGACGATGACCGGATCGAGGACCTTCGGCGGTGGCGCCGGAGCCTCGGCCACTACGGGCGCTGGCTCGCTCGGCGGCGGCCAGACTTCGCGTCGCACGTTGCTCTGCTGATGGCAGGCCACCAGAACCCCGATGCACATCGCGAAGGGCCAAATCCGCTTCATCTAACGAACCCTAGTGAGTCGACCCCGGGCGGGCAAGTTCTCCTGTAAAGTCCACGCTGCGCGTCGTCCACGGGGCTTCGCTCCCGCCTGTGGCGCGGATCGCCGGGTGCGGGTCTGCGTGATAGGGAGGTGGGGCGTGAGCTACAGCTTTCAGATTGGCGTCCGCTACCTGCGCTCCAAGAAGCGCGCCACCGTTTCGATGATCACCCTGATCTCGATTATCGGCGTCGCCCTCGGCGTGGCCGCCCTGCTGGCTGTCCTCTCAATCACGACCGGCTTCGAAAAGGCCTTCCGCGACAAGGTGCTCGGCGTCAACGCCCACGTCCTGGTCCTGAAGTACGGCCGCGAGTTCCGAGACTACCGAGACGTGCTGGCCACCGTCGGCGAAATGCCCGAAGTCGCCGGCATCGCTCCCTTCTCGATCAACGAAATGATGCTCACCAAGGGCGAACGCCGAGCCGTAGTCCTGGTGAAGGGCGTCACCCCCGAAGGCCTCCAAACCGTCCTAGACCTCCCCCAGCAAATGGTCGCGGGCAACCTAGAAGGCCTCCGCCGCCCAGGCTCCGTCCCCACGCCAACCGCCGCCCCCAGACCCGACGAAGACTGGCAATGGCTCCGCGACATCCGCGACGGCAAACCAGAAAAAGAAGAAAAAGGGGACAGTCCCCTTTTTGAAGGGGTTAAGAACGGCGACAAGCCAGATGCGGATGGTGGTCAAAAAGGGGACAGTCCCCTGGGTGATGGGGAGCCGACTCGGCGGAAGACCTTCTGGGAAGAAGAGACAGAGCGGCGGGAGGCGGAGCGTGAGGCTCAGCGGCGCGCGCGGCGGCCGCGCATCGGGAAAGTAGCCGAGCCGGGTGACATCGAAGCGATGCTCGGTGAGCTCGCGGAGGACGAGCTCGCATTGCCCGATGACCCGGCGTGGGAAGCCGGCCTTTCCCAAGGGGAGGCGCAGGAGCCGGTGAGCGCCTTGCCCGGCATCATCGTCGGGAAGACCCTTGCCGAGGACGTCGGCGTCGAAGTCGGCGACCGCGTGAGGCTGATCTCGCCACTGGCCGCGCTCGGCATCACACTCTCGGAGCCTGGCGGAGCCTCGACTCGCTCGCGTGAGTTTCGGGTCATCGGCGTGTTCCAGGCAGGCTTCCAGGAATACGACTCCGGCCTCGTCTACACGGACCTCTTCGAAGCCCAGCGCCTTTTCGATGAAGGCGACAACGTGACGGGCGTCGAGCTCCGTGTTCACGACCTCGACACCTCGTTCGAGCTCGCTCGCCGTATCGAGCAGGACCTCGGCGGCGCCTTTCACTCCCTCGATTGGTCGGAGCTCAACCGCAACCTCTTCACCGCGCTCGAGGTGCAGAAGATCGCGCTCACCTTGGTGATCGCCACCATCATCTTCGTCGCCGCCTTCAACGTCATCGCGACCCTGATCATGGTCGTCCTCGAAAAGAAGCGCGAGATCGCCATCCTGAAGGCCATGGGCGCGACCGACGCAACCATCCTCGGCGTGTTCATGCTCCAGGGCGTCGTCGTCGGCGTGATCGGCACCTTGGCGGGCGTGCTCGTCGGCGGCGGCCTCGTCGCCTACCTCGACAAGATCCATTTCGCCCTCGATCCCAAGGTCTACCTGATCGACCACCTCCCCGTCGTACTCAGCCCAACGGTTTTCCTGGTGACCATCGGCATCGCCCTCCTGATCTGTACCGTCTCCACAATCGCCCCCTCCTGGTGGGCCGCCCGAATGCTCCCCGTCGACGGCCTCCGCTACGAGTAAGAGCAAAACGACACCCACTATTTCGGCCCGATGCCTTCGGCGCGAGTTGCTCCCACCCCACCGCCCCCACGCTATCGCCTAGGGTTAATTGCGGGGGGGCAGGAGCTTGACCTGTGGTGCCGGCCGCGCTACCAATGGCGTCCTTTTGCGGGAATAACTCAGCGGTAGAGTGCAACCTTGCCAAGGTTGAAGTCGTGAGTTCGAATCTCATTTCCCGCTCCAAATGACGATTGCGTGACATTCCGACCGTCTGGTAAACGTCCCTCAGATCTTCGCTCGTGTTTGGTTCAATCGGGCCTGGCTACCGCTACGGCGCAAGGCGATGTCCTGGCGGTATACTCCGCTACGCTTCCGAGAAGCCAACGCCGCAGCTTGGAGCGCCCATAGGTTCCGACCACGACGAGGTCGTAGTCGCCGTCCTCTAGCTTCTGCGCGATGCCGCGCTCGGGGGATTCCTGAACGGACTGGAACGCGGCGTTCGGGGCTTTGTCTTGGAAGGACTCGAGCAGCCTTCGTCCGCGCTCCCTCACTGAGCTCCGAACCGTTTCGATCACCAATTGGGAGTGCTCGTCTGCGCGTGTGGCCTCCGGAACGCGCCAGAAGTGAACGAGGTCGAACTGCGCGTCCGGCGCAGCCAACACCACAGCCAGCTGCAGAGCTTTCTCGGCAGGGACCGAAAAATCGGTCGGGATGAGAATTCGTTGGTAGCCAGCGGAAGAAGGACTGTCGCCTCGAGCTACCATGACGTGGGTTTGCACAGTGCGCAGAACTTTGAGAGCGGTGCTGCCGAGCAACGCCCCTTTGAAACCGGATAGCCCCGTGCTGCCCACGATGGCCAAGTCCGCAGCATGGGCGTCGACGACTGATTGAAGTCCGCTAGCCGTGGACGGGGCATCGACGATCTCCGTGGAAACATCGATGTCGTCCGTCCCGTAGGCTTCGATGTCGCGTGCGAGTCGCGCCGCATCATCGGCATGCCAATGTTGGACGGCGGGGCGAGCGGATTCTAACCCTTCATCATCCGCAGGTGTCTCGACGACGTGGACGAACCGAAGCCCGGCCCCGGAGGATCGGGCGATACTTATGCCATGACGGATCGCCGAGTTGGACTGTTCCGAGAAATCGGTCGCGACCACGATCTGTTTCATCTGCATGGATTCAACTCTCCCCTGTCGCTCTTTTGTATAACGATCATCGACCGGTAGGAAGGATCAACGCGCTGGCTCCTCCATGAGAGTGCCGTGAGCTGCATTTTTGATGGAGAAATCACCCATACGGGATCAGGCTCTCGCCTTCGAGCTTCTTTGCGACTGCGGCTGTCATCGAGTCGATGACGTCGGCGAGAGACTCAGGTTCCGTGTTTCGGACCGGCCAGAGCAGGCCACACCGCTGAGGGCGAGTTGTGCAGCACGGGTTCTTGTGCCGACCTTCTCGGAGGCGACGAAAGGTGTTCGAAGTGACCATCTTACTTCCACCCAACCTTCCACTTTCCACGGGACACCACGGGACGGCGCGCAACGCCACGGGACACGTTGTGCTTGATGTTGCTGAGTTTCCCAAATGGTGTCGTGGGCTAGGCGAGTATTGCCAAGGTTGAAGTCGTGAGTTCGAATCTCATTTCCCGCTCCAACTGCCGATGACGGCTCCGTTTTGCGGGGCCGTTTTTCGTTGGGGGGGTTGGCGCGCCGCTTTGCCGGCTAGCGATCGAATCCATATGCGTGCGTGCTGAACTCGGCGCCCAGCTGCATCTGCTCAGTTGCTTGCTGCAGCTCGTCGGGGACGTCTCCAAAGAAGAGGAAGGGTCCAGGGACTGCGATGGCAAGCAATTGCGGGAAATGACCGGCCGCGGTGCTGCTCAAGTGCAAGCCCAGCGCGGCTGCGTCTTTGAACTCGTCGCGGACGTACAGCGCGTTGTCTTTCTCAGACACGTAGCAGTGGACGGCCTGGGCGTCAGGCTCGTTTTGTTTCATCGCTTCGGTGACCTGCTCGTAGATCGACTTGAGCTCACCCAACTTGCCCGGGTTCGCGGTCCATTTGTAGACGACTGTG
>CALLDH010000110.1 GCA_937998345.1 uncultured bacterium | reverse complement strand
AGGCTTGGGGACGTTGGGAATCTCGTCGATGTCTTCGATCTTCGCAAACAGGGACTTCGCCGACGCCGACACCTTCGCGTTGTCGACCATCTTCAGGAGGTCCTGTACGCGCCCGGCCTGCGAGAGCGGAAGCTTGTCTTTCATCCCGGCAGTCGCGTAGATCTCGGCCATCCGCGTGAGCACGTCGCCCACCTTGTCGGGATCGATCGGTGCATACGTTCCGTCTTCGAGCTGAACCAGGCGCCGCCCGTGCTCGAGACAGGCCCGAAGCTCCTCTTCGCGCACGACCGCGCCACCCGACTCGAACTTCATGTCGAGGTTGAGCCAATCGACTCCGCTCGACACGCGCATCTGCGGCATCACCGATTCGTCACGGACGGTGACATCCACCAAGTCGTCCGGAATGAAGCGGTCCCAGTCTTCGGGCAGCTCGCCGATGCCGTTCGTCCAAAACGCGATCGCGTCGTCGCCGGAAGCTACGAGCTCTTCGCCCGATTCCGACACCTCAAAATTCTGGCTGAGCAGCGCCTGAACGCCGGCCATCTCCGCACCGACGTCACGGCGCACGACACGCGGCCGCCCTTTGCCATGCTTCGGGGGCAGAAACGCCAACGGCGAGGGGAAATCATCCGGTGGAACGTCGAACTCCTGATCTTCGTAGCGCACGTACAGCCGAACGCGCGCATCGATGATGTCGCCGTTGGCCTTGAGCTCGAAGCGCGGCTTCTGATCGACGAGATCGGCCACCGAGCTCAAATCAGGGAGGTCCGCACCAAGCAGTGCGGCAACCCGCGGAATGGATTCACCGAGTAATTCCGGAAGATCTTCGTGCGATTGCACCATCGCTGGCGAGCGGTAGAGCCGCTGAAGCCAGGCCGGAGTGACCAACTCGCTCACGGGCCGCGCCACGCCCTCGGTGGTGTCGATCTGCCAGCCGGGTGTGCCCTCGAACCAGGCCCCGCTCGACAGCGCAAAGCGGCGCTTGTTGCTCTCGAGGTAGAACACGACGCGTACGCGCAGGCTGTCGCCGTTGGCCGGGTCGAGCTCGATTCGGGGCTTCAGCGCCTCGTTCGCAAACCGGAGCTCCATCGAGGCCGGCTCCAGGAGCACGCGCCGGTCGCTGAGCATCTCCACCACCTCGGCCGCATCTTCGCCCCGAAGCTCGGCTGTCGTGGGCTGCCCGCGGTTGATATTCCGGGCGAGCGCTCGAAAAAGCGGACGCTCGTCGATCGACACCATGTTGAACGCGCCGAGCGCGTCATTGATCGGCACCGCGCTCCGAGTACCAGCCAGCACGGGGGTGACGGCGATCGAAGCAGGACGAACGGTCATGCGGTATTCGAACTCGAGGGGTTTCGGGAGCGCCTCCGCGGGGAGCCAAGCGTCCATCGGCCCTCGTGCCTCGCCGCGCCTGGCCTGAAGCTCGCGCGGCGACAGGACCTCGAGGGGGCCACCCTCAGTGCCACCTACGCCACGACGTCGCCGTCGAGACCGCCGCCTCTTGCCGCCCACAGAAACCGTCCCCGGAACGTGCACCGGCTCGGCTTTCTTCTTCTTTTTGCTTTGTTGCTGCTGAGGACCCTTCGCGCGTGGTGGTCGCACCTCGTCGCGCAGGGCGACCATCACCGCGGCGACATGCTTGCAATGCCCCGTCGGCCCGCGCCATCCCGGACAGGTGCAACTCGACTCCCAGCTGTCAGTTTCATCGCTGTAGCTCACAGCCGTGTGATACGGCTCATCGGCCGTGCGCACGGAGATCTCCCCGCTCACTGAATGCTCGTCCTCTTTGAGGTTCTCGACCGCCTTTCGCCGCGCATACAGACGCCCGCGCAAGAACGCGTTACCGCCCGTGACGCGTTGAATCGCCCGATCGCTCATCGAAGCGAGCTTCTTGGCCACCGAGGTGGTCGGTTCACGCCAGGTGGGCGCTTCTTCCGCCGGCGCGCTCGGCGGAGCGTCTTCTTCTACCGTTTCTTGGAGAGCAGTTTCGGCCATCGAAATGAGGGCTGTGATCAGCCTGAATGGTCTGTGGTTGGAGGCTAACGGGACCTACACGGAACTACGCGCTTTGCGTCTTTCCCCTCGCGGCGTCGTTGCTCGTTCTACCGTGGAACCCCGGTGTAGGCCGCAACCGCCGCTAGATCGTGATCTTACACGCCCCAGGGAAGACTGCAACTCCCTGCTGCCCCCGCAGGGGGGAACGGGCTAATCCGAGGCGCGGACCAGGGCGTCGGGCAGCAGGAGCGAGGGGTTTCCGGTCGAAAACACCCAGAGCTGATGGGCAGCGCGTGTTGCGGCGATATGGAGGAGATGCCGGCTCTCGTTGTCGGTCGGGAAGGTGGAGCGATTGCACTCGATGATGACCAAGTAGTCGAACTCGAGGCCTTTGACCTGACGCACGTCCGTGACGTCAACCCCCGGGCGGAAGGGGAAGTCCTGGTCGGCGATGCGCCGGAGGTTCGGTACCTCGCCGTGACGGAGTCCTTTGTAATAGATATCCGCCTGCTCCGGGTAGCGGGCGATGACCGCCACCGAGGAGAGCGGCTCCGAGCTCACGAGGTTGCGAAGCGCCTCCGAAAGGAAGCCCAC
>CALLDH010000109.1 GCA_937998345.1 uncultured bacterium | reverse complement strand
TCGGGGACTTCCCGCGCGCCTACTAGCGTGCCGTCACCGGGGCGCTATACTCGGCGCCAATTTTTAGGGTCCTTGGGAGGTTCCGGTGACTGACAGCATCCTACGGGAAGCACTCACCTTCGATGACGTGTTGCTCCTGCCCGCGTACGCGGATTTTCTGCCTGCAAATGCGGACGTTTCCACTCGCTTCACGCGGGAGATCGAGCTGCGAATTCCCTTCGTGTCGAGCGCAATGGACACGGTGACCGAGTGGCGGACCGCGGTGACCATGGATCGCGAAGGCGGCATCGGCATTCTGCATAAGAACATGAGCCCTGAGCTCCAGGCGCTCGAGGTCACCAAAGTGAAGCGCGCTGAAACGGGCATGATCGTCGACCCGGTGACGGTCGGGCCCGGCGAGGCGCTCCACGACGCGCTGGAGCTCATGCGGCGTCACGAGATTTCGGGGCTTCCGGTGGTCGAGGGCAACAGGCCGGTTGGCATTCTCACCAGCCGCGACATTCGCTTCGAGCAGAACCTCAATCAGAAGGTCGCTCAGCTCATGACGAAGGAGCTCGTCACCGTGCCGCCGGGCGTCGAGCAGACCAAGGCCCGCGAGCTTCTGCACAAGCACCGTATCGAGAAGCTGCTTGTGGTCGGGGAGGGCGGCGAGCTCGTCGGTCTCATCACCATCAAGGACTTGATGCAGGCCGATCGCTATCCGGACTCGATCAAGGATTCGCTCGGGCGCCTGTGTGTGGGCGCTGCGCTCGGCGTGGGCCCCGATCGAGACACGCGGACCGAGGCGCTCGTGCAGGCAGGGGCCGACGTGTTGATCATCGACACTGCGCACGGGCACACCAAGGGCGTGATTGACGCGGTCCGCGACACCAAAGCGGCGTACCCCAGTGTACAGGTCGTCGCGGGCAACGTCGCGACCGCCGATGCGACAAAGGCCTTGGTCGACGCGGGCGCCGATGCGGTGAAGGTCGGCATGGGTCCGGGGTCGATTTGCACCACCCGCGTCGTGGCCGGCATCGGCGTGCCCCAGGTGACCGCCGTCATGGACTGCGCACGCGTCGGACGCGAGCACGGTGTTCCCATCATCGCCGACGGTGGCGTGAAGTACTCTGGCGATGCCGTGAAGGCGATCGCCGCGGGCGCGAACAGCGTGATGATTGGCTCACTGTTTGCGGGCACCGATGAGGCGCCGGGAGAGCTCGTTCTGTATCAGGGCCGAACGTACAAGTCGTACCGCGGGATGGGATCCCTCGGCGCGATGCGCGAAGGGTCGTCGGATCGCTACGCGCAAGCCGACGTGTCGGATGTGGGCAAGCTCGTCCCCGAGGGGATCGAAGGCCGAGTGCCATATCGGGGACCGTTGTCGACAGTGGTGTACCAGCTGGTGGGCGGCCTGCGTGCCGGCATGGGCTACACGGGCAACCCTTCCATCGACGAGTTGCAGAAGAACGCGCAGTTCGTTCGAATCAGCCCCGCGGGGCTCCACGAGAGCCATGTGCATGACGTCATGGTAACGAAAGAAGCCCCGAACTACCGCGTCAGCTAAGACCCGCGAAGCACGACGGGAAGGCAACTGAATCACCGGAGAACGGCTCGCGACGCACGTGCTCGCGCTCGGGAGCCCCGTCACCACGGCTCCACACGTCGACACGCGGCTAGGCGCCGACCCAATCGCTGTGCCGCACATCGCGAGCCGTTCTCCGATCGCATAGTTAATGCCCGATCCAGGGCACGCCCTCGACCGCCTAAGGGCCACATGTTAGACCCGCGCCATGATCGTTGATGGGGTTTTGATTCTCGACTTTGGGTCGCAGTACACCCAGCTCATTGCTCGGCGGATTCGGGAGCAGCACGTCTATTGCGAGATTCAGCCGTGCACCTATTCGCTTGCGGAGGTCAGGGACCTCGCGCCTCGGGCGATCATTCTGAGTGGCGGGCCGGCGAGTGTGTTTGCGGAAGGGGCACCGAGTGTCGATCCGGGGGTGTTTGACCTTGGCGTCCCGGTCTTGGGCATCTGCTACGGGATGCAGCTCGCCAGCCATCTTCTTGGCGGCAAGGTCGAGCAGGCCGATGAACGGGAGTACGGGCCGGCACGGCTCGAGGTGCTCAAGCCGGAGGGGCTGCTTCACGGATTTCACGTGGGCTCTCATGTCGACGTCTGGATGAGCCACGGTGATCGTGTGGAGAGCTTGCCTCCCGGGTTCGAGACGATCGCGCGAACGCCCAATAGCCCGTTCGCGGCCGTGGCGAACCTCGAACGAAACATCTTTGGAGTGCAGTTTCATCCGGAGGTGGCGCACACGCCGCGCGGTGTCGAGATGCTGCGCGCGTTCTTGTTCGAGGTGGCTGGGTGTAAGCCGAACTGGACGCCGGGCTCGTTCGTCGAGCAAAGCGTCGATTCGATTCGACGTCAGGTCGGCGACCGCGCTGCAGTGTGTGGCTTGTCCGGTGGCGTGGATTCGTCCGTGGCGGCCATGTTGGTGTCTAAGGCGATCGGCGACCGGCTCACGTGCATCTTCGTCGACAACGGTTTACTTCGAAAAGACGAAGCCGAGGCAGTAGTCCACACCTATGGAAGCCACTTCGGGCTCAAGCTGATTCACGTCGACGCGGCGGACGAGTTCCTCGATGCGCTTCACGGGGTGAGCGACCCCGAGCAGAAGCGGAAGATCATTGGCCGCGTGTTCATCGATGTGTTTCAGCGGGAAGCCGAGAAGCTCGAAGACGTGGGCTACCTCGTGCAAGGGACGCTGTACCCCGACGTGATCGAGAGCCTGTCATTCAAGGGGCCGAGCGCCGTCATCAAGAGTCACCACAACGTCGGCGGTTTGCCCGACACCTTGCATCTGGACCTAATCGAGCCGCTACGGTTGCTCTTCAAAGACGAGGTTCGCGAAGTGGGAGAAGCGATGGGAATGGCGCACGACCTTCTTTGGCGTCACCCATTTCCAGGCCCGGGTCTTGCGGTCCGATGCCCCGGCACGATCGATCGAGAGAAGCTCGATATCCTCCGCGAGGCGGATGCGATCTTCATGGAAGAGCTGCGGGCATCGGACCTGTACGACAGAATCTGGCAAGCGTTTTGCGTGATCCTCCCCGTGCGCACCGTTGGCGTGATGGGCGACGAGCGAACTTACGACTACACGATCGCCGTTCGCGCGGTCGACTCTCGAGAT
Source organism: uncultured bacterium (assembly GCA_937998345.1). Lineage (GTDB taxonomy): Bacteria > Myxococcota_A > Polyangia > Polyangiales > Houyiibacteriaceae > SG8-38. The sequence goes on along the minus strand of CALLDH010000109.1, from coordinate 2,097 downwards.
GGCATGACCGCCGACTGGTCGCGCATTCCGCATGAAGTACTGGCGCGCATCTCGACCCGCATCATCAACGAGGTCCGCGGCTGCAACCGAGTCTGCTACGACATCTCATCTAAGCCCCCTTCGACGATCGAATGGGAGTGAGACCCGCCGCCCTAGTGCTCGCGCTCGTTGCGCTCGGCTGCGCAAAGAAGGGCACCGTAGCGGCGGAGCCCGCACGACTGAAGGTCGTCGCCATGCCCGCAAACGCCTCCGTCTACATCGACGGCCACTACTTCGGCCGTTCAACCGTCCTCTCCGTCGAGCCCAAGGCTCTCGTCCCCGGCGTTCACCTCATGACAGTCCAAGCCGAGGACCACTTCCCCCATGACATGGAGCTCGACCTACCGGCGGGGGAGACCACGGTTACCGTAGAGCTACGACCGATCCCACCTTAGGCAGTGACGGCGACAGCGACGGTGTCAGTGCCAGTGTCGGCGGGCGTATTAACCCTTCGGAAAAGGGGATTGTCCCCTTTTTAGTTTTGGAAGGCGGTGTTTAGCTCTTTGGAGGTTTTGTATTCGTCTTCGATCATGGGGCCGGCTAGGCGGACTACGAGGTGCTTGGGGCTGAGCGCCTTGAGAGCTTGGAGCTCCTCGTATTTGGCTTCGGTGCCCTCATCGATGAGGACTAGGTTGGCCTGAGCTCGGACGAAGTCCGGGCGCTTGGCGAGGGTTTCCTTGAGGAGCTGCTCGCATCGGGCGGGGTCGACATAGCGCTCGTAGGCTTCCATGGCGCGTAGGTAGGTGTGAATCGGCGGGTCGCCTTCGCCATCCTTGCCGTATCCCATCATGCGGTCGAACTCGAGCCACTGGCCACGCAGGCGGAAGTAGTTGGCGTTCGCGTAATAGGCCAGCTGCGCCTTCGGGTCCTGACGGATCGCTTGTTCGGCGAGGTCCGAGCCGGATCGGAGCGGCTCCTCCGACAAGACCCGCAGTGCACGAACTACTTTGCGCAGGTCGGCCGTCTTGGCCTTCAGCTTCCCCGCTCGGACCTGGTCTGCCTGTGCGCCCTCGTTGTCCTCGAGCGGGCGACCCTGGGTGAGCTGGCGAAGCTCGGTGAGGTCCTGCCTTCGCTCTTCTTCGAGAATCCACGCGGCAGTCATGAGCGCACCCGCGTACGACAGATCGAGATAAGCGCGAAGCGTCAGAGCTTCGGGGCCCTGTCGCCCAGCCGCGAAGCGCCTTGCCGCCTCGTACTCGGGTAGGCGATCGCCCCGGATGATTTCGAGCACCTGAGCCATCGAGGTCACCGGAGTGTCGGGCGCGGGTATCGGCGGAATACCGTAGGCCTGCTGGAACTCTCGCACGACCTGGGCCGCTTCGGGCGGTCGCATCGTCTCGACGTCGACGTCTTTGGCGATCGTCGAGCCGTCATTGGTCGAGGACTTGGACGAGGCGCAAGCGCTCAAGACCACCATCATCAGGAATGCTGAGACCGTTCGTTTCATGGCGCGGAGGCTAGCACAGGCCCCCGGCCCGCCCCACAATCCCGAACCGCCTCCTAGAACCGAACGAAAACGTCGAACTCGGGGGAGACGTTGTGGAGCACCTCTCCGGGCAACACGAGATAGAAGCCGTCGACGAAGTAACTGCTGTAGCCGACTCCAAGCCGGATGTTGGCGCGCTCCCAAGAGAACACGAAGCCGGGGATGACGGCGAAGGCGTTCTTCAAATCATCCGTAGCGACCGCGAGCCGAAGGTCGGCGGTCGGGTTCGTGCCACCCAGACTGCCATTGACGATGGCGTCGCTGACATAGGGGACCCAGCGGAGGGTGAATGTAAACGCGACGACGCGAGAGAGTCGCCATTCGGCCATCCCCCAGAGCTGCATGAAGTCGATCGCCAGTGCGCCTTCGATCTGGTCGCCCCCCGACTGTGCATCGGCACCCCCGGTGACGGCGGTGAACCTCGTTCCGAGGTGCACGCTCACGTCGGAATTGATCCGCACGGACGCCGCGAGGGCGATCGGCATCAGGAAATACCTCACTCTGGAATCGTCGGTCTGCTGGATGGTGCCTGTGAGGAAGCCGGCGGAAACGCTCAGCGCTAGGCGTTTGCG
>CALLDH010000108.1 GCA_937998345.1 uncultured bacterium | reverse complement strand
ACTGACCCGCCCCCGGGTGTTGATCCACCCATTATGTCAGCATGGGTGCAGCATGGGTGCCACGTACCGAAATGTTGAATTGTGAGGAGAGCAGAGTAGAATTCGTTTGTCCCGTCCGCGCATGGGAGGCCTCCCATGCCTCGAAAACCTCGTCTGTTTCTCCCTGGAGCCACTTATCACGTCTATTGCCGTGTTGCGCGCGGTGAATTCGTTTTCGAAGATGATTTCGAGGCGATCGAGTTTGTCGAGACTCTGCGGAAGGTCAAGGGACTCGATGGTTGGACGGTATTCGCCTGGTGCCTAATGGGAAACCACTACCACCTGGTCCTCAAAACTCGAAAGGTCGATTTGTGGCGGTCAATGGCACGCCTGCAAGGAACTGTCGCTCGCAACTACAATGGTCGTCATCGCTATCTCGGCCGCCTCTGGCAAAGCCGCTATCGCGCACGCGTGATCGATTCCGACGATTACTTTCGCCAGGTCGTTTGTTACTTTCACCTCAACCCGGTCGCCGCCGGAATCGTCGATGATCCTGCCGATTTTCGGTACAGCGGTCATCGGGAGTTGATGGGGCTCTGTAAGCCGTTCGTCATCGATCGGCGCGCCACTCTCGCCGGGTTCTGCCCCTCAGACGAGAAAAATTTCACCGACGCATACCTTGAATGGATCCGCTCGGTTGCCGATGCGAAGTGGGCGACAACTGACATCAAGGATCTTCCCTGGTGGAATCGGCCGAAGGACCTCGACGAAATCGCCGACGCTGAACTCCATTTGAAGGCGACGGCATTTGACGGAACATCCCTCGCGGAAAACCGCGTCGAGATCGATCTCGACGACTTCGCACTTCGGTTTGAGCAGGCAGCGGGCCTGACGGTCCGCGAACTGGCATCGCGATCTCGTTCGAAGAATCGGATTCAAGGTCGGATAGAATTCGCCACACTCGCGATCTCCCGTTACAGATACCGCATCTGCGACGTCGCCGACCTCATTCACAAACACAGAAGTTCCATCACACTTTGGCTCAACAAAGGTCTTCTCACAGAAAACACGAACCTGGAATTCGCCCGTCGCCTGGATCAACTTGACGAGCAAATTTCTCGTTAACACCAGCAATTCGACAATTCGGTACGTGGCACCCTTTTGGCACCCAAGCTCAAAGAGTGGCACCCTTTCTCAGTTCGTCTTTATTTCTTCCTGTTTCTTCGGAACCGGCAGCGCCCACGTCCGCCCAGTGCGCAGGTCCACAGTCAGCACAAGGCCTTCGAGGAGCCGAGCATTGACGGCCCCGTCGTAGATGATCTCTCTTTCGGTCACGACGACCGGAATCGGGTCGAGGCCGACCAGTGTCATCTCCATCTCAATCTGAGTGCCGCCGGCTTGTGGAGGCGTCTTACCCAACTGATCGAACGCGTGTTGCGCCAGAACGACGGGTCCGATGTTTCCGGAATCGACCTCGAGCCATAGCGAGCCCTTCTCGGCGGCCGCTTCCACGAAGAGATCCAGACTCTCCCCGCCGCCCTGGGTGTTGAATCGCGTGTTGAGGGAATGCATGGCGGCGATCCGTTGAGCCAGGGTTTCGTCCGTCTCTACTATGACGCGGTTCGCGGCAAGTTCGATCGTAATGGCCAAGTCGTGAAACGTATGCATGGGTGCCACGTTCACCGTTGCACCATTGTTGCCTTCTGACGCATGGGGGCGACGTTCAGTGTCACCCTACTAGACGCACCAGCTCGTGCCGACGGTGCCTGTGAGAATAGTCATATCAGACGACGTCGGTGACACTCGAGGCCACCAGTTTCCAGCAGCCTTTTTGATGCCGGTAGACAACGAGAAACCGGGCACGGTGCTCGAAGGTTTCATTCTGGTAGGCTCCACGGAGCAGGGCAATGCCAGAGACCAGAACGGTATCGGCCCACGCTTTTGTCTCGGTGTCGGAAACCTCGAAGACCTCGAGGGAGACGCCTCCGGGACCATAGGCGCTTAGATAATCCTCTCGCCCGTGAGGCCGTCCCCCAGTATCGCTCCCACAGTAGTCCTCTGCCACGTGGAGACGCAACGTGTCGGCGTCGTTTTCACAATGGTGCCACGTATCGCTTTATGACTTTACGACCCCTGATGTGTAAATGTGATACGTGGCACCCGTCCCGCAGCGCTGCTCATCTTTCGCTACGTCACCGACCGCATCGACCGAAAGGCGGATCGGTAAGACGCCCCTTCCCACACCCCCGGGTCCGCCTGCCAGGTCACGAAACAGCAGCGCACATAGGTGGCACCCGAGAGGAGCGATCTATTCGTAGGCGAGGGCTTCGCGCACGGTGAGCCGGGCGGCGCTGCGAGCCGGGTAGAGACTCGCGAGGCCGCTCAGCACGACGACGAGGATCAGCCACTCCCCTATGCCCGCCAGCGAGACGGCGGATTCCAGCGGGCCGTTGAGAAATATCTGCCCGGAAATGTTGCCGACGAAGATGCTGAGCGGCAGTGCCGGCGCCAGCGCCAGCAACCAGCTCGCCACCCCGATCATCACCCCTTCGATGAGCACCATCGACAGCACCTTGCCGTTGGAAGCGCCAATCGCCCGCAGCACCCCGATTTCGCGCCTGCGCTCGAGGACGTTGAGGCTCATCGTCGCGCTCAAGCTGAGTCCGCCGACGATGACGACGAGGACCGACATGAGCATCAGCAGGGCCAGGGAGATAGCGAGGTGGTCCTCGAAGGCTTGGCGATAGACGGTGCTGCGCATCGTCTGCAGGACTCCCCAACCGCCCGCCTCCAACGCCCGCTCAACGCCTCGGGTGACGGCGAGCTGCGCTGCCGGATCTTGATCCTGGGTGGCAATGCGCAAGGTCTCGGCCATCCCCTGGCGACCGAGGACCGTGGACAGCTGCTGGTAGCTCGCGTAAGCTCGCGCCGGGCCGCGATCCCCAACCACGCCCACGACCTGCCACACGGTCTCCTGGCCGCCGAGACGCAACCTCACCTCGTCGCCCACCGCGAGATCGGGCTCCTGCTCGAGCAAACCAGGGCTCGCGACCAGCGCGTTGCCATCTTCGGGGCGCAGCCAGCGGCCCTCGACCACCGGCAGATCAATCAGCTCCGTCTCCGCCGGAGCACCGACGAGCGCGAACGCACTGCCTTCTTCGGCCGTCGCTCTGAGGCGCGAAGCGCGCGTCAGAGTCCAGCTCTCCACTCGCTCGACGCCCGGTACTTGGCGAATCGCGCGTTCCATCTCCGCGACCGGACTGGGATGAGCGAGCCGCACGTCGATCTCGTAGCGCCGGGCGGCGAAGATGGCGTCGAGAGTCTCTTCCCATGAGGCGGTGACGTTCATCGACACCATGAAGACCGCGCCGCTGGCAGACAACGTCGCCAGGGTGAGGAGCAGCCGTCCGCGTCGCCGCAGGGTATTGCGCGACGACAGCACGACGAGACGCGGCAGCCGCAGTGCCGGGAGCTCGGGGCGGATCCGCTGACTCCTCCGGGGCCCCGACTCGGAGACGCCGTAATCGCTGATCGCCTCACGGACGCTGGTGCGGCTTCCCCTCCAGATCGGATAGGCAGCCACCGCGAGGGGCACCAACAGCCCGACCACCGCCTGGACGGCGAAAACCCAGAGGGGCACGGAGTCGCCCAGGATCTCGAAGTTGAAGATGGCGGTGGCGTACTCGACGAAGGCCCAGCCGGCCCACAGACCTGGCGGCATGCCCACGCCCAGGGCGGCGAGACCGAACAGCGTCACCGCGCCGAAGTAGATGCCCGCCACTTGGCGCGTGCGCGCGCCCACCGCCTTCATCACACCGATCTGCCGGATTTCGCGCGCCAACAACGTTGAGATCAGATTGGCCACAAGGACACCGCTCAGCACCAGCGCCAGCAGACCGAACGCCGCCAGCAGACTCATCATGGTGAACATCTGGGCGTAGTGCGGATGCTCTCCCGGCGTCGGGATCTCGACCCGGTAGACCCGCCTACCCTGCTGCCCGAGCCACTCCTGAAGCCGGGCCACGGTCCGGCGGATATGCTCCTTGTCCTCCGCTCGTGTGGCCACAGTGATTTTGAGCTGGTCGAATACCGGTGAGGCACCGAGCCGCTCGGCCGTCGGCGGGGTGAGATAGCCGTAACCCGTGGCATCCATCCAACCCGGCGGCAACCCCGCGTTGTGCACGATGCCGGCAATCGGCAGCTGATGGCGCGGGCCGTCCGGTAGCTTGACGACGACCGATTCCGGGGTCTCGGTGCCAAAGAGAGGCAGCGACGAGCGCTCGATCAGAATCTCGCCGTCGGCGGGCGGCCAGGCGCCCCGCTCGGGCTCGAAGGTGCTGAGACGCAGGTCATCGAAATCCCAGATGACGTAGAGATGGATAGTCCGCCAGTCGTTCGGACCGACGAGCATCCGGCCCTGGAGTGTCGACCGCGCTTCGGCGTCGCCGATCTCGGGCAGCTCGCGGACCCGCTGCACGAAATCTCCGTCGAGCGGATCGGTCCACAGGGTGGCCGAGGCGGGTCGGGTGCCGAGGTAGTTGTCGTCGATCTCGCGCGTCAAGAC
>CALLDH010000107.1 GCA_937998345.1 uncultured bacterium | reverse complement strand
AAAAATTCCGTTTGGACTCTAAGCATGAGTGAGAAAATGAACCGATCCAAAGGAAAAATCCACCCCTGCTTTCCTTTCTGATCTTCGCAGACTAGAGAAATCATGCAAGCCCGATTACGAAAAATTGCGCCTCTAAGGGTTAGAAATAGACTGTATGCCTTTGTAATACATTCTAAAATTAGGCCTGCAGGGTGTTTTTTCTCTTGTTAGGCTATCGGTTGTGCAGATGAGTCACTGGTGCATCAATGGCAATCTGAAGGCTGGGGTCGTCCTCCTGCTGCTTGGGTCGGCACTCATCGTGTCCGGCTGCAAGGAGGACCCCACGCTTTTCGGTGGTTGCTCAACCCAAGACATGAATGCCTGTCCCCGATCGGAGGGGTTTGAGAACCCCTACGAGGGCCAGCTGGAGCTCCTGACTTGGACGGAGACGCTGCGCAAAGCGAGTCTCGAGCTGACGGGCAAACTTCCGAGCGAGCGGCAGATACAAATCACCGCAGAGAACGGTCAAATGGGCCTTGAAGCGTCTCTCGCAGAGATGATGCGCGATCAGCGGTTCTACGAGCGAACGATCGAGCTCTACAACGACCATTTTTTGACGGACAAGTACCTCGGCCGGGAGAACGCGATCGAGCTTCTCGACGAGGACTTGTGGCCAAACCTCCGCTGGTTCGAGCGGAAGTACCCAGATGACGACGCCAAGGCGCTGGCCACCAACGATTCGCTCGCGCGCGAACCGCTCGAGCTCATCGCCCACGTCGTTGCCACGGAGCGGCCCTTCACCGAGATCCTCACGGCCAACTACACCATGGCAACCGGCTACTCGCAGCTGTCGCTGGTGGGTCTCCCAGATATTCCTCTCGGCATCGGGGAAAACCCCGATAGCTTCCGCGAGGTTGAAATTCCAGGTATCCCGCATGCGGGCATTCTGACTTCGGCGATGTTCCTCAACCGTTTCCCGACGAGCGACACCAACATCAACCGGCACCGCTCGCGAATGACCTACTGGTTCTTCCTCGACATCGACATCAATCAGTTCGGAAGCCGTCCGGTCGACGCGAGCAACGACTTCGGTGAGAACCCAACGCTGAACAACCCGGACTGCACCGTCTGTCACACGACCATGGATCCCGTCGCCGGTCTCTACATGAACTGGAATGAGAGCGGCGAGTACAGCGGCAGCGGCGAATGGTTCGGACCGGACTACATCCTGCATCCTGGCTTCAACGGGGAGGCACTGCCTGACGGCAATCGTAAGAACGCGTTGCAATGGTTCGCGCAACGGCTCGCTCAGAATCCGCGATTCGCCCAGGCCACCGTCAAGACGGTATTCCAAGGGCTGACAGGGCAGAAGATTCTCGACATCTCGGTACCGTTGACACCGGATATGGCCCAAGACGCATTGCAGGATCCGGGTGGCGCAGGCGGCATGGGCGGTGACCTAGGCGCAGGCGGTATGGGTGGTGACCCTGGCCTCGGCGGAATGGGCGGTGACCCTGGCCTCGGTGGCATGGGGGGCTCGGAACCGATGCCTCCTCCTCCCCCGCTGCCGGACATCGACCCCGATGTCGACCCAGCGATCGAGCGCGCATACACCATGCAGCAGCAGATTCTGCGAACGATTCAGCGACGGTTCATCGACAGCAACTACAACTTCAAGCTCCTGGTCCGCGAGATCGTCCTGAGCCCTTACTTCAGGGCCAAGAATGCAAGTCCGCTCACCAGCGAGATGGAAAAGGAGCTTTCGACGTTCGGCACGTCCCGCCTTCTTACGCCGGAACATCTGTCCCGCAAAATCGAGGCGACCACCGGGGTCCGCTGGAGGTCACGCCCCGATCGTACCGACTACTTGCTCGACCAGTACCGCATCTTCTACGGCGGGATCGACTCTGACTTGGTGACGCAGCGGGTGACCGAGCCGAACGGTGTCATGGCGAGCCTTGCGCAACGCATGGCGTACGAGGTTGCGTGCTCGGCGGTTCCGTATGACTTCTCCAAGCCAGCCAACCAACGCGTTCTGTTCCCAAACATCGACCGAAACACGCCGCTCTCCGATGCGTCCGACCAGGTGCGCGATGCCGTACGGCATCTTCATGACCGGCTCCTGGGTGAGGGGCTGGCGGGCACCGACGAGGAAGTCGCTGCAACCATGGTCGTGCTCATGGAGGCGTACAGCCTCGGGCGCCAGGGTCTGGCGGAAGGGTCGGTGCCAGAGGAGCTGGCCGATCCGTGCCGTCTATTCAACGACCGAATGACCGGCGAGTCGCTGCCAGATGGGCGACGAATCAACCGGGACACGGAGTACACCCTGCGCGCTTGGATGGCAGCGGTGAGTTATCTCCTGTCCGATTACCGGTACCTGTACGAGTGAGGGAGGACTAGCTGTGGATCGTCGTGACTTTATACGAATGGCAAGCTGGGCGGGACTGACGTGTGTCCTGCCGTCCGCGCTGGACCCTCTACGCAGTAGCGCCCAGTCGATCACGGGGTCGGCTTACACCGGCACGTACTGGATCTTCATGCACGCCGGCGGCGGCTGGGATCCGACTCACCTCTGCGACCCCAAGGGCCGCGCAACCGAGAACGAGAACAACCCGATGGGGCGCTTTCTCAAGAGCGACATTCGCACGGCGGGCAACATCGAGTACGCACCGCTCGGGGACGACGGAACCGCGCTCGACGCGTTTTTCCAAGAGCACTACACCCGTCTGACCGTCATCAACGGGATGGACACCACCACCAACGGCCACGATCAAGGGACACGCGGTACCTGGAGCGGCCGAACCGCCGAGGGGCATCCTCCGATCGGCGCGCTCATCGCAGCGACGCACGGCCCGAACCTTCCGATGCCGTTGATCGGATACGGTGGATACCTCGACACGCAGGGGGTCACCAATGCGGTTCCACTCGGGGACGGCGGTCTGCTCCACAATCTCGCGCACCCATCTCGACCGGACCCAACCGGCTCGGAGGAGAACTACTTCGGCCACCCAGACGTGCCGAGCATCATTCAGCGGGAGCAGCAACTCCGCCTCTTGAGGCTTCAGGGGAAGCAGCGCTTGCCGCGAATCTGGGACGGACAGAACGAGCTCATGTTGGCTCGGCTCGGGCAAGACGACCTCAAACGGGTGTCCGACTCGCTGCCGGAGAACTTCTCCAACGATCGGCTCCAGCGGCAAATTCAAGTAGCGCTGGCCGCCTATCAAGCCGGGCTTTCCGTGAGCGTCAGTGTCAGCAGTGGCGGCTTCGACACGCACGGCAACCACGACAACAACCACTTGCCCAATCTCATCGACTTCGTGAACGGCGCGAACTTCGCGATGCAAGAGGCGGAGCGCATGGGCATTGCTGACAAGGTCGCGGTCGTCATGGGCTCGGACTTTGGCCGCACGCCCGGGTCCAACAGCGGCAACGGCAAGGATCATTGGCCGATCAGCAGCATGATGATGATGGGCCCCGGCATCCCCGGTAACCGAGTCATCGGCGGCACCGACGACCGCCACGGCCTGCAGCTCATCGACCCGGTGACGCTGCAGCCGACCGGCTCGCCGGACAACGCCCAGGGCACCCGACTCTCGATCGCCCACGTGCACCGGGCGCTGCGCAACCTTGCGGGCGTGCCCAACGAATACAAGGCAGCGTTCCCGCTTGCCGGCGAAGACCTACCGCTCTTCGACGCCTGATCGGCGCTTAGTCAGCGCGTGGCCGGTCGGCTAGAACGCGGCGCCGCCGGCGATCCGCAGGCCCCACACCTGACGCGCGTCGAACGAGAACCCCCACGGGTTGTCGAGGTTGATGTTGACTCGAATTGCTCCGAACGCGTTGTCGTTGCCAAATCGTAGATAGGGCTCGACCGCCAGCTGCGTGTTCTGCTCCTTGAACTTCGGGATCAGCACGAGGCTGAAGCGGGAGCCGACCCGAAGCCAGTCCGTCGCGTTGTAGCCCATCATCGCCGCCATTTGCATGATGAAATCGGTCTTCGAGGTCCGTGCGTTCTTGTCGTTGAGCTTGATGAGCGCGCCGGTGTCGAGATACGCGCCCCAGACGAAACCACCTGGCTTATCGCGCTCGAACGCGAGAGGAATGATGACGCTGGCCGTATGAGGGTCCCAGAGCCAGAAGCCGGTGTTTCCGCGAATCGCCGCGGCTAGGTAGTAGGCGGACGCCGCGGTCACCTGGTCGTTGATGTCGTCGGGAAGACTTGCCGCGGGAACGGTTCCACCTACGCCTGCGCGGTAGGAGAACTGCCCCTTCCTGCCCTGATAATGAAAAGCCAGGAACGGATTGCCGACGCGAAACGCATTGTCGGCTGGGATGTTTCCGTCGGGGTCGCGGTCGACATTGGCATACGACATCCCCCAAACGGCTTGCATGATGACGCTGTAGGCGAGCTGAAAACGCATCTCGACGATCGGGCTCATGACGATCGAACGCTGCTCGCCCTCGAGCTTTCCAGCGAACATCCCGAGCTCCCCGAGAATGTGAAAGCGTTTGACGTGGCCCTTCTTCCCTTCGTCGAGGGTAGACGGCTCATCCGGAAACGCCCGTGCTTCCCCGGGCGCCAACCACAGCGCCGCCGCGAACAACAAACCAAGCACTCCCCACCCACGACGAAAAGACATGTTTCAACCCCTCACGAAAAAGAGACCCCCCTCTTTTTCTGCCTTCCAGTATAGGCAGCGCGGGGCGCAGGGGCCCGTGTTCCGTCGCTAACGGAACCCCGGCGGTCGCGCGTGATCGCACGTTCAGGATAGGTAGGGGGTACGGTCGTCCTTTCTAGTCGAGAAGGCGAAACACGACTTTGTCGAGCGTCCCGCCCTGATAGGGGAAGTGGTCTGGGTAGAGGGTGGAAACCGGGGTGCCGTTGTCGACGCCGATGTCGAAGGGTTCGGACAGGGAGAACGTGGCGTTGTGGGTTCGGGGCATGTCGACCTCGCCGACTTTCGCATCGTTGACGAATAGCTCGCCGGTGCCTGCGAACTTGCCTGCATGGGTGAACTTGAAGGTGATCTTGGTTTCGCCCTTCTTCAGGGGGGGCGATTTCATGATGTAGTGGACCCCGTCGAGGAAGTTGTAGTCGTAGTAGACGCGGCGATTCTTGATGAACATCGTGTAACCGCCGGTGAAGCCGCCACAGGCGACGATCACGCCACGTTCCTTGCCGGTAATGTCGATCACGGCCTCGATCGTATGTGAGCGGCCCTTGATCGGAGGCGATGCCTTCTCCGCAATTCGCGTCGCGCCGGGCGCGTAGAAGGTGAACTCCGTCATCCCTTTGAAGAGCCGGTCCTGCTGCTTCGAGACACGGGCGATCATGTCGTCGTAGAGCGGGTACACGTTGTATTTCTCGGCCTGCTCATCGAAGAGCTTCTGAAGCTCGGCGAGCTTTTCAGGATGCTCGTCCGCCAGGTTGCTCGCGCCGCTGAAATCCTCTGCAACGTGATAGAGTTCCCACTCGTCGCCCTCGAAGGGGGCCGTCGCGGTGAGCTCCCACGGCATGCGCTTCCCATGGAGCGTGACCGCTTTCCAGCCATCAGCCCAAACGGAA
>CALLDH010000106.1 GCA_937998345.1 uncultured bacterium | reverse complement strand
TCATCGGGCGATGAATAGTGTCGTTCTCAACATTGCCGAGGCCGATGGAAACGATGCCGGAACCGCGAGGGCGCGATTCGCGTCGGCCTGCGGCTCGGCCAAGGAGGTGCGCGCCGGTCTCCAGCTCGCGGTGGCCTACGGGTACGTTCCGAACTCGCGAGTCAATGCGGTGGACATCGCGCTCGATGACGTCTGCGCGATGTCCTGGAGGCTCTCGGGCCGCTAGGGCCTTCGACCCAAACACCAGGTGATAGCGCACACCTCATCGAGCTTCTCGTCGAGGTGGGTCGCCATGTGGGTCTCGATGTAGCCCCAGTCGGTCGCGACGTTCAGCGCCGCCCGGACTTCTTTGGCGGACCCACATGCCGTGGAGAACCGAGCCCGCGCATTCCCCGCGTCATTCCCGCGCGCCTCCGCAATATTGAGCACCACACTTTGCGCGGCTCGCTTCAGTTGATCGGCAAGCGACTTATCATGCTCCCGAATCGTGTGAAGAAGGGGCACCAGCTCTCGCACGACCCCTCGTGCTCTGTCGTAAACGTTCGTCTTTTCCACCAGCGACTCCTTGGTTTTGGGTTGGGCCTCACGCCAGTGCGGCCCAACCCAAAACCAAGGACAAGCGATGACAAGTCGGAACTCGCCAGTCCCAGTGCCAGTGCCAGCGCCAGTGCCAGTGCCAGTGCCAGTGCCAGTGCCAGTGTCAGCGTCCGTGCCAGTGCCAGTGCCAGTGTCTCGGGCGTGCTATGGGTGGGGGGTGAGCAGCCGGCTCGTAGCTTTCTTCATCGCGATTCTAGCCACCGCTTGCGGCGGGGCTGCCGGGGAACCCTCGGTCCTGCGCGACGTCCGATGTGAACGCGAGGGCGAGGGCCTTCCTTCCAGTACTTGGGAAGCATCGATCGAGGCCTACGAAGGTTCCGATGTGCGAAGTCCGCCTGCACCCGGCTCGGTCGTCTTCGTTGGCAGCTCGAGCATTTTGCTTTGGGATACGCTCACCGCGGACATGGCGCCGATGCCGGTGCTCAATCGAGGGTTTGGCGGGTCGGTGATCGCGAACGTGACGCATTTCGCGGATCGGATCGTGTTGCCGTACGAGCCATCCGCGATTGTGTTGTACGCGGGCGACAACGATATTGCATTCGGCCTGTCCGCCGACTGCACGTTTGAGGACTTCGAAGCGTTCGTCGAACACATTCATGCGGTGGCCCCGGGCACTCCAATCTATTTCATTTCGATCAAGCCTTCGCCGAGTCGCGTGCAGCTCTGGAGCGAGATGGAGCGTGCCAACGGCCTGGTCGAGGCGCGAACCATGACTGATCCTGCGCTCCACTTCATCGATGTGAGCGAGGCGATGCTCGATCAGCAGCGACAGCCGATCCCGGAGCTGTTTGGTGAGGACGGCTTGCACATGAATGCGGCCGGGTACCAGCTGTGGACCTCGATCGTGCGGCCGAGGCTGGTTGCCGACCTAGGGCTCCAGGTGGCTTCCCCCGGGACACGTTGCGGCTCGCCTCGCCTCTGACTAGGCTCCGGCTCGCTTCATTACCCAAGAAAGGCAAGCTCAATGTTCCACCGCATTCGACTCGTGGCGTTCGCCGCGCTGACCGCTCTCTCCTTGCTAGCTTCTTCCGCCGTGACCGCGCAGGCACCGGTGCTCAACCGTGTCGTCAAGACGGGCACGCTTCGGGTGGGAATGTCCGCGGACCAGCCGCCGCTCAACGTAAAGAGCAAGAGCGGCCAGATGATCGGCCTCGAGGTCGATCTCGCCAAGGGGCTTGCTTACGCATTGGGTTTGGAAATCGAGATCGTGCAGCAGCCGTTCGGTCAGCTCCTCGGGGCCCTCAAGAAGGGCAAGGTCGATATGGTGATGTCGGGCGTCGATATCACCGCGGAACGCACGAAGGACTTCCTCTTCGTGGGTCCCTACCTATTGTCCGGCAAGTCGCTGGTGACCACCTCCAAAGCCCTCGCAGGCGCCCAGACGGTGGACGACATCAACTCCCCGGACATGACCTTCGTGACGCTGAAGAACTCGACGAGCCAGACTTTCGTCAAGAAGAACCTGCCGAAGGCGAAGCTCGTGGCGGTGGATAACTACGAGAAGGGCGTGGCAATGGTTATCGATGGCAAGGCCAGCGCCATGATCGCCGACATGCCTGCATGCGCACTTGCGGTCCTTCGCAACCCCGATGCCGGCCTCGTCACTCTCGCCGAGCCGCTTTCCGTGGAGCCCATGGGAATCGCAGTCTCTGCCAAGGACGCGAGGTTCTACAACTTGATCGACAACTACATCGAAGCCATCGAGGCGACGGGGATTCTTTCAGCACTTCGTCAGAAGTGGTTCGAGGATCCGAGCTGGCTCGAAGAGCTTCCGTAGTACAACTGCATCACCGGAGAACGGCTCCCGACGCACGTGCTCGCGAGCGGGACCCGTTCGGCCGTGTCTTTACGTCGATACACGGCTTGCCTCCCCCCCGCTCGCTGTGTCGCACATCGCGAGCCGTTCTCCCGCGTCGAAGTCCACGTACGAAAGGGCGTCGTGTGTCGCGCGCTTGGAATTAACCCTTTGAAAAAGGGGACTGTCCCCTTTTTGAGTGGGTTAATTCTGCCGGTGTCGGTGTCAGTGCCACTACGAGCGCTGGCGTCCGTCCCTGGGTGCGAATCCCTTGCGCCCCCCCATTCGAGCGCGCAAAATGTGCAGGTCCTGGTCTCCAAAACCCGAACGAATCGACGCATACCGGCGCTTCTCTTCCCCGGCCTCGCGCGACAGTGCGTAAAAATCTCGTACTCCGCCTATGATGAGCAGCTCCAATGCACCACGGCGGGCAAAGTCCTGACCGGCTTTGGCTGGCCGCTGTTCGTCGGTGGCGTCACCGGTGCGGTGATCACCGGAATCATGTTCGGAGTTCGCAAAGGAAAGTTGAGGCGACTCGAGCATCGAATGGCCTACGAGAACTCGCGTGCGATCCGTTGGGATCCAGCAAGCTCACGTTTCGTATTCTAGAGCCACTTCGGGAGCGCGTTCAGTCTTTGTTGCGGACGATGAAGGTGTTCATGCCTTCTTCTCGTTCGAAAGTCGTCCGATAGTCTTGCGCCTGTTGCCGCGTTTCGAACGGGCCGATGCGGACTCGCCAGTGGGTGCCGCGGTCTTCGACTGCGCCAGTTGTCACGTACGCTGCGTGACCTCTCTTGCGTAGTGCGCTTGCAAACACCTGCGCCTCTCGCGGGTCCCGGTAGCTGATGACTTGCAGGGTGTAGCGGCCCTCGTATCCCGCCGGAGCCGATATCGTCTTTCCGGGCACCGCGGCTGCGACCAGTGGGTCGCGGATGGCAGCCATCTCGACGATTTTGTGGTCGGGGCCGGCGGTGACCGCGGCTGGCAAGCCTGCGGCGATGTCGGAGCGTGGCGGATTGTTGGTCACAGGGTCGAGGTGCGCGAGCTCGGCGGCGGCTGCGGCCATTGCGGCGGCGACCTCGGGGCGCGTCTCGGTGACGAGGGTGGTGGGGAAGCTGAGGGTCTCGGGGTCGATTCCCGGCTCCGGCGCCGCCGCGTGGGCTGCCTCGTCGGCTTCGACTTCGTTCCCAACCGCCAGCATCTGCAGCGGGTCCTCCGGTTGGGATTGACTGCCGTCGGGGAGGGCTGCAACGGCGCCGACGACGACCGCTATTGCTGCGACCAGACCTACGCCCGACAACACCAAGACCCCTCGTCCCTCGTCGGACGATCGTTCTTCGATCCGCTCCAGATCGCGCATTGCAGTATCCATTTCTCGTCCGGCTCCGGCCCTCTTCTGGGGTTTACGAAACTTCGTCGGAAGCAGCCAAAAAACAGCAGTTCCGAAGCCCTGAGAGTGCGTGCAGGGGGGGGGCTCACGTGGTAGCTTCGCGCCGGCGTCGCAGCTCTGGGGAGCGACGCATGGGAGCAGTAGTTCATGGCGGAATCTCCACAGAAACATCCGGTGGCACTCGAAGACGAGATGAGGCGCTCGTACCTGGATTACGCGATGAGCGTCATCATCGGACGAGCCATTCCGGACGTGCGGGACGGCCTCAAACCGGTCCACCGGCGCATTCTCTACTCGATGCACGAACAAAAGGTGCATTGGAACGGTGCTTACCGAAAAAGCGCCCGCATCGTGGGTGACGTGCTCGGCAAGTACCACCCGCATGGCGACAGCGCTGTCTACGATGCGCTGGTTCGCATGGCTCAGGATTTCTCCATGCGATACCCGCTGGTCGATGGGCAGGGCAACTTCGGCTCAGTCGACGGCGATCCTGCTGCGGCGATGCGTTATACCGAAGTCCGGATGTCCCGGCTCGCGTCGGAGCTCCTCGCCGATATCGAAAAAGAAACCGTAGACTTCGGCCCAAACTTCGACGACTCCGAAAGTGAGCCGCTCGTTCTGCCGAGCCGGATTCCGAACCTGTTGATCAATGGCTCGGGTGGCATCGCCGTCGGGATGGCCACCAACATCCCGCCTCACAATCTGCGAGAGGTGGTCGACGCCACGGTGCGTCTCATGGGCAACCCAGAGCTGACCGTCGATGAGCTCATGCAGGACGATGACGAAGGGGGTCGGCTGGGGGTCAAGGGCCCGGACTTCCCGACCGCTGGGTACATCTACGGCCGCGCAGGCATTCATCTCGGCTACCGAACCGGCCGCGGCCGCATCGTGATGAGAGCCCGCGCGAGCATCGAGGAGCTCCCGGGCAAGGGCGAACGCGAGATGATCGTCATCACCGAGATCCCCTACCAGGTGAACAAGGCCGAGCTTCTGAAGAAGATCGCTGACTTGGTTCGCGAGAAGCGGCTCGAGGGAATCAGCGACATTCGCGACGAGTCCGACCGGGATGGCCTACGGGTCGTCGTCGAGCTCAAGCGCGACGCCCATGGCGAAATCGTTCTGAACAAGCTCTATCAAATGACGGCGCTGCAAAGCACGTTTGGGTACAACTGCCTGGCCATCGTCGGGAAACGCCCTGAGGTGCTCGACCTCCGGTCCGCGCTCCTTCGCTTCATCGACCACCGGCGCGAGGTCGTCGTCCGCCGCACTCGCTACGACCTTCGCCAAGCCAGGGCGCAGCGTGAGCTCATCGAAGGCCTAGGGATGGCGGTCACCGACGTCGACCTGGTGGTGAGCACGATTCGCTCGTCGAAGGATCCCGACGAGGCGCGCGAGCGTTTGAAGTCACTTGCGCTCACCGGGCTCGAAGAGTTCGTAAAGCGCGCTGGCCGGCCCGAGGCAGAGATCCAGGCCGCCAAGGAACGTGGCGACTACTTCCTGTCGGAGCGCCAGGCCAAGGCCATCCTCGAGATGCGCTTGTCTCGTTTGACGGGTCTCGAGCGCGAGAAGCTAGCAACCGAGTATGGCGCCCTCTGTGATTTGATCGGCGAGCTCGAAGCGATCCTCGCGAGCAAGGAGCTTCTCGACGAGGTGATCGTCACTGAGCTGGACGAGATCCGCGAGCGCTTTGGTGACGCCCGCCGCACGGAAATCGTCGAGGCGGAGGGAGACATCTCGATCGAGGACCTCGTTCCGGACGAGGAAGTGGTCGTGACCGTGTCGCATGCCGGCTACGTGAAACGCGTGCCGCTCAGTGAGTACCGTGCCCAGGGCCGCGGCGGCAAAGGACTCCGGGCCATGGACACCCGCGACCAAGACTTCGTCAGTTGGGTTTTCGTGGTCAACGCCCATGCCAACGTCTTGTTCCTGAGCGACAAAGGCAAGGCGTACCTGAAGAAGGTCTATCAGATTCCCGAAACCAGCCGTGCGGCGAGGGGCCGCGCAGTCGTCAACCTCGTAGGCATGGAGCCGGACGAGCGTGTTGCGGCGATTCTGCCTATCCGCGAGTTCGTCGAGGACGGGTATCTCTTGACGTGCACCCGCCGGGGACGCGTGAAGCGCACGAATCTGAACGCATACGAGAACATCCGGCAGACGGGGATCATCGGCGTTGCAATCGGTGAAGGCGACGGTCTGTTGACCGCCCGCATCGTGACTCCAGGTCAGCACGTGCTGATCGGAACCTCGCGTGGGATGAGCATCCGCTTCCCGGTGGAGGACGTGCGGGCGATGGGCCGCGACTCGATGGGCGTGAAGGGCATCGAGCTCCGTGAAGGCGATTTCGTCATCGGTATGGACATCATCGAGGAAGACGGCGACCAGCAGGTGCTCACCGTCAGCGCCAACGGCTATGGCAAGCGAACCAGGGTAGCCGAGTG
>CALLDH010000105.1 GCA_937998345.1 uncultured bacterium | reverse complement strand
TGGGACACGGCGATCGAAGAGATCGGTCAGCGGCTCCGCGCGATCATCGACGAGCATGGCCCGCAGTCCGTCGGGTTCTACATCGGAAACCCCTGCGGATTCAGCACCACGATCCCAATCTTCTTGAACGGGCTCGCGAGTGCGGTCCGAACGAAGAAGGTGTTTTCCGTTGGCTCGCTCGACTGCAACAACAAGTTCCGCGTGTCCGACGAGATGTACGGCTCGCCGTTCACGCTCACGTTCCCGGACATCGAGAACACGAAGTTCTTGATGATGATCGGCGCGAACCCGGCCGTGTCCCACACGAGCGTCATACAGCTCCCGCATCCGATCAGCGAGCTCAAAGCGATCGAAGCGCGTGGCGGAAAGGTCGTGTTCCTCAACCCGCGCCGGATCGAAACCGCGAAGGCGGTCGGGGAGCATCACTTCATCCGGCCCGGCACCGATGTGTTCTTCTTGCTGAGCTTTCTTCGAGAGCTTCTCGAGATCGGCGCGGTCGATCATGAGAAGGTCGGGCGCCACATGTCGGGCCTCGAGGACGTGGCCGCCATGGTTTACCCATGGACGCCAGAAAAGACTGAAAAGGTTACCCAAGTTCCCGTGCAGACGCTTCGAGCGCTGGCTCGGCAGTATGCGGAGGCTGACGGGGCCTCGCTTTTCTGCTCGACGGGCTTGAATCAAGGCGGCTTCGGCACCTTGGGGTTCTGGATCCTCGAAGTGATCAATGCCGTGACCGGCAACCTCGATCGTAGGGGCGGCAGTGTCGTCAGCCGGGGCGCCATCAACCTGCCACGACTCGGCAAGCGAGGCGGGCTCTTTCGGCGGGGTCGCAAGAGCCGCTTCGGTGACCTTCCTGCTGTCGCGGACACCCTTCCGACGACGACCCTGGCTGATGAGATCCTCACGCCGGGAGAGGGTCAACAGCTCAAAGCCCTCTTCGTCGTGGCCGGAAATCCGATCCTGTCTGCGCCGAATCCAGGCGGCCGCCTCAGCAAGGCATTCGAAGAGCTCGACCTCCTGGTGTCGTTGGACCTCTTTCGCAGCGAGACGGCCGAGCTTGCCGACTTCGTCCTGCCCGGGCCGACCTTCCTCGAGCGTCCCGACCTGCAGATGACGTTTCAATTGATGTCCGGCACGCAGCCGGTCCGCTACCTGCAGTACACCGACCCGGTTCTCGAGATGCCCGACACCGTGCGCGACGAGTGGTGGGTTTTCTCGGAAATTGCGCGTGCCGCGGGGCTGCCATTCTTTGGAAACCGGCTCGTCGAGAAGCTCTTCGACCTCAACCGGCGCGCTGCCAAACGGCCCGGGCTTCGCGCGCGGCTCGGCCTGAATCATAAGCGGCTCATCGGCTTGTTCACGCTGATCGGGTCCGGAATGACGCCGACTCGCCTTGCCCAACGGTACCCTCATGGCCGCATCCTCAAGCCAAACCGGCCGGGCTGGTTCTTGAAGCGCGGCGTACTGACCAAGGACGCGCGGGTCGAGCTCGCGCCAGTAGATTTCCTCGATGCCGCGGAAGCGGAGCTCGAGACCGGATATCGACGGGAGCTCCGCACGAAGACGACCTTGAAGCTGATCAGCAAGCGCGAGAAGCGCGGCCACAACTCGTGGATGCACAACACACCGGCGCTCGGCGGCAAGGCTCACACGACAAACCGGCTCTACATGCACCCCGACGACGCGGCGAAAGCGGGACTACGAGAAGGTGAGCTTGCCGAGGTCGCAACCGAGCATGGCAACGTTCAGGCGCCTGTTCAGATCAGCGACGACATGATGCGTTACGTCGTCGCACTGCCCCATGGCTGGGGGCACCGGGATTCCGGGCTCGCGTATGCGAGCGAGCATCGCGCCGGGGTCAACGTGAACGCGCTGGCAGGCGATGGCGCGAGAAACACCGAAAGGCTTTCGGGAATGGCGCAACTGACGGCATTGCCAGTTCGCGTGAAACCGGTTGGACCGTCTGACCGATCAGAGGAGAAATAGGAATGGAAACCGCGACAGAGGAACAAGAGAAAGTCGATTTCGATCCGATCTACGATCCGTTCAACCCAGAGCTGATCGCCGACCCCTATCCGTTCTACGCGCGTCTCCGAGACGAGCATCCGGTCTACTACAACGAGCGAATGAACTTCTACGCGCTGTCTCGATACGACGACATCTTTCACGCGCTTCGCAAGCCACAGATCTTCTCGTCTGCGCAAGGGCTCACTCCCGTCAAGGATGAGATCAGTCAGCTCGGCATTCCGCCGACGTTCATCATGATGGATCCGCCGGACCACACGCGCCTTCGTCGCTTGATCACCAAGGCGTTCACACCAGATACGGTCAAAGAGCTCGAGCCCACCATCCGACAGTTCGTCATCGACCACGTCGAGGCGATGAAGAGCAAAGCGGCTGACGGCGAGGCGGTGGACCTCGTTCAGGCCATCGCGTCGCCCCTGCCAACGATGGTCGTCGCCGACATCCTCGGCGTGCCCCCAGAGGACCGCGAGAAGTTCGACCCCTGGTCGGATGCGATTACCTCGGCCTCGGCAGACTTCACCCTCGACGTCCAGCAGGCGATCGGCGCTGTTCAAGGCTTGGTCACGTACTTCGGCGGCATGTGCCAGGCGCGACGAGCCAACCCGACCGGCGACATGATTAGCAAGCTCACGCAGGCAGAGGTTGACGGCGAAACGCTGACCGATTGGGACATCCTCGGCTTCTGCTTCGTGATGATTGCCGGCGGCAACGACACCACCACGAATCTCATCGGAAACTCGATGAAGTTCCTTCACGAGAACCCGGATCAGCACCGGGAGATGCTCGAGGACCCTTCGCTCATTCCCAACGCGATCGAGGAGTTTCTTCGCATCGAGTCGGTGGTGCAGGGCCTTTCACGCACCACCACCGAAGACGTCGAGTACTACGGCACCACGATTCCAGCAGGCAGCAAGGTTCACAACCTCTACGCGTCCGGTAACCGCGACCCGCGTCACTGGGGCGACAATGCCGACCAGCTGGACATTCACCGTGAGATCGACCGGCACCTCTCGTTCGCGCAAGGCCCGCACTTTTGCATCGGCGCCCACGTCGCACGCCTGATGGTCCGCACCTATTTTGAAGAGATGGGCTTGCGCATTGGCGAGAACTTCGAGATCGACTGGGACAATGCCGAGCGTCGCAATTCTGCCTTCACCCGCGGCTTCACCAAGATCCCGATTCACATCAAGGCATGAGCGCGATCCGAGTCCGATTCGAGCCCGCCGGTTTCGAGGTCGACGCCGAGCCCGGTGAAGCGATCATGGACATCACCGATGCAAACCCCGCATCGGAGGTCCCCTACTCGTGCCGTGCAGCGACCTGCGGCACGTGCCGGGTCGAAGTGGTGCAGGGTGGCGACGCCCTCTCGACGCCCGACGAGTTCGAGCTCGAAGTCCTCGATATCTTCGGCGACACCCCCGACAAGGTCCGCCTCTGCTGCCAAACAAAGCTAGTCGGCGGTACAGCCACCCAGGTCACCCTGAAAGTCTGCGAAGACTAGGGGACTGTCCCCTTTTTTCGCTATCGCCTAGAAGGCGGCTTTGACGGCTAGATTGATGCCGAACTCATTCATGGTGATGTCGACGGGGTTGAGCTGACCTGGTTGGGAGTCCGGCAAGTTGGTGGGAAACAGCAGGCCTGCGATCTTACCGCTGCCGTACGAGTATTTGAACGCGACCGCGAAGGCGAGATAGAACCCGTCTTCGCCTCGCTCCGGAGGCTTGTCGCGATTCGCGAAGTCGAACCCCAACGTGAGACCGTAGAAGTTGATCTTGGTGTCACCAAAGCTGGACGGCGTGTTCTCCGGGCTGAAGTCGGTCGAAAAGCCGGCGCCCAGCTTGAGTTTCTCGGTGACACGGATGATGGCCCCCAAGCGCACGTCGGTCGTGGTGCTCCAGTCGATGTCGAGCGTAGGGGTCTTCAGCGGGAACCCCACGATCAGGTCGGCCTCGATCCAGCCCCACTTCCCGAGGTAGGCCGCCCCGAGTCGCGTGAGCCCTCGCTCGACACCCGACCAGGTACCGCTGAGATCGTCGATCTGGGTGCCGTTGAACTGAGGATTACCGCCGGGCGGCGAGAGCTGCTGAGTCGCTGTCGTCTCGTTGTTGAGGTAGACGAGGTAGCTCGGCGTCGCGGCCATCCAACCGATCCGCACTTCTGGGATCGGCGCCCATTGGAGCCCGAGCTTCATCTGCATGCCGCCGCCCGAGAT
>CALLDH010000104.1 GCA_937998345.1 uncultured bacterium | reverse complement strand
GGGGGGGATTGGGAGCTACCTGCGTCTTGGCGTCGAGCACATCCTCAGCGGCTGGGATCACATCGCGTTTCTGCTGCTGCTGATCGTCGTCGCGCGGAAGCTCCGGGAAGTGGCGGTCCTGGTCACCGGCTTCACCGTCGGGCACAGTGTCACGCTGGCAGCGGCGGCGCTTGGCGTCGTGGTCCCCCATGCACGGGCTGTGGAAGCCACGATTGCCGCTTCGATCCTGGTCGTCGCGCTCGAAAACGGAGGCATGGAGCAGGTGCGCGGGGGCGCGCTGGTGATCCTCGGCGCGTTGGCGCTCTTCGTGGCAAGCGCTGCATTCGGGGGTCTGCCCGCGTTTTGGGGGCTCGCTCTCTTCACGGCGTGCTACTTCGCGCTGCTCCGGACTTTGCGCGGCACCGGTCGCCTGCGTTGGCTGATCGCCTGCCTCTTCGGGTTCGTCCATGGCCTCGGTTTCTCCGGCGTGCTGCTCGAGCAGGAGTTCCCGCGCGGTCAGCTGATTCAGGCCTTGTTTGGCTTCAACATTGGCGTGGAGCTTGGCCAGCTCGCGATCGTCGCCGGCATCTGGCCGCTTCTTCAATGGCTGCGAATGCGAGACTTCGGACCAGCAGTGGTCGATTCGACCTCGTTTGTCGGCGCCGCCGCGGGTACCTTCGCCTTGGTTGTCCGCGTTTTCGGAGGATAGAGATGCACTTCAGTCGGAGACAGGTCCTCAAGGGGATGGGCGCAGCCGGTCTTAGCCCCTTACTGCTCAACGCTTGTACCAGCAGCGCCGGTGGTCCCCCGCCGCTTCCCGAGCTCCCGGATTACGAGTGGAACGGCCCGCTAGGTCCCGGCGACTTGTTCGAGCATGGCGTAGCGAGCGGCGATCCCTTGGCCGACGGCGTCATCATCTGGACCCGCGTGACACCAGAGGAGCCTGGCCCCGTCGAGGTCTGGTGGGAGATGGCCCTCGACACGGACTTCCTCGAGCGCGCGGCGCAGGGCACGGTGAGCACCGATGCAGAGCTCGACTTCACGGTGAAGGTCGACGTGCCGGGCCTGGTGTGGGGCCGGAACTACTACTATCGCTTCGCCGTGCAAGGGCGTTGGAGCCCCGTCGGGCGGACACGGCTCGCGCCAAAGGGAAATGATGCCGCCAAGCTCCGGTTCGGCGTTTGTTCCTGCGCCAACTATGCCTTGGGATACTTCCATGGCTATCGCCGCATGGCAGAACGGGCCGACCTCGACGCGATCATTCACCTCGGCGACTACTACTACGAGTATCGGAGCAACTCCGATGACGACGATCCGGTTCGTCCGCACGAACCACCACGCGAAACGGTCACCCTCGACGACTATCGCACGCGCCTCGCTCAATATCGCCGCGATCCGGATCTGCAGGAACTGCATCGCCAAACACCGTTCATCGTGGTCTGGGACGATCATGAAACCGCCAACAATTCATGGGTGGGCGGTGCAGAGAATCACACGCCACCCGATCCAGGCTGCGAGCAGCCCTGTGATCCTGAGGGTGAGGGCGACTGGTCCGATCGCGTCGCGGCCGCGAGGCGGGCGTTTTTCGAGTGGATTCCGATTCGGAACAACCCCGACCAGAAGCTATATCGTGCGCTAAAATACGGAAACCTGGCCGACATCATCATGATTGACACCCGCATCGAAGGCCGGGAAAAGCAGCTCGGTGCGCTCGGGTTCCCTCCGGACGACCCCAATCTGCCGGATCAGATCCTGGGCCCCGAGCAGGAAGCATGGCTGTTCGAGCAACTCCAGAACAGCCGCGCCAAGTGGAGGGTGATCGGAAACCAGGTCCTCATGAGCCTGTGGAAGCTCGGCCCGGACACCTACGGCAACGATGATCAGTGGCAAGGGTACCAAGCGCGCAACCGCCTCGTGGGCTTCCTCCGCGAGAACGAGATTTCGAACGTCGTGGTGGTGACCGGCGACGTTCACAGCTCCTGGGCGATGGATGTCACCGTCGACGACGGCAGCTATACCGAGGAAACGCGAGATGCTGCGGTGGCCGTCGAGTTCGTGGCGCCCGCGATCAGCGCTGCGCCGGGAATCCCCCTCAGCGTCGCCGAAGCCTTTGCAAGCGAACCCCACGTTCGGGACTACGAGGGCGAACGCCGCGGGTACTTCATCCTCGACCTCCAAGCCCAGAAGGCCCAGTCCGACTGGTTCCTGCTCGATGGGGTCGGTGCGGGAGAGGGCAAGGAATCCCCGTGGGCGTCGTGGGCGGTCACGCACGGAGAGAGCAGCCTCGTCGAAATGAACGCCCCGGAGGCCGACAACGACGGTGCTCCGGATCTCGCGCCTGCCTAGTCTGGACATCGCCCACAGCAGCGCTAAGGCCTTGATCAACGATCCGCGGGAATCTAGGCTACGGCTTCTTCGAGGCCGTTCTACGGTCCCTTTACCAAGTACGGAGATGAACACATGGCGATCGAACTGCCAGCCCTTCCGTGGGCCCAAGATGCTCTCGCGCCCCACATCAGCGCCGAGACGATCGAATACCACTACGGCAAGCATCACGCGGGCTACGTAACGAAGCTCAACGCCGCGATCGAGGGCACCGACCTCGCGAG
>CALLDH010000103.1 GCA_937998345.1 uncultured bacterium | reverse complement strand
CGGAGCTCTACGAGAAGCTCCGCGAAGAGCACGAGACCTGGCAGAAGGACAAACTCAAAGTGAAACCGATGTGGCCACGCATCATGGATAAGAGGTTCGTCATCGACGGCAAGGACTACTACTTCCCCGCCTAACGGACTGATGCAATGAAGAAACCAATCCCTGCCCTTGCCCTTCTCACTTTTTGCGCCGCGGTCTGGCTCCCGCCGAGCTCGGCGTCCGCCGTCCCCAAGCTGGACATCAAGGTCGCCGTCGGAATCGGCAGCACGACGATCGTACCCCGGGTTCCAACTATCGACCTTTATGAGGAAGACCCGCCGCCCAACCCAGGCGACACGCAAGAGATGACGTACAGCGGCACCGTGGGCGGCAAGAACGCGTCAAGCTTCTTCAACTGGGGCATGCAAATCGGCGCGCGCGTCACGTTCGACAACAAATTCTTCGTGGAAATGAATGCGGGCTTCAGTCGGTTCTACTTCACTTACGGAGAACAGCTCACGCTGATCGCCATAGCGGAGGGACAAGACCCTGACATCGTAGAAAGGCTGACCGGCCAAAGAGTGAGGATGAACCAGATGGAGATCCCGCTGACCGCTGGCTACCGCCCCTACGCGAACCCTTACTTCAAGATCTTCGTCTATGGAGGCCTGGTCAACACCTTCAACATCCGGGGCTTCGTGGAGCTGGACGGCAACCGAAAGGGGCTCCAGTTCCGTCCGGGGGACGTCCCGGGGTATACGATCGCGCCCTACCTCGCGGGGGCGCGCGCCGGCGTCCAGTTCGACCTCGGCCCGCTGAACTTCGATGTCAACTACACCATCGGCATGAACAGCCTCACGAAGACGGACTTCCGCACGAATACCCACGTCTTCAAGGTCTTCTTAGGCTGGCTCTTTTAGAGCCGTGGTTTGTCCCGCCCCACCGCCCGCACACTAGCGCCTAGGCTGGCTCTTCTAGGTCTTCTAAGTCCCGGCGGCGCCGAAGAAGGCCTTCACCTTGTCGTGCAGCTCGTGCAGATGCTTGCTCGCGTGGTCCTTCTGCTTGGCATCGAGCAAGCCGTAGACGAACATCAACGCTTGGCGGCCCTCGGCCCTTCGCGCTGCCGGCGGGCGGGCATCTGGGCCCCAGTCCTCGCGGTTCTTCCATTCTTTCCAGATGGCGTCACGGATCGCCTGCTCACCCGGATGCTCGCGGAATACCGCGCGCATGGTCGCGACACGCCGTTCGTCGGCCGCGAGCCGCGCCGCCGCTTCATCGGGCAGACCCGCGACGAACGTCCGCAACGAATCTTCCTGCCCGTCGGTGAGACTGCCCGCCCAGTCGTCCACCGCCTCGACAAACGCGTCTTGGCGCTTCTCGACGCGCTCTTCCTTCGGCTCGGCGATCTCTTCCCGCGCCTCATCCAGCCGCTTTTGAATACGCGCCTCGACAAAGTCGATCTGGTCGTCTCTGAGAGTCGCCATGATCGGGGCCGCTTCGTCGATGATTCCCCCGGCGACGATGTCGAGAAGCGCATCGACCTGGCGCTCCATCCCGAGCAACTTCTTCTCAGTCAGGCCTTTCGCGATTGCGGCGTCGACTGTCGCAACCAGCATGTCGACCTTGCTGCTGAGCGCCGCCGGAGCGGCTGCAATGGTCCGGTCGACCGCGGCACGTGTTGCAGCAGTCTGCGCTTCGTCGAGATTGAACTCCGCTGCGATCTGCCGGGTGACCCACCGGGCGCCTATGTTTTGAAGGAGCCCCGTGCAACCGACCGCCACCAGAAGGAAGATGGTCAGAGCGAGAAACGTAAGGCGCTGAGGACGAGGGCGGGAAGCAGAGGTCATGAGAGGGTCAGGAGTGAGCAGCGAACGCAATGGATTGTGGGGCCGGCGCACCCGAGCCGCAATGCATCCGCCCAATGCCTGGCTCAGTAAATCTCGGGAACAAAAGTCTGGTCGTCCATCGGCGGCCGCATGTACTTGATCTTGTTCTGCCGTTCGGGAAGCTCGAGGTGGGGCTGGGGCACTTCTTGATAGGGGATCAAGCTGAGTAAATGCGCGATCACGTTGAGGCGCGCGCGTCGCTTGTCGTCACCATGCACGACGTACCAAGGTGCCTGCTTGATGTCGGTGTGCGCGAACATCTCGTCTTTGGCCTTGGAGTAGTCGACCCAGTGGCTGCGCGATTTCAAGTCCATTTCGCTGATCTTCCAGCGCCGGATCGGGTCTGCGATTCGTTTCTGGAAGCGGCGCTCTTGCTCTTCGTCACTGACGGAAAACCAGTACTTGATCAAGATGATCCCCGACCGGACGAGCATGCGCTCGAACTCAGGGCAAGAGCGGAGAAACTCACGATACTCCTGCTCGGTGCAGAAGCCCATCACCTTTTCCACGCCCGCGCGGTTGTACCAACTCCGGTCGAAGCAGACCATTTCGCCTGCCGCCGGAAGATACTGCACGTAACGCTGGAAGTACCACTGGGTGCGCTCACGCTCCGTCGGCGTGGCGAGCGCCTCGACCCGGCAGATACGCGGGTTGAGGCTCTGTGTGATCCGCTTGATCGCCCCGCCCTTCCCCGCAGCATCGCGCCCTTCGAAGATCAACACGACCTTGAGGCCCTGCGTGCGAATCCACTTCTGAAGCTTCACCAACTCCACCTGAAAATCCGCCAAGGCTTGATCGTATTGCGCCTTCTTCAGCTTTGACTCCTTGGGCGTCATCGAGTCGCTCTCGAGCGGCGGCAACGCGTTTGACTTGCCCGATTTCTCTTCCTTCTTTCCCATCTCGTCCTCGCTCGGATCAACGTGCCATAGGACGGCGGCTAGGGCCATCCCGGCCGTTTGAGTAGTGCGCACCGTTCGCGTTCTTGCGGGTTGAACGGCGGTGACAGCGGGCGCGCAGATCGATAGCATGCCGCCCATGCCCCTTCTGAAGCCCATCCTGCCCCCGTACGACATCGGTGAGTGGCAAAGGAAGCCGTTCCCCGAGCGAGTCAAGATGGTGTGCCAATCCTGGGCCTTGCAAGGCTACGGAACCCCCCCGCCGATCTACATCGTGTACATCCTGAAGATCGTCTTCTACGTCTGGGTGTGGAGCTTGTTCTGCTCGTTCACGCCGGGTTTGGGCGAGCTGACGAGCTTCGGTTCCTGGTACTACGAACCGATCGCGTTTCAAAAGGC
>CALLDH010000102.1 GCA_937998345.1 uncultured bacterium | reverse complement strand
GCCTTCAGCTTCAGGTCTTCATGAAGCCACTTGGCGTAGTTCTTGTCCTCGTACCACTTGGACTTCCACGTCTTTACGACGCCGAGACGGAAACCATAAGGATGTACTTTCTGACCCACGGTTCAGCTCTCTTCCCCGTCGCTCACGACGACGGTGATGTGACTCATTCCCTTGACGATTCGTGTGGCGCGGCCCTGCGCCCGCGGGCGCCAACGCCGCATGTGCTGGTTCGGCGCCATGTCCGCGAAGGCGGTCTTCACGAAGAGCGAATCGAGGTTGATCTCTTCGTTCTTCTGTTTGGCGTTGGCGATGGCGCTGCCGATGGCCTTCGCAACGATGGGAGCCGCCGACTTCGCTGTGAAGCGGAGCTCATTGAGCGCCTCCGCGACGTTCTTGCCGCGCACCATGTTGAGTACGACGCGCGCTTTGCGAGGCGAAATCCGTTGAAATCGTGCTTTTGCAACCGCTTCCATGATCACCTCTTACCCGTCTGCGGGTTGATCTTGCGGCCACCCTTCTTGTCCGACGCATGACCGCCAAATGTTCGGGTGGGCGCGAACTCGCCGAGCTTGTGCCCAACCATATTCTCCGTGACGAAGACCGTCACGAACTTGCGACCGTTGTGAACGGCGAACGTGTGCCCGACGAAATCGGGCGTCACGGTGGAGCGGCGCGACCACGTGCGGATCATTTTCTTGTCGCCGGACTTGTTCGCTGCCTCGACCTTCTCCTCGAGGTGCTGGTCGATGAACGGACCTTTTTTGACTGAACGCGCCATTACTTCTTCTTCCGCCGGCGAACGATGTGCTTGTCGGTCGCCTTGTTCTTTCTAGTCTTCAGGCCCTTGGCGAGCTGGCCCCACGGCGAGCACGGATGACGTCCGCCCGCGGTGCGGCCCTCACCACCACCCATCGGGTGATCGACCGGGTTCATGGTGGTGCCGCGGTTGTGAGGCCGGCGGCCGAGCCAACGGCTACGACCCGCTTTTCCGAGGGTCATACGCGCGTGTAGCGAGTTGCTGACCTGTCCGATCGTCGCGCGGCAGTTGAGGTGCACTAGCCGGACTTCGCCAGAGGGAAGTCGAATCTGAGCATAGTTCCCATCCTTGGCCATCAGCTGGGCTGCGGTGCCCGCCGAGCGCACGAGCTGCGCGCCCTTGCCGATCTTCAGCTCGATGTTGTGAATCATCGTGCCGAGCGGCATGTGGCGAAGCGGCATGGCGTTGCCAGGCTTCACGTCCGCATGTCGCGACGAAATGACCTGCTGGCCGACCTCGAGCCCGTCGGGCGCGAGGATGTAGGCCTTCTCGCCGTCCGCGTAGCACACGAGTGCAATGCGAGCCGAGCGGTTCGGATCATACTCGATGGTCTTCACGGTCGCCGGGACACCGATCTTGTTCCGCTTGAAATCGACCATGCGGTAGCGCTGCTTGTGGCCGCCTCCCCGGAAGCGCGACGTGATGCGCCCCTGGTTGTTGCGACCGGCGGTCTGCTTCTTTGCGTCGAGAAGCTTCTTTTCGGGCTTCCCGTGCGTAATCATGTCGAAATCGGGCGCTTCGTAGAAGCGGCGGGAAGGCGACGTGGGTTTGAATTTACGGATTGCCATCTTTAGACACCCTCGAAGAAGTCGATCGTCTCACCCTCGGGGAGCGTGACGATGGCCTTTTTCCAGTTCTGGAGTTTCCCGTAGCCTCTGCCCATGCGCTTCATGTGACCGCGCACGATCAGAGTCCGGACGTCGCGGACCGTGACTTTGAACAAAGTCTCGACGGCGTCCTTGATCTGGAGCTTGTTCGCGTCGAGGTCGACCTCGAACGTGTACTTGTTCTCGTCCTCGCGCAGCCGTGAACCCTTTTCCGTGAGGTACAGGGGGCGCTTGATGACTTGCTCGGCGTTCATCACTGACACCTCGCTTCCAGAGCTTGCACGGCGGTTTGGGTGAGCACGAGATGCTCATGGCGGAGCAGGTCGTACAGATTCACACCCTCGGGCGGGAGAACCGAGTGGCCCTGCAGGTTGCGAGCGCTGAGACGCAGCTTCTCGTTGTCTTTGACATCGACGATGAGAGCGCCGCCGTTGACCTCGAGCTTGTCGAGAACCTCAGCGAGCTTCTTCGTCTTGATCTCGGAGAGCTCGAAGTCCTGGACGATCAGCAACTGACCCTCCCGAAGCTTGAGGCTCAAGGCGCCCTTGAGCGCACCGAGCCGCATCTTGCGCGGAGGCCTGTAACCGAAGTCACGCGGCTTCGGGCCATGGGCCGCGCCGCCGCCGACGAAAATCGGTGCGCGCTTGGAGCCATGACGAGCGCCGCCGGTGCCCTTCTGTTTGTAGAGCTTGCGACTGGTCGCGCTGACTTCCGCCCGTGTCTGGGACGAAGCAGCGCCCTTGCGATGGCTCGCAAGCTGGGCCTTGAGAACATCATAGAGGAGGCTCTCGTTGACCGTGGCATCGAAGACGCTGTCCGAGAGATCCATCTCTCCGACGCCCTTCTTACTCAAGTTGTAGACCTTTACCTTGGGCATGGACCTACCGCCTTACGACTTAATCTCGACATCGACGCCCGCTGAAAGATCCAGCTTCATGAGGGCGTCGAGCGTTTGTTGAGTGGGATCCAGGATGTCCAAGAGTCGCTTGTGAGTCCGAATCTCGAACTGCTCTCGCGACTTTTTGTCCACGTGGGGTCCACGCAGCACGGTGTATTTGTTGATGCGTGTAGGCAACGGAATCGGACCCGCGACCCGTGCGCCTGTGCGCTTCGCCGTGTCGACGATTTCCGTCGCCGATTGGTCTAGCAATCGGTGATCGTAAGCCTTGAGTCGAATCCGGATCTTGTTCGCTGCCATTGTTCTACTCAATGATCTTGGAAATGACGCCTGCACCAATGGTTCGGCCGCCCTCGCGAATCGCGAAGCGCTGCTTCTCTTCCATGGCTGCCGGCGTAATGAGGTTGACCTTCATCTTCACGTTGTCGCCCGGCATGACCATCTTC
>CALLDH010000101.1 GCA_937998345.1 uncultured bacterium | reverse complement strand
CGCCGAGGCCAAGCGCCCTGTGTTCATCGTTGGGCATGGCGCACGCTTCGTGATGGAGCCGGTCATTGCGCTCGCCGAGCAGCTCAACGCGCCAGTGATGACGACGTTCAAGGGCAAGGGTCTCATCGCCGATGATCATCCCCTCGGATGTGGCGTGCTCGGGCGCAGCGGGACTCCCGTGGCGAGTTGGTTCATGAACGAAGCCGACTTGCTCGTGGTGTTTGGCGCGAGCTTCAGCAATCACACCGGCATCACGAGCTACAAGCCGATCGTTCAAGTCGACTACGACCCGATGATGCTGGGGCGGCTTCACTCGGTGACGGTTCCCGTCTGGGGTGAGATCGGAGTGACGGCGGGGCTCATGAAGGAGCGGCTCGAGTCGACCGCGGCGGTCGACCAGCGCTCCGATGTGGTCGACCGATGGCAAATCTGGCGGGAAGAAAAGGCTCGGCGGCTCAACGAAGAGGAGGGCGGCGGGGTCCACTCGGCGGCGATCTTTGCGGCATTGACCGCGACGGCGCCCTCGGACGCCATCATCGCGGTGGATGTCGGCAACAACACGTACTCGTTTGGCCGCTATTTCGAATGTCAGCGGCAAAGCGTTCTGATGAGCGGGTATCTCGGCTCGATTGGCTTCGGTTACCCCGCTGCGATGGGTGCCTGGGCCGCAACTCAGGAAAGCGATTCGCGCTTCAGCGGCCGCAAGGTCATCGCGGTCACAGGTGACGGCGGCTTCGGACAGTACATGGCGGAGTACACCACGGCGGTGAAGTACGGCATGGACATCACCCACGTCCTGCTGAACAACAGCGAGCTTGGCAAGATCAGCAAGGAGCAGCGCACTGCCGACTACGACGTGTGGCAAACATCGCTCCACAACCCGAATTTCGCGGAGTACGCCGAGCTTTGCGGGGCGCTGGGGCTTCGCGTGACGGACGCCAAACAACTCGAGGGCGCGTTTGCCGAGGCACTGGCGCACGACGGCCCGGCGACAGTCGAAGTTCTCGCCGACCCTCTACTCATCTAATGCAAGGGAGCGCATGACCGTCACGCAGGTTCGCAAACAAGAGAAGGTTCCGGTCGCCAAGTGGAGTGAGCTCCCGGACCGAGTGCCAACCTATGCGTTGGTAGCGGACGTCGACTTGGTCGTGCTTCGGTACGACGACGAGGTCTCGGTGTTGTACGGCAGGTGTCTTCACCGCGGCGCCCTGATGGCCGATGCCCGGGTCGAGGGAGAGAACCTAATCTGCGGCCTACACGGCTGGGACTATCGGTACGACACCGGTGTCAGCTCTTACAACAACGTGGAGGTGCTTCCGAAGTTCCGAGCCTGGGTCGATCACGACGCGGACGCGGTGCTGGTCGACAAAGAAGAGATTCGGGCTTGGGCGGAGAAGTCACCGCAGCCCTACGATCGCCAGGCGTACCTTGGCCTTTACGCCGACGTGCACGGGGGCCCCGAGGAGCCCTTCAACCAGCACATCCAGGAGCTGGCGCGCAATGGTCTCAAGAAGGTCGGCCACGACGGCCCGATGTCTGCAATGGGGGTTCCGCGGCAGCAGCTCCCCTCTTGGGACGACGTGTTGCTATTGACCGCTCAGCTCGCGAAGAAGCCCTTGCTCGGCGATGTGCCGGTCGCGTCCGACGTCGTCATCGGCCCCAGGGCCAAGAAGCCACTGCATCTCGATATTCCGCTCTTCGTCAGTGACATGAGCTTTGGTGCCCTGAGCCGCGAGGCCAAAATTGCACTCTCGAGGGGCGCAGAGATGGCTGGCACCGGAATCTGCTCTGGCGAGGGCGGCATGTTGCCCGACGAGCAAGCGAACAACTCCCGTTACTTCTATGAGCTGGCCTCCGCACGTTTCGGCTGGAGCATGGACAAGGTCAGGAAGTGCCAGGCGTTTCACTTCAAGGGCGGGCAGGGCGCCAAGACCGGCACCGGCGGCCATCTGCCCGGCAACAAAGTGAGCCCGGAGATCGCCGCTGTGCGAGGGCTCGAGCCGGGGCAGGCGGCGATCAGCCCTGCAACCTTTCCCGATTTGGATGGGCCCGCCGACTTCCGTCGCCTCGTGGAGGAAGTACGGGATGCAACTGGCGGCATTCCCGTCGGCTTCAAGCTGAGCGCTCAGCATATCGAAAACGACATCGACGTCGCGCTCGAGGCGGACGCGGACTACATCATCCTCGACGGTCGCGGCGGCGGGACGGGGGCAGCGCCCAACATCTTCAGGGACAACATTTCCGTCCCGACGATGGTGGCCTTGGCGCGTGCGCGGCGTCATCTCGATGCGCGCGAGCGCACGGACGTCACCCTGGTCATCACAGGCGGGCTTCGGACCGAAAGCGATTTCGTGAAGGCGCTGGCCCTGGGCGCCGACGCGATTGCTGTTTCGAACTCTGCGCTTCAAGCCATCGGTTGCCTCGGGATGCGGGCCTGCCAGACCAACAATTGCCCCGTCGGAATCGCTACGCAGCGGACGCATCTGCGAGCGCGACTCGAGATCGAAAAGTCGGCGCAGCAGCTCGATAACTACTTCCGCGCGACCGTCGACCTGATGAAGGTGCTGGCGCGCGGCTGCGGGCATGCGCATCTCGATCAGTTCGAGCTCGCTGACCTCACGACCTGGAAGCGCGAAATCGCGCATCTCACGGGCATCCACTACGCGGGAGTCACGTCGATATGACCTGGAAGCCCCTTGGGGCGGCGTTTCCAGGGGGGCTCACGGAGGCGCGGCTTCAGTTGCATTGGGCAGCGCAGTTGGTGAGCGGGCCAGGGACGAGCTTGCTTCCCGCACAAACGGACTATGCCCAAACCAACCTCGGATGGGATTCCCAGCTCGGTGTGCTCGAAGGCCGCCACGCCGGTCCGGAGTCCCTGCAAGCCGGGCTGGTGTTCGAAAGCTTGGAGCTGCTGGTGATAGACGGCGCGCGCGAGCGCTCTTCGATGCGCCTCGCTGGTCGAGCCTTGCAGCAAGCACGGGCTTGGCTGGGTAAAGAAATGGCCGGCGACGAGGCTGCGATCGCGTTGCCCGTTCACGAGATGCCCCCGCATCCGGTTGGTGAAGGTGCGGTGTTTTCGGATGCAGGGGCCGAGGCGCGCACGGAGCTTGCCGCATGGTTCGCCAACGCGTTTGCTTCGATTCACGACATCGTCGTGAAGGAACCGGAAGCGTCTCCGGTGCGATGCTGGCCTCACCACTTCGATGTGGCGAGCTTGATGACACTCGATGCCGGTGGCGGCGCGGAGGAGGCGCGAAGCATCGGAGTCGGCTTCTCCCCGGGCGACGGATCCTACGACCAGCCGTACTTCTACGTCACACCGTGGCCGTATCCCGATAAGGAGGATCTCCCGACGCTTACGGCGGGCGCGCACTGGCACCGCAACGGCTGGACCGGCGCGGTGCTCACGGCGGAGCGCGTGATCTCAGTGCCGCTGGTGGAGCAGCAGCGAACCGTTCAGCGAGCAATCGACGGAGCTGTGATCGCGTGCCGTGAGCTTCTGGGCAGTTAGCGTCCGAGCAGCAACACGCCGACACCGGCCGCGATCGCGATGACCTGCGGCCAGCCGGGGAGGGCCGGGCTGTCGTGCTCGTGGGCCCAGTCGTGCGTCACCACGTGGAGCAAGAGGCCGCTCACCGCTGCCTCGATCCAGGCCTCGCCGCGTGTCCAGGCTCCGAGCGATGTTTGCTGTGCGAGGACGACCCCCAAACAGCCGACCGCTGCCAGTCCGATCGCGCGCCGGATACCGCTGCGGACGCCGTGCGCCGACGTGAACGCGAGCGTGATCAGCGCGGTGACCGGCACCGAATGTACGGCGATGGCGGTGAGCACGTCGCCGTGATGATGGCCGGCGTGCGCCTCTCCGGTGAAAGAGCCCAGGGCGAGGCCGTCGCCGAGCTTGTGAATCATCAGGCCCCAGTAGCTGAGCTCGAGGCCCATCGTGGACGAGTGATCGTGCTCGGGGTCCTCCTGTGCGGCTTGTTCGATCAGCCATGGCGCGAGGAACGCGACGGCGACCGCAATCAGGACCACCGGGCCTCCGGCGCTGATCGCGTCGGGGATCAGTCTTCCCACGACGACGGCGACCGAAGAGACGATCGCGAAGGTCCGGATCGCGTCGAGGAGCCGGCCACGCCCAGGGGCGATCAGGCCGACGACGGCGCCCATGGCGACGGAACCTAAGACGATCGCGATCGGCCACTCCATCGAGGCGACTTACCACACTCGGGACTGGCGCGGCTTCACTAGATGCCGAGCGAGTCGGCTTCTTGCGCGGCTTCCTTCGCGAGATGCTCCTGCGCGCATGTCGTGCACATGACCGCTTCCTTGGCGATTTCGTAGCCTGCGCCGCCTGGATCGTCCGCAAACTTCGACCGGGCGCCGGGGCGGCCCTTCTGTGCTTTGCCGCGGCTCGGGTACTCGGCGGGCCGGCGTTCGGTCACCACCTTCGTCGCCCGCTCTCCGGGGCGCGACACTCGATTGCAAAGCTGACATCGGTACATGCAGGGACTCCTAGGTCTGAGAACCCGCTGTTTGGCACATGGGGTCGGCCCGGGCAACCCAAGGGTCGGAGGCCCCGTCATCCCAAAAACGGGGCTCAGGCGCCGAGGAGCTTGGCGATTTCGGGGGCCGCGTAGGTCAGGACCCCATCGGCGCCGGCCCTCTTGAAGGACAGCACGCTCTCGAGGATGACCTTATCCCAATCGAGCCAGCCCTGGTCGGCAGCCCCGCGCAGCATCGCGTACTCGCCGCTGACTTGGTAGGCGAACGTCGGGAGCCCGAACGACTCCTTCACGCGGCGGACGATGTCGAGATAGGGCATGCCCGGCTTGACCATGACCATGTCGGCCCCCTCGGCCACGTCGAGCGCGACTTCGCGGAGCGCCTCGTCGACGTTGGCGGGGTCCATTTGGTACGTCCGCTTGTCGGCCGTGCCGAGGTTCTTGGCCGAGCCGACCGCATCACGGAAGGGGCCGTAGAATGCCGAAGCGTACTTGGCGGAGTACGCGAGCAGGCTGACGTGGTCGAGCCCCTCCGCGTCGAGCGCATGGCGGATTTCGCCGATGCGGCCGTCCATCATGTCGCTTGGGGCGATCACGTCGCAGCCAGCTCGCGCCTGCACGAAAGCCTGGGCGCAGAGCACCGCCACAGTCTCGTCGTTGAGGACCTCTCCATCGCGGACGATGCCATCCTGCCCGTGGGTGGTGTACGGGTCTAGCGCGACGTCGCAGATCACGCCGATGCCGTCGTGCGCGTCCTTGATGCTGCGAACGGTGCGGCATACCAGGTTGTCGGGGTTCGTCGCTTCGTCGCCGTTTGCTGTCTTGAGCTCCGGGGGCGTCACGGGGAACACCGCGACGGCTGGGATGCCGAGCGACTTGGCCTCGCCCACGGCGTCCACCAGGAGATCGATGCTCAGGCGTTCGACCCCGGGCATCGAGGGAACCGGCGTGCGCACGCCTCGCCCTTCTTGGACGAACACCGGCCAGATGAGGTCGGCCGGCGTGACGTTGGATTCTCGCGTGAGGCGGCGGATCCAATCGGAGTGGCGGTTGCGCCGCATGCGCGTGCTTGGGAACTGGGCCTGACCGTCGTGAGCCATGAGTGCGAGGAGCCTAGCATGGCGCTATAGTCGGTGTGTGAGAAACGGGATCTTGGTGTTGGCTTTGTCGCTCTTGGCAGCCGCCTGTTCGACGACGATGACGGGGCGCAAGCAGCTGACGCTCATCCACGAGGACAGGATGGACGCGATGGGCATCGCCGCGTTTGCGAGCTTGAAGCAGCACGGAGAGCTCAACCAGGATCCGGCGATCAACGAGTATGTGAAATGCGTGGTGATTGCCATTCTGGAGGTCATCCCCCGGGAGTACGGTCCGGACGACGGCCGCTGGGAGGTGCTGGTCTTCGAGGACTCGACGCCGAACGCATTTGCACTCCCAGGCGGAAAGATTGGTGTTCATACGGGGATGCTCGACGTCGCGACGACGGCCGGGCAGCTCGCCGCGGTCCTTGGCCACGAAGTGGGGCACGTGTTGTTGAATCACGGGAATGAACGAATGTCGCAATCGATCCTGGCGGACACGGCCATGAACACGGCGTCCATTGCGGCGGGTGCGGCGGCCCCCCAGTATCAGGACCTCGTCGTTGGCGGGCTCGGTGTCGGTGCGCAGTTCGGTGTGCTCCTGCCGTTCAGCCGCAAGCACGAGTCCGAGGCGGACCAAGTGGGCCAGATCTTCATGGCAGAGGCGGGCTTCTATCCTGCGGAGGCGATCACTCTTTGGCAGAACATGGCACAGATGAGCGGCGAAGGGCCGGCGCAGTGGCAATCGACGCACCCTTCCGACGAGACCCGCATCGCGAAGCTCCACGCTAACCTCCCGCAGGCGATGCAGGCATACGAGAAAGCTCGCGCGTCCGGCAAGGACCCGCAGTGCGCTCCGCCCCCCGACGAATGGATCAGCCCCGAAGCCTTGCCCTAGCGCTTAGGCGTTGGCCTGCACGAATCGAGCAACCGCTTCGCCAATCTCTGCAGGCGAATCCTCTTGAATGAAGTGGAGGCCTTTCACCGTAATCTCCTCCTGGTTGGGAAGCTGTCGCGCGAACTCGCGCTGCGGGCCGATCAAGACGATGCCGGGGTCGGCGTTGATGAAGAGCTTCGGCACCGAGCTGCTGGCCTGCAGCCATTTCGAATAAGCCTCGACGATTTCGTGAACGTCTCTGGGCTCGCCGCCGATGGGAATCTGGCGGGGCCAGGTGAGAGTGGGGCGCCTTGATTCGCCTGGCGAGGTGAAGCGCGCGCGATACCGGTCCATCTCCTCGCCGCTGAGCTTCCGTTGGATCGATGAGGGCAGGATGCGCTCGATGAAAACGTTCTTCTCCAGGATGATTTCTTCCCCTGCGGGTGATCGCATCGCTTTGAAGATCTTGCGCGCAGACTCGGCCCAGTCGTCCCAGCTTTCGAGAGGGCGGACGATGGCCTCCATGTAGGCGATGCCCCTGACCTGCTCGGGATGGCGTCGAGCCCAGTGGAAGCCGAGCCCCGAACCCCAGTCGTGAATCACCAAGAAGACCGGCTGGTCTCCAACCACCGCATCGAACCAGGCGTCGAGGTACCGCCGATGGTCGACGAAGCCATAGCCGCTCGAGCTCTCGCCCGAGTCGCCCATGCCGACGAGGTCCGGAGCGAGGCAGCGCGCGACCGGGGCAACGTCTTTGATCACGTTGCGCCATAGGTACGACGAGGTCGGGTTGCCGTGCAGGAAGACCGCGATGGGACCCTCTCCGCCGGTGTCGACGTAGGACATCTCGCTGTCCTCGACGGCGATGCGTTTTCTCGGATGCGGGTCTGAGGCTGAGATGGCGACCATGGTGTATAATCCGACGAATGACCGTGGGCCGCAAATGGCGTGCGCCGCAGAGCGACCTGCGGGTCGCCTTCGATGGCAGCTTCCGTATCGATGCGGCGCCGACCGCGCCTTCAAGCGAGGCCGACAAGGTGGCGCTCGAGGCGGCCCGCAAGGAGCGGACCCAGGAAATCTACGAGCTTCAAAGGAAGCTCTATGCCGACAACCGATATGCAGTGCTCTTCGTCTTTCAGGCGATGGATGCCGGCGGGAAGGACGGGACGATCCGGAACGTATTCACCGGGGTGAATCCGGCCGGCTTCCAAGTGTCGTCGTTCAAGGCGCCCTCCGACGAGGAGCTCGACCATGATTTTCTTTGGCGAGTGGCTCAACAACTGCCGGAGCGTGGCCGCATCGGCGTCTTCAACCGCAGTCACTACGAAGAAGTGCTGGTCGTACGCGTGCATCCGGAGTTCCTCGAGGGTCAGCGGCTGCCTAACCTCGATCTCGAAACCATTTGGAGCGAGCGCTTCGAATCGATTCGCAACTTCGAACGGCACCTCGCGGAGAACGGCACGATCATCGTGAAGTTCTTTCTCAATGTGTCCTTTCAAGAGCAGAAGAAGCGGTTGCTCCGGCGCATCGACAAGCCGAGCCGGAATTGGAAGTTCAACACGGATGACGTCAAGGAGCGGGAGCGCTGGCCCGACTACATGCGCGCGTTTGAAGATGCACTCAACGAGACATCGCGCCCCTGGGCTCCTTGGTACGCCATCCCTGCGGACGACAAACCCTACATGCGACTTCAGGTGGCCCGCATCGTTCAAGAGACGCTGGAGGGTCTCGGCGTCGGCTTCCCGAAGATCGACGACACAGCACGGCGTGCCTTGGCCAAGTGCCGCGAAGCGCTCGAGCGGCAATGAGTGACGCGCCCCCGGCGGTGTTGACGGTTGCAGGCTCGGACCCCTCGGGTGGTGCAGGCGTGCAAGCGGACCTCAAGACGATTCAGCAGCACGGCGGATACGGCGCGGCTGTGCCCACTCTGATCACCGTGCAGAACACCGAAGGGGTGGAGGAAGTCGAGTTGCTATCCCCGGACCTCGTTCGGGCGCAGCTCTCGAGCCTGCTGGGGGACGTCGAACTGTCGGCAGCAAAGACCGGCGCGCTTGGGTCGCCCGCGGTTGCCCACGTGGTCGGGTCCTTCATGAGGGAGACCCGTTTTCCTTGGGTGGTGGACCCTGTCTGGCTGCCAACCCGCGGAAAGCCGCTCTCGAAAGGGGACATCGTGGAGGCCTATAAGGAAGTGCTCGTCCCGCGTGCCGCGCTCGTGACCCCGAATGCGCAGGAGGCGGCGTTGCTGGCTGAGATGGCTGTGCGCTCGCTCGCAGATGCGCGGGAAGCCGCCGAGCGGATCGCTAGGCTTGGCGCGTCGGCCGTTCTCGTCAAGGGCGGCCATCTCGAAGGCTCGGCCCGGGGCACCGACGTGCTCCTGCACGATGGCGAGGTCACCGAGCTCCCCCCCACCGAAATTGTCGCCGGTCGCTTTCACGGCACTGGGTGCGCGCTCTCCGCCGCGATCGCGACTCGGCTGGCCCTGGGACAGGACATCCCCGCTGCCGTCGAAGGGGCCAAAGCCTGGCTTACCGGCGCCCTCGCTCATGCGTTTGCAGTCGGGAAGGGGGCCAAGCCCGTGAATCATTTCTGGCCCATGGACGCAAAACCTTAATTCCGTTCGAAGTTTTGCAAACGCTTTAGTTGCCCTGGCTTTTCCGAGGCTGCTACATGCGAGCAGGTTTTCGGATGGCGCGTCGTCGGAAGAAGAAGGGGGCTCCACAGATCGAGCTCCCCATGGACAGCATCGAGGACGCGTCGCTCGTCGTCGAAGCGCAGCTCCGCTATCTCAACTACGCGTTGAGTGTCATCACGTCGCGCGCGCTTCCCGATGTACGGGACGGGCTGAAGCCGGTGCAGCGGCGAATTCTGTACGCCATGTTCAATGAGCTTCGCTTGCGGAGCGACGTCAAGCACCGGAAGTCGGCGGCCATCGTCGGTGACGTGATGGGCAAGTTTCACCCGCATGGCGACACCGCCATCTACGACGCCCTAGTCCGCATGGCCCAGCCCTTCACCCTGCGGCAGCCGCTCGTGGATGGC
Organism: uncultured bacterium; assembly: GCA_937998345.1. Classification (GTDB taxonomy): domain Bacteria; phylum Myxococcota_A; class Polyangia; order Polyangiales; family Houyiibacteriaceae; genus SG8-38. The sequence goes on along the minus strand of CALLDH010000101.1, from coordinate 401 downwards.
CGCGGCAATTTCGGCTCTCCGGATGGTGATTCGGCGGCAGCGATGCGCTACACCGAGGCGCGCCTTCAGAAGCTCGCGGACGAGCTCCTGGTCGAGCTTGCCAAGAAGACCGTAGCCTTTCGTCCGAACTACGACGGGCGCTTGTTTGAGCCGATCGTCCTCCCTGCGCGCTTTCCGAACCTGTTGGTAAACGGCTCCCAAGGCATTGCGGTTGGGATGGCAACCTCGATCCCACCTCACAATTTGTCCGAGGTGATTCAGGCTTGCGTGGCGCTCATCGACGAGGACCTCACAACCAAGCAGTTGATGAAGTTCGTGAAAGGGCCTGACTTCACGACCGGGGGTGAGCTGATCAGCAGCAAGAACGAGCTGGCGGCAGCCTATGAGCACGGCCATGGCTC
>CALLDH010000100.1 GCA_937998345.1 uncultured bacterium | reverse complement strand
CGGCCGTTGTGGAACTTGATCCCGTCGCGCAGCTTGAAGCGAAAGATCCTACCCCCGTCCGAGATCTCCGGTAGCTCGGCCGCAAGGCTGGGGACCATATTTCCATCGTAGTCGTAGTCGAGCAGGCCGTCGTAGAGGAGCCGGCACGCCGCCGTTGAAAGCGTGTCGTAGGCGAAGTGCGGATCGAGCGTATGGATGTTGCTGCCGGCGGCGAAGATGAAGGTTCCCCCGGGCTGTGGAGTGTCATGTCCGGCGCCGACGTAACGGGGACCGACGGGCGCTTTGGGGAAGTTCGAGATGACCCAGCCGAGCAGGAGCCCGGCCACGACGAAGGCGGCTGCAGCTGCAACCCAGCGGCGACCCGTTTGGCGTTCAGTCCTTCGGGTCGAACGCATCACGCAGCCCTTCTCCAAAGAGGTTGAACCCAAAAACAGCCATGCTGATCAGGACCGCGGGGTAGAGCGTCAGCCGGGGCACGCCGAGCAGGAGTGACTGGCTGTCGTTGAGCATCGAGCCCCAACTTGCGGTTGGGGGCCGAACCCCGAGCCCGAGGAACGACAATGCGCTCTCTGCGATGATCATACGCGCCACCAGGATGGTCGCGATCGCAATGATCGGACCGATGACGTTGGGGAGAACATGGCGTGCTAGGATTCGGAAGTGACGTAGGCCGAGCGCGCGGGCTGCCTGGATGTAGTCCAGCTCGCGGGCCTCCATCGTTTTGGCGCGCGTGACACGGGCAAGGGTCGTCCAGGAAAGGACGCCGAGCACCACGCAAATCGTCCAGATGCCCGGCGCGTCCCAGACCCGTTGCATGACGATGGCGATCAGCAGAAAAGGCATGGACAGCACGACGTCGACGAGCCGCATCAGGAGCGTGTCGATCCGTCCGCCGACATAGCCAGAGACCAGCCCAAGGGTCACGCCAATCAGGACGGCGAGGGCGGTTGCGAGGTACGCGACCAGCATCGATACCCGAGCCCCGCTCAGGAGTCGGCTCAGCTCGTCCCGCGCCAGGACGTCGCCCCCCAGCCAGTGCCCCGAGTCGACGCCTGGCCCCGCCGGAAGGCCGTTTTGGAGGAGCAGGGCATCGGTGAACTGGTCCACCGGGTCATAGGGAGCCAACCAGGGGCCCACGAGGCCCAGTGTCGTCACCGCGACGACCAGGACGAGTCCCGCGAGAGCCCCCTTGTTCCGCCGAAATCGTCGAAACGCCCGTGAATCCATGCGCTTGGAGGGAGGTACTGGGTTCAGAGGATCCCGTCAATTTCCCCCCCAAATCCGATCTTGAAAAGCCTACGACGATCGGAAAGTCATGGGTTCTTCTGGATTTCGACTCAAGAATTCCATGAAAAAACTAATAATATCAATATTTTATAAATTAACGCACTTTACTGTTGACCTAATTATTTTCAATAGAATACATTCGCTATAAGTTATTCAAATGACTCTACCTAGGGGACAGCAGCGGAGACATCGGGAATCGGAGGCCAGAGGCTGGTCCGACGAGGAGCTCGAGTCGATCGAGCAGGCCCATGCCGACGGAATGAGCGTCCAGCAGATCGTCGAGACCTTCACCGCCCGAGGTTCCAGGCTCAGCGAGGCCACCTTCCGCAAGTATGTGCAGCTCGGCCTATTGCCGCGGAGTGTGCGAGTCGGCCGCAAGGGCAAGCACCGGGGCTCCCAGGGCCTCTATCCGGCGACCGCCATTCGCCAAATCGACCACATCCGCCGCCTGATGCATCAGGGGTTCACGATGGAGGAAATCCAGAAGGAGTTCCTTTTCGTTCGTGGCGACATCGATGCGCTGAGCCGGCAACTCAAGCGTGTGTACGAGGCGATCGAGGTCGCCGTGCACGAGCAAGAGCGCGAAGGGGCTGACGATCCAGGCGTCGGCGACGCACTCAACGAAGTTCGCGAGCTCGGCAAGGAGCTCGTGCAAAAGCTCGAGGCCATCGAGCGACGCCTGACGATGCGTGCCCGCATGGCGCGGGCAGCCGTCTGAGAGATTTGAGGGGGAGAGTTGTCATGAAGGACGCAGCAAGCGCAGAGGTTGTCGACAGGGAATCCAGCCCAGGAGAGGAGCGCGAGTCACTCGTAGACGCGCTCGACGAGCCCGGTACGGACGAGCGCAGGGGCCGCAGAAAGCGCCGCTCACGCGCCCGTGCTCGCACGATTTCGATTCGCCGCCTGAGTAAGGCGGAGCTGAATCGTGGTCGCGAGCTTTATCCGGAAAGCGACTACTGGAAGCCCAGGAGCCGCTCGGAGTGCAAGGACATGGAGCGGCCATGCCCCTTCGTCTCCTGCAAATACCACCTCTACATCGACGTCCACCCGGTGCGGGGGTCGATCAAGCTCAACTTCCCGGACATCGAGATTTGGGAGATGACCGAAACCTGTGCGCTCGATGTGGCGGACCGGGGCGGGATCACGCTCGAAGAGGTTGGGGAGATTATGAACCTCACGCGTGAGCGAGTGCGTCAGGTTGAAACGGCCGGGCTCGCGCGTTTGCAAGACTATCGGGACGTCGAGCGACTGAAAGACTACGTGACTTAAGGGCCACTCCAAGGGCAACAGGGGGGAGGGTGTCGCCGAGCGGCGGCACCCTTTTTTAATTCAGCTCACGGCTCTTGCGCTTGCTGGACCAGATCGATTCCCAGCCCTTGCGGTACTCATCGGTGGCCACCTGAGCCGGACGACCGCTCGCGACGCGGCCGTCGTGCTGGACCTCGACGTCGAAGAGAGCGGGGGACTCTTTGCGCGGCTCGAGGCGGACGACCTCTCCGTGGATGGGCTTGCCGTCGTGGAGCGGTCGCAGGCGTCCGGCCTGAAGCTGGTCACCTCGCTGGCGAAGGACCTCGTACCCCCTGCCATCGTCCGAGGCGCCGTACACCAGCACCACATCCTGCAGCTTGCCGCCGGCAGAAGCCTTTCTGGAAGACTCGGAATCCATCGATGCATGAGTAAGTCCGCGGGGCGCGGAAGTCCAGGGCTTGAAACCGAGCGGATTTCAGGCCTGGATCCGGGTACTTGTCAGCGGGGACTCCGTTGCGTACGGTGCGCGCCGTCGTGAATCGAATCGCCCTCTTTTCCTTGCTTTGCCTGATTGGGGCCGCTCCGGCGGCGGCTCAGGACGAAGCCTGTCCGTCCGGCAATCTGCTCGCCGGCAAGTCGCCCACGGCCCGGCCCGGTGTCCATCAACCCAAACGCCTGACGGACGGCGTCCTAGCCGGCGAAGGCGACCCCTGGCGGAGTGAGCTGACATCGGTGCTCGACGGCGCAGAGAGTCACGTCCTGTACGATCTCGGCGCCACCACGCGCGTGACCGCGGTCGACCTGCAAGGCGACAACAACGACGACTACATCGTCGAGCTCTCCGACGACGGCGCGAGCTTCACCACACTGTGGGTAGCTGACCCAGCGGCCGGTGCAGGCATGCGGCGCCGCGGCTCCCGCGGCCTGCAGGGCTCCGGGCGATACGTGCGCGTGCGGGCGCAGGGTGGAGACAGTTTCTACAGCCTGGGTGAGGTGCAAGTCTTTTGCGAGACGCCGTCCGCGTGGCCCCCTCCCGTCAAGGTCAAGAACACGAGCAGTTGGTGGTGGAAGAAGATCCTCGAAAAGCGCGATCATCGATATCGCCTCGGGATCGCCTTGCTCGGACTGCTCTTCTTCATTGCGCTCTTTCGCGTCGAGGAAAGCAAGAAGGCGCTCTGGGGTGCATCGGCGCTTTCGGTCGCGATGGTCGCGATCTCGAGTTACCGGCTCTACGGAGCGAGGCTTGCTCCCTGGTTTGCGAGCTGGGGTGTCTACGTCCTGGGTGCATTGATCGTTGCCTGGGCCGCGCGCGGCGTCTGGCTTGCCAAACAGGAGCAGGACGCCCGGCAGTGGTGGGAGGGCGGCGCGCTCGTCTGGGTTATCGTCGCGTGCGCTACCGCCTGGGTGAACTTCGGCGTCTTCCATAGCTCCCGCATCGTCCATTACTGGGACACCTTTCATTATTACGTGGGCTCGAAGTACTTCGAGGAAAACGAATACGAGCGTCTCTACGAGTGCGTCCTGGCAGCCGACTACGAAGACCGCGGCGAAGCGGACATCCAAAAGCGCAAGATCCGTGACCTGGTCGACAATCGCTTGCACTACGTGAGCAAGGACGACGCCCTGCGCTATCAGGAGAGCTGCGCCGAGCATTTCTCCCCCGAGCGCTGGGAGGCGTTCCGCCAAGACACGCGTTCGTTCCGAACGGTCATGGGATCCAGTTGGTGGAAAGACATGTTGATGGACCACGGGTACAACGCGAGCCCGATCTCCAACATGATCGCCGCCTTCCTCAGCAACATCGGTTGGCGTGATCAGGTTCCAAACGTGTCCTCTGCGAAAGTCGATCCCGACGACCTGAAAACGTTCCGAAAGTGGATCCTACGCTACACGATGATCGACCTCTCGCTCTATGCCGGCGCGTTCCTGATGATCTTCTGGGCGTTCGGCTTGCGTTCCACCGCACTTGCGGTGCTCGTCTGGGGCACCGGCTACCCCTGGGCGTATTTCTGGACGGGAGGCAGCTTCGCCCGCGTGCCGTGGTTCTTCATGGCCGTCGCGGCCGTGTGCTTGTTGAAGCGCGGCTTCCCGTTGTTATCCGGATTCGCGCTCTCGTGGAGTGCGCTCCTCCGGCTATTCCCCGCTGCGCTTGCCGGCGGACCCATTGCGGCGGTCGTCGACCGTTTCGTTCGCCGAAAGAAGATCAGCCGGCCCTGGCTCGATGCAAGCGACAAACGGTTCATCGCTGGCGGCGTCCTGGGGCTCGTGGTCCTGGTTGGCGCGAGCATGGCGGTCAATGGTTACGAGGCGCACGCGGACTTCCTTTCGAACACCTTCAAACACGCGGAGACGCCGCTCACCAACCACATGGGGCTCCCGACGGTGCTCTCGTACAAGCCGAGTCAGGTCGGCCGATTCACCAAGGACTCGAGCCTCGATGACCCCTGGGCGAAGTGGAAGCAAGCACGCAAGGAAACGAAACACGACAGGCGCTGGCTCCACGCCCTCATCCTCCTCGGGATGTTCGTTCTGCTCGCAGTCGCGGGCCGGCGGCTGGCCCCATGGGCCGTCCTGGCAGGGAGCTCGATCCTGATCATCGGGTTCTTCGAGCTCACTTGTTACTATTATAGCTTCGTCGTGTTGATGGCCCCGCTAGCGATTGAACGCCTTCGCTATACCGTCGCGCTGATCCTCGTGGGGATCGGGGGCGTAATTCTACAGTTCTTCATCGGCTGGTACGACGAGCAGTACATCTGGGAGACCGTCGTGGTGCTCCTCGGGCTGCTCTACATCCTCGTGGATGTGGTGCGAGTCCCGCTGCCGGAGTCCTCGCCCGCATCAGCGGTCAGCTCGCCGGTGTAGTTGCAAGGCCCGGCGCCCGGCCTTACCCTCAGTCGGTTAGACAGGTTCACGTGATCGCTGGTGTGCATCCGCACACGGGAGGAAAGTCCGAGCTTCATAGGGCAGGATGCCAGGTAACGCCTGGTGGGGGCGACCCCGAGGAAAGTGCCACAGAAAGCAGACCGCCTCGCCGTCGAAAGGCCGCGCGGCAAGGGTGAAAGGGTGAGGTAAGAGCTCACCGGGCCGGCGGTAACGTCGGTCGCACGGCAAACCCCATCCGAAGCAAGACCAAATAGGGAGGCGTTGAGGGTGGTCCCGCCCGAGTCTCCGGGTAGCGTCGCTCGAGGCCGATGGCGACATCGGTCCCAGAAGAATGATCACGACCCGCAT
>CALLDH010000099.1 GCA_937998345.1 uncultured bacterium | reverse complement strand
CAAGCCCCACCGGCTCGGCCGGCAGAATGACCCGCGCGAGCGACGTGCGCGCTTGGACGATCGTCATAATCAGACGGGTCGGCACATTCGGATTCTTCGCGGCCTGATTGAGCTCGCTGCGTTGCACAGCGCCGCGATCGTCGACTTCGATCCAGCCACCCACGTCCTTGAGCAGCGCTGCGCTCCTATTCAAGTCACGCTCGACCTCGGGATTGACTCCCGGAGGCATGATCGCCTCGGCCATGACGATCCGGATTTCAACGCGCACATTGCCACTCGGGAGCTTGATTGCAGGACCGGAGGAGACCACGAACCGAAGGCCCGGACTACTGGTGAACTCCTCGTCAGCGCCTGTCGTAGTGGTCATGGACGAAGTCGAGAGCTCCATGGTCGAAGTCGCAGTGAAGCCTTCTTCGATCGTGTAGCGCAGGGGCCACCTTGGCGACATGCCGTATTCCAGCACCAGAACTGGATCGATGTTTGCGTCCTTCGCGGTATCCGACTTGCATCCTTGGAGGACGAGTAGCCAGCACGACACGGTCAACGCGCGCAGCAACGCTTGCTTGATCATCACCTTTCCTTCCATCGAGCCCGGCGGCACTCTCCGCACGGCCGCAGCCTTTCTAACTTGGTTCCTGGCGTCACTCAACCACGGAACGCATCATCTTACGCACATGGTGGTTGTCGGCAGCGACTTCACCGCCGTCGGGCAGGCGGCCGGTTGCCGTCCCCGCGAGCTTAGCTCAGCGCTGCTTGAAGGTGGTCTTTCCATTCCTCGACGAGCTGAGAGTCGTCGACGTCCCAGGGATGAAACCCAGGCTTGAGGAGCGCCAAGTAGTGGGGCAGCACGCTCACGATCAGGCCCCCGGGGCCAAACAGATACCTCGCCATCTCGGCGCGCTCCTTCCACGTAGGCTTCGCGCCTAGCTTGGTCAGTAGCATGCGCTGGAACTCGCGAGTGCCGAGCGGGAACAGGATCATTTGCTGCAACAGCCAGCGACGAAGCAGATTTCGATCGCCGACGCATTCCTCGTACACATCGAAGGCCACCGACTTGTGCTCGATCTCTTCGATTGCGTGCCAAAGGAGGAGCTCTCGAAGCGATTCGGGGAGGGGGTCGAACTCCTCAGGCCGAGTCAGCGCGAAGTGCGCCATCACGGCCGTGATGTGCTCCATCACGACGGTCACGGCCAGGCGGTCGGCGTCCGATCGCTCCCGGGCCCAGTCTTCTTCGATCACTTCGAACTGCTCGGAAATCAGCGTTGCCGCGTAGCCGAGCCGGTCGAACGCCTCGTTGAGCAAGCGGTGCTGCAGTGAGTGTTGCCCCTCCTGGGCGATGAAGGCTTGGACATCCGAGATGAGCTTCGGGTCCCGGACCTGGTTCATGAACAGGCGCACGGACTGAATGAACTCCTTCTCGCCCGGCGGAAAACTGCCGGACAGCGCCACGATGAAGGCGCTCTTGAGGCTGTTCCCGCCAAAGAAGAAGCGCTGCTTCAAGTCGGCAAAGCTCCACTTCGGTCGGCGCGGAAGAATCGGGATGCGGGATCTAGAGAGTGTCGCGGGCTGGCTGGCTGTGGCTTGCGCGTGCACGGGCAAAAACTCCTTCAGCGGAATTCGCTGATTGTAATCCTGTATACCGCCGTCTCGGGAAAAGGTCCCGTCGAGAGCCTCGAGCAGGCGGGTACGGCTGGCGAACTTGGCTACGGGATCTCGATCGCACCGATGTCGCCGAGTGAATTCGCGGGCCGTTCGACGCCCCGTTGATCGACCTCCAGGATGGAGAAGCCCTGGGCCGGCTGAACCCACACGGACATGGCGATGCTTGGGTTCTCGACGAGGGGCCCTGACTCGAACAGGGCGGACCAGGCGTCGTCGCCGAGCACCTCGGGCCCCATCCCCGGGATGCTTTCTCCGAGAAGCGCGCTGTCCAGGTGATGCCAGAAGTGCATGTAGGGATAGTTCGGAAGGTACGAGGGCCAGGTGCGGCTCGGGCCGAACCACTGCGCGTCGGCCAGCGTGAGAATGGGATCACCCGAGGGATCCAAGTAGGGCTGCAACCCCGGCTGTTCGTCGTCCAGGTCGACGGAACCAAGGAAGGCCTCGAACTTCGCCGTGAACCCGGACGCAAAACCAGCGAGGTCATAGCGGTCTTCCAGCCGGCCGAGCATGATCGCGAGGAAGTCATTTTCGAGGCCATCCGGGATGAGGTACTCGGCAAGAACCTCGTTCACGATGTAAGCCGAGACCGGCACCTGATCGAGGGCGCTCCCCTGCGGCTCGTAGTGAAGCACGACAGGGTCCGGGGCGTCGACGCCTGCCGAGAGAATCGAATCGGAGTGCGTGACGCCACTGTCCAGGTTCAGCACGTCGGCGACGAGAGTACCGTCCTCATCACCCTGCTTGGGAAAGTGCCTGCGGGATAGCGAACGCCAGTTCCACTGTCCGACGGGAACCAGGATCTGGCTGAAATCGAGGACACCGATACGGTTGAATCCCCGGCTCTTGAAGTAGAAGAGGGACCCCGTGAAGATGTCCTGCTCGTACTCGGCGCCGCCGGTTTCGTGGACCGTGTTGCCGGCGATCACCGAGTGGCCGATGACCATGTCTTCCACGGCATGCGCGTTGCCGATCGTCGCCACCACGCCACCAGCCAGATTCGGTTTGCCGAGGTCGTCGGTGCGGGGCGTTCCATGGACCTCGTTTTCGACGATCGTGCAGCCGTGGATTTCCAGCGAACCGTTGGATATGTAGACCCCGCCGCCACGCCAGTATCCGATCTCGTACATGAACGGTGGCATGCCGGGCAGCGGCGCGACGAGATTCCTCGCAACCGTGGTGTTCTCCAAGGCCAACGTCTTGGCTTTGCCAATGCCGCCACCGTCGGAATAGACGCCGCCGCCATAGGTGAAGATCCCACGGATGCCGTTACCCGTGATCGCGGAGCGACGGATCCTCGACAACTGCCCCGGCGCCTCAGCACCACCGACCGAAAAGACACCACCTCCCGAAACTCCGGACGCGGAGAGGGAGTTGCCGCTGACCACGCAGTCATCCATGTCGACGATGTCCGCGTAGATGCCGCCTCCGAAGACACCCGCGTCTCTCGACCTGGCCGGAATCGTCGCGTCCCTCCTGGCGTGATTGTCGTAGAGGGTGCAGTCCTCGAGTTTGGCGGTTCCCCAGACGGCGATCCCGGCGCCGCGGGCGCGCGTGGAGAGCTGCCCGTTTTCGTCGTCCGGATCGGGCGGCGGCAGTTCTTCGGCAACGCTCCAACCGCCGGTGATCGACACGTTGACCAAAATCAGGTTGCCTCGGACGGCCAAGACCCGCGCCGGATTCGCCTCGCCGCCGGTCCAGGCGACGGTAATGCCGGAGGGAAGGGACGAGGCGTCGATAATAACGGTCTTTCGAGCGTGGAGCGCCGAACGACCGTAGTCCCGCTCGAAGTAGCCGACCAGGTACGATACGGGACCGCTTGGCTCCTCCCGCATGCCCATCACCTCGCCCTTGAGCATGGTGTGCGGGTTCCCCACGATGGACAATTCGATGACGCCGCCATCGAGACTCTCATCGAAGATGATCGCTTGACCACTGGCCGCGGAGGCAAGCGCGGAGCGAAGCGTGATCACCTCCTCCGGTGGCTCGGCCAGGTCTTCGAGACTGTTGACTACGATGGGTTCATAGTGGACCTCGCCGCAGCCGACGGCGAAGACAGCCACGAGAATGGCCGCGATTAAGTAAAGGTAAGTTTTCATTCTAGGTTCCCCTTTTACCTATCGCGGCAATCGTGCTCCCGCCAGCCAGCGCCGGGAAACTGGCTCGCCTCTGGCGCAGTAAACAGTTTCAGGTACTTACGACCCACACCGCGAAGACCCAGCTGACTGGTGCCAACTCTCCGAGGGTTTCGCTGCTAGGATTGGCGCGGCCCAGAAGGTCAGGAGAGCGCTCTGTACTTCGATTTCACGCTGTATCGGCTGATGCTCCGGCTTGCATGGAGCGAGCCACGCTTGCGTCCACGGCTCACGGCTTTGTTCGTGGCACTCGTGTTCATACCGCTGTATTCCGGCGTGACGGCGCTCTTCTACCTGCTGGACGAGCTTTCGCCCGCGCTTCATCGCGTGCGCATCGAGAAGCCGGTGTTCGTGGTGGGCCACGCCCGAAGCGGCACGACCTTGCTCCACCGGCTGATGGTGAGCGACGCAGAGCACTTCAACTTCTTTGTTCTGTATGAGCTACTCTTCCCATCGCTCTGGCAGAAGCGCTTCCTGCGCGGGATCGGCACCATCGACCGCCTGCTCTTTCGCTCGTACTTCAAAAGGAAGCTCGTCGCCGCCGAAGATGATGCGTTCGAGGGCGCCCGCGATATGCACGACATTGGACTCTTCATTCCCGAGGAGGATGACTTCGTGCTCACCGCGTCTTGCGTTGCCAGCACCTGGGTTGCTCTCTTTCCAGGGTTGCCGGCATTTGATGTGTACTACGTCGACGAATGGCCGGAGAAACGCCGTCGTAATGTGATGCGCGCCTATGCGGCCGGTGTTCGGCGACAGCTTTGTCTCTCAGGTGGGCACAAGATTCACTGCAGCAAGAATCCGTCGTACTCGGGCCGCATCAGCAGCCTGATCGAGCAGTTCCCCGATGCGAGATTCGTCGTGATGATGCGTGACCCGCGCGAGGCGATCCCAAGCCTCCTCAAGATGCTCGAGAAGGTGTGGCAAGGGCAAGGCTGGAGCGAGGCGCGGATCGAGCAGAGCATCGAGGCGCTGATCGCCAACTCGGTGCACACGTATCTCTACCCCATCGAGACCTTGGCGAAGCACCCCGACACGAAATGGACGGTGGTGGACTATCGCGAGCTCGTGTCCCAGCCCAAAGCCACGGTGGAAGCCGTCTATGACGCGCTCGACATCGAGATGACGCCCGCAACGTCGTTGGCGCTCGACGCCCAGCAAGGGCGCGCGCGTGCACACCGGTCATCGCATAGCTACGGCCTCGAAGAATTCGGGATCGCTGAAGCCCAGCTCAAGCAGGATCTTCGCGAGCTCTTCGATCGCTTCAAGTGGGACGCGCCACCGAATGCAGAGGACAACTTCGAGCAAAGGAGCGAACATGGCTGAAAATCCGGACCCCAATGCCGCGGCCCTCCTCGAGGACGCCTGGTCGGAGCTCATCGCGGGGCTCAACGATGCGCGGGCCATGTTGGGCGATCCTGAGATCCACCCACCTGTCGCGACCGACCGAAACCTTGCAGAGGGTTATCGATACCTGCTCGGTCAGCTCTACCGTCTAATCGAGACCGAGCTCCAACAGACCGCGGAGTTTCCGTATTTCCAGCGGCACCCGTGGACGATCTGCAAGTACACAATCGAGAACCCGGACAACCTCTACCTCTATGCGCCTCTCGATTCGCGGGGCACCTTTCGAATCGAGGGCCGCGCGTACGATCATTCGCATTGGCGCGGCGCCCGGTCTTCGAGCGAAAGGCTGGCTCCTCACTACGTGATCTTCGAGGCGCATTCCGTCGCGCCCGGAGACAGCGGCGCGCTCGACGAGCTCTGGGACGGAAGCCGTGTGCTGACAGGCATGCTCGATTCGACCGCGATGAAGGTCGAACCGGATGGCTCGTTCGAGATCATGCTCGCGCCAACGAGGCCCGTCGGCTACACGGGGAACTTCATTTCAACGCTTCGGGAGGAGCAGGGAAAGCTCGATGCTGGGGCGACCAAGCTTTACGTCCGCGAGATCTTCGGCGACTGGGATCGCGAACATTCGCTCGACATGCAGATCACGCGCCTGGGCAACGAAGGCAGGCATCCTGCGCCGCGCACCGGGGCGCAGACGGCGGCGCAGCTTCGTGACATCGGCAACAAGCTCAAAGGAAACATCCGGTTCTGGAGTGCGTTTTACGGGTTCTTGTTGGACCCGTTCGAAGAGGCACCGCAGCGCGGGCCGTTTCATCTTCGGCGCAATGAAATACTGCAGCCCCGGCAAGCGGGCTTGAGCACCGGGGGTGGTCAGGCGACCAACCTGTTCGGCGGCGGCTTGTTTGACCTCGGTACTGACGAGGCGTTGATCGCCGAAGTCAATCTCGTCGAGGAGCCTGTTTACGTCGGCATGCATCTGAGCGACTACTGGGGCCAATCTCTCGATTACGCGAATCGGCTCACCAGCATCAACCAGGAGCAAGCTCATCGCGACCAGGACGGTCGTCTGCGTTACGTGATCGCTCACCGAGATCCGGGGGTTCCGAACTGGCTCGACACCACGGAGCTCAGCTCCGGCTACATTACGCTTCGGACCACGTTCCCAGAGTCGCCGTCCGCCGATCGTCAGCCGACCGTCTCTTGCAAGCCGGTGCCGTTTGACGAGATCGCCGACGCGCTGCCAGCGGCCACACCCCGGGTAACAAAAGCAGCTCGCCGAGCGCAGATCGCCGCACGGCAACGGCACGTGACTCGCCGCTATCGGCAGTATTGACGCGGTGCGGCCACCGGGGTGACATCACTTGGGTTGTTGTCTAAGTTCCGCCCCTTCTTGCCCCCTTGGTGTGTTCGTATGCGCTTAGAAACGCTGGTTATTTTCTCGGTCTGAACTCTTGTGTTTGCTGCCGCTGGCTGCTTCTCCGCCTCGGGAACCGAGCTGCTCACTGGCACGCCTGCGTGTACCTGCGATTGGGGCATAATCGGCCGATGCGGCGGAAGGACTTCAATCGGACGCGGCCTGAGGGGCGTGTCGTTCCTCGATGGACGGTGACGCTCGCTTTCGCGACGCTCTCGGTCGGGTTGGTTGCCTGTGCAGCGAACCCGGGAACCGGGCGTAGCCGCCGGGGGATGAGCGAGGAGGACGAGATCGCGCAGGGGCGACAAGCCGCTGCGGAGGTCGAACAGTCGATGGGCTTTGCGGGGAGCGCGGAGCTCAATGCGTACGTTGCGCGCATTGGGCAGCGGCTGGCGAAGCACTCGTCGCGCAGTCATCTCGAGTACGAGTTCCACGTGGTCGACATGAAAGAGCCGAACGCGTTCGCGCTCCCCGGCGGGTACATCTATGTTTCACGCGGGCTCCTTGCACTGATGAACAACGAGGATGAGCTCGCGACGGTTCTGGGGCACGAGATCGGTCACGTCGCAGCACGCCACTCGGTGCAGCGGCAGGCCAAGAGTCGACCTTGGATTCCGCTGCAGATTCTGGCTGGTATCGGTGGCGCGGCAGCGTCCGTGGTGTCACCTGCCCTCGGGAGTGCCGTCGCCGGAGCAGGGCAGCTTCCTGCGGCTCTCGCGATGGCAAGTTACAGCCGCAAGCAGGAGGAGGAGGCGGATCGACTCGGACAACAGTACGCCGCGGTGGAAGGTTGGGATCCGGCCGCACTGGCAAGCAGCATGGATGCGCTTACGCGCGAGCAGCAGCTCGAAGGTGGTGGGGATCCGTATCGGAGGAGCTTCTTCGACTCTCACCCAACGACGCCGGACCGCGCTCGCGACGCCCGAGCGTATGCCGAGACGCTCTCCGTGGGGCCCACCGATCGGATCGCCATTGACCGTTCGGCCTTCGTAGGGCGCCTCGATGGCCTCGTCGTCGGTGAGTCCGCGAGGGCAGGGGTGTTCCTGGACCGGCGTTTCCTGCACCCCGAGCTCGAGTTCGCCATGAGCTTTCCCGCAGGCTGGGAGCACGCCAATGCCCCGACTGCGGTCGTCGCGCGCCCGGAAGACGAGTCGGCGTTGCTCGCCTTGCAGGTCGCCGGTGAAGGGGATGATCCGATGGCAGTTGCCACTCAATTCGACAGTGAGATCCCTCTGCTCGAGCGCAGCGGCTTGGAAGAGATCAACCAATTGCCGGCGGTCACCGGCGTTGCCCGCATCGTAGACCGCCGCCAGGAGATCTACCTGTTCCTCGCCTGGATCGCCAAAGACGGACTGGTGTATCAGGTGTTGGGCGCGGCACCGGCGTCACGCTGGAGCTCACATCGCCCGCGCTTCGAAGCCACTGCCCGGAGCTTCCACCAGCTATTGGAAGCTGAGCTCCGCGAGGTGCACGAGAATCACTTGCGGCTCGTGGAAGCCGGTCGTGGCGAGACGCTCAGCAAAATCGCCGCCAGGAGCGGCAGTCAATGGTCTCCGGCCAAGATGGCAGTTGCAAACGACATCACGGTCCAGTCGAAGCTCTCTGGCGGCGAATCGATCAAGATCAGCAAGAGAGAGCGCTACCAGACCGCGCCCTAGAATCGCGAGAAGAACTTCCAGCCACCCTCACCCAAGGCCCATCGACGGCGTGCGCGTGAAACCCCTCGCGCTTGGGGATAGTCTGCGCCGGGCCATGCGGATTCTGGGTCGAAACCATAAGCGGATACGGGCTTTCCCGAGCACCTCCGTCACCAGGCGGAGCGAGCGGGAGGTCGATCCCCGAAGCGTGGGCGTGCGCGCTCAGGACGTCGAAGCGATCTGGTCGGCCGTCGTCAGCTTCTACGAGGCGGGTCTTCATCCCGCTCTTGGGCTGTGCATTCGGCGACGCGGGGAGGTGA
>CALLDH010000098.1 GCA_937998345.1 uncultured bacterium | reverse complement strand
TTGACCTGCGCCGCCGTATTTCTGGTGGCCTATCTAATCAACACGACGATTATCTCCGTCTTCTATCACCGCGGCCTGGCGCACGGCGCGGTCGATCTCCGCCCAAGTGTCCGCAAGTTCGCCGCCCGTTACGGGATTTGGCTGACCGGACTCGACGCCAAGGGTTGGGTGTGCATGCACCGGAAGCATCATACGCACGCCGACTCGCCGGAGGATCCGCACAGCCCGGTCCACTATGGTCTACTGGGGGTCCTACCCGGCCAGTTGAAGAGCTACGAACGCACCCTGGTCGGGCTTGCGCGTGGCCGAAGCGAATACACGGATGAAGTCGCTGACCTCGAATTCGAAATAAGCGAGCTCAATCGAAAGGGCCTTTGGTTCCTGCCGTATGTTCTTCACCTGCTCATCGCTCTGGCCATCGCCGTGCCGACGGGCATGTGGGCGCTGGGCGCCTGTTACTTCTTCGGAATGATGAGCCATCCGATCGAGGGCTGGATCGTCAACTCGCTCGGGCACTCCGTGGGCGGCCGCAACTTCGAAACGCCGGACAACTCACGAAACAATCACCTCGCTGCATGGTTGATCCTCGGCGAGGGCTACCAGAACAATCACCACCGCTACCCGGCCTCGGCGAAGTTCTCGTACCAGCCGTCGGAGCTCGACCTCGGCTTTGGGATGAGCCTCGCACTCGAGAAGCTTGGGCTGCTGGATATCCAGCGTGGCCTCCTCATTCCCTCGCCTCCCACCGCAACGCGACGCTTGGCCCATGACTGATCGGTCCTCAGCGATGCGGGTCGTCGATCGATTTGTCGATCACGGCGCGCCCCTTTCGTTTCGCGAGCTCTGCGCTCGCGTGCTCGAAGACGAGCACGACTACTTGATTCTCGATCTCGACAAGACCACCCACCTCGGCCGCAATATGGGGGAGCTCCTCGCATGGGAGCTGTGCGCCTACGAGGTATACGGCGAGTCGGTTACGGCGCGCCCGGTTCGCCGCAGGTTTGGCGGGCGTGTGCTTCTCGATTGGTCACAGCCGGGCAAGCTCATCCGCTACCTCGGCGCTGGCGCACGTAGATGGGCGTTGCCCGGGATCCATTACCTCGTCTGGGGCAAACTGGCGTCGCGCATCCCCTCGCTTCGGCGGCTCGCATACCGCCGCTTCGGGCCGCATCCGACGAGCGCCGTACAGCGAGGTCCACAAATGGTCGCACTGAGGCACCTGGCGTCGGCGGATGAGGCGCTTCTGGTCAAACTGGCCGGCAGAGTCTGGGACCGCCACGCGCCTGACCAGGTCATTTCTCGTGAAGACCTCGACTGGATTCGCGCTCGCTCCCCTGGCATCGAAATCATTCTGAGCAGCGCTTCGCCCAAAGCAATGTTGGACGTGGCGGTCGAGGAGCTCGGTGCCGACCGGGCGACCTACTCCACCGCCGAACGAATCAATAGCGGGACGGCCAAGATCGCGCGACTGCGTGAAATCTGCCCCCGCCTCTTCGATCCGGAGACAAACGTGCTGGCCGTGACGGACACGAGCTACGGCGAGGATCATTGCTGGACAGAGCACTTCGCGTGCGTCGTCGATATCAACAGCCCCACACCTTTTGCGCCGATCGTCTCGCAGATTTCGCCGGCCCGAGCCGTGCACTCAGCCACCGTGCTGACCCAAGGAGAACTGCGGCGCCGCGCCAAGGGAGCGACCGGGTATCTCGACGCCCGCAGGAAACGACGGGCACCCATGGCGATGGTCGA
This sequence comes from uncultured bacterium, assembly GCA_937998345.1. Lineage (GTDB taxonomy): Bacteria > Myxococcota_A > Polyangia > Polyangiales > Houyiibacteriaceae > SG8-38. The sequence continues at coordinate 6,041 of CALLDH010000098.1, read as the reverse complement.
GCTCGACCGCGAGGCACTTGGTTCACTGCTTCGAGAACCATTGGCCGAAATCAACCAACTGACCTCGCAGGTGGCGCCCCTTCCCCGACATTGGGAGGTCGCGCACGCCCTGACCAAGCTCACTGAGGCGTCGCGTGCCCTACTGACCGTGCCCTGGGTGCTTTCTGCTTGTCCCGAGCAACTCTCAGCGTGATAGAACAGCCCGGGTCCTGATGGCGCGGGAGCACACCGACAGAGCGAAGCATCATCGGCCCCGTGCCGAAGCCGTCTGCTGTTTGCTCCTGCCCTTGTTGATCGCCAGCAGCGCGCGGGCCGAGCCGCCGAACATCGTGCTCATTCTCGCTGACGACCTCGGTTTCAGCGACACGGCACCATACGGTGGCGAGATCCCCACGCCGGCGATCAGTGAGCTGGCCGCCCAGGGCATCACGTTCACCAATCATCACATGGCCGCGAGCTGTGCGCCGACGCGAGCCATGCTGCTGACCGGTGTGGACAGCCACCTCAACGGGGTGCCCAATATCCCGGAATCGATTCCGCCGGTTCAGGCGGAGCATGCGAACTACCGGGGCACGCTGAACCACCGCGTGGTCACGATTGCGACGCTGCTCAAAGATGCCGGCTACCACACCTACATGGCCGGGAAGTGGCATCTCGGAAAGACGCCGGATCTGCTGCCAAGTCGGCGTGGCTTCGAGCGCACGATCGCGATGGCGGACACCGGCGCGGACAACTGGGACAAGAAACCGTACCTGCCGATGTACAAGCAGGCGAACTGGTTCGGGGATGGCAAGGAGATCGATCTGCCCGAGGACTTCTATTCATCGAAGTTCTTCGTCGACAAGACCATCGAGTTCATCGAATCGAACCGCGCGGATGGCAGGCCCTTCTTCTCATATGTGCCCTTTCAAGCGGTCCACATGCCGGTCCAGGCGCCCCAGGAGTACACGGACAAGTACATGGGCAAGTACGACGAGGGCTGGACCGCGCTTCGGGAGCGGCGCCTCGCAAGTGCCAAAGCCCTCGGCATCGTGCCGGCCGACACCGAGTTGGCGAAGGTGTCTTCCACGGCCGATTGGGACGCGCTCACGGACGAGGACAGGCGATACAAATCCAAAGAGATGGCTGTCTACGCCGGCATGATTGATGCGATGGACCACCACATTGGCCGCCTCGTCACCTACCTCAAAGAGACCGGACAGTACGAGCACACCGTCTTCATTTTTGCGTCTGACAACGGCCCCGAAGGAAGCGAAGCCCTGGCCGGCTGGCGCGGCGTATACCTTCGGATGTGGTTTGCAACCCACGACTACCGCACCGACTATGAGACGCTCGGCACTCGTGGAAGCTTCGTCGACATAGGCCCGAGCTTTGGCAACGCGGCCGCGTCGCCATTGGCCTACTATAAATTCTTCGCTCGCGAAGGGGGCATGCGGGTTCCCATGGTCATCGCGGGAAGCCTGGTGGAGTCAGCCGGAAACATCTCGAACGCTTTTACCTACGTCACCGATCTTGCGCCAACGATTCTGGAGATCGCAAACGTGAAGCCGCCAACCGGCAGTTACGCCGGCCGGGAGGTGCATCACATCAGCGGAAAGAGCCTGGTGCCGCTGTTGACCGGTAACGCAGCGAGAGCCCATGCCCCGGACGAGGCCATTGGTTACGAGCTCGGCGGAAACGCTGCCTTGTTCAAGGGCGACCACAAGATCGTCAAGGACCGAGGCCCGGTAGGTGACGACGAATGGCATCTCTTCAACTTCTGGACGGACCCCGGTGAGACCAGGGATTTGAAAGAGGAGATGCCCGACTTGTTCGCGGAGATGATGGAGGACTATCGGGTCTACGCGCGTGACCACCAGGTGCTCCCTGTCCCCGATGGCTACGACCAGCGAAGAGAGGTCGTGTTCTATACGATTCGCAACAACCCAAACCCGGTGTTCCTCTCCGCCGTGGCAGGTTTGGCCATCTTGTTCGTGTTTGTCCTGTCGCGGGGTATCCGCGCGCTCCGGCGGCGCCACGTCCGCTAGGGCGCGATGTTCTGGTTGAGCCGAAATAGATTGCGCGGGTCGTACTTTCGCTTGAGCTCGACGAGGCGCGCGTAGTTGGGCCCATAGGCCTCGGCCAGCGGGCTCTCGCCGTCGGGCACGAAGTTCACGTAGACCCCACCGGTGGCGTACGGCGCGCTCGCATCGAAGTACTCACGAGCCCATGCGATGCAGTCTTCGTCTTCGGTGGCTGTCTCCCAACGCGCGTGGACGTTCATCACGTATTCCGCATCGCGGTGCGGATAGGCCGTTGCATCCGGTGCGACCTCGTTGACGGCGCCGCCAAGCCGTCCAAAGAAGATCTCGGTCTGGTCGGAAGGAAGCCGACCGGCGTAGTCGAGCGCTGTGTCGACCAATCCGTCGGGCAGCTCGGTGAAATTGTGCGACTTCCAGTAGTTCCGCGCTCCCGGTGTCAGCAGCGGATCGAACGCGGTTTGCCATCCGGTAAACGGGTGGGGCCCAATCACGTCGGCAATGGGGTCGCCGAAGTCTCGGAGTGGCTTCAGCGCGCGCTCTCCGTCCGCCATGTCCCCCGCATAAAAAGCTGCGAGGATGACGATCTCGGTCCCATGCACTTCCTCGGGCAGGAACGGAAGCGGCGGAGCCTTGCGCAACACGATCCAAACATTGAGGTCCTCCGGGAGATCAGACGCGAAGTCCCGATAGAAGCGAATGACGTCTGGAGCCGCCGAGTAAGGGTGCACCACGAGCCCCGACAGCACCTCCGGCCCGACCGGATGCACGTCGAGCTCAAACGAGGTCACCACTCCGAAATTGCCGCCGCCACCCCGGATACCCCAGAAGAGGTCGGGGTTCTCGGTTTCGCTTGCGGTGACCAGCCTGCCGTCGGCCGTGACCACGTCCGCGGAACGAAGGTTGTCGATGGTGAGTCCGTACTTGCGACTGAGCCAGCCAAAGCCTCCACCCAAGGTGAGTCCGGCGATGCCGGTCGTCGAGTTGATCCCGACCGATGTGGCGAGCCCGTAGACCTGCGTCTCGTCGTCCAAGTCCCCAAGCGTGGCCCCTGGTTCGACCCGAGCGACGCGGCGTTCCGGGTCCACGTGCACGGAGCGCAATCCAGATAGATCGATTAGGAATGCGTCGTCGTGCACCCCCTTGCCGGCAATGTTGTGTCCGGCGCCACGAACCGCGACGAGCAGCTCATTGTCTGCGGCAAACCTCACGGCTCGAATTACGTCAGCAGGGCCGGCGCAACGCGCGATGAGTGCAGGTCGCCGATCGATCATCGCGTTCCATATCGTGCGAGCTTCGTCGTAGCCCTCCGATTGGGGCAAGAGGAGCTGGCCTCGAAGCGCGGTCTCGAGCTCGGCGATCGTTTCGTCGGAAATCGTCTTCAGATCTCCGTTCATGGCGAGGGCGGATACTCCCATGACAGACCTCCTGTGCGTTGTTGCTGTGGAAGACCGATGCTAACGCGTTGCTCAAGCGCCTGGCAAGACCCCTTCAGACGACGCGCGATCAGAGGCGAACCGTGAACTCTTCGATCGCTTTTGAAACTTCGGGCGCACGTTCCATGAACAGCATGTGGCCGGCACCCTCGATGACGCGAATTTCGTTGTCGGCGATGTTGGCCGCTAGGTACTCCGCGTACTTCGGCGGGGTGAATGTGTCCTCGGTACCAGCAACGATGAGGGCCGGAACTTGGATTAGCTTCAGATCTTGCATCCGGTCGAAACTGTCCGCCGTCCGCCAGTCGGTGCCCGCTGTATCGAACGGGGTGAGTGCGAGGTATTTCGAGGTTTCGGCAATCAGCTCGGGGTCCGCGTCCCGCTCGTAAAGGCCCGGAGGAAGCGGTGGGAGCGTGCCGGGCTCGGCGACCTTCTGGAAGAGCTGGAGGATCATCGGATGCACTCGAAGGCGCGCTCCGCTTGCAAGCAGCACGATGGCTTTGAGCCGCTTCGACGGGGACCTCAATGCATGCTCGATCGCCACGGCACCGCCGACGGAGTGCCCGACGACCAGGTAGTCGCCCGCGACTTCCGACTCCAGGAAGGCTGACAGGAATGTTTCCATCGCTGCCACGGTGCCGAGTGGTGGCCCCGAAGTTCCGGCGCGGCCGGGTAAATTGAGTGCGTATCGGTCCCGGCCGGGCAGCGCGTCGAGGAGCCTGTCGAAGGCGTGATGATTGCCGGCGGACCCGTGCAAACACACCAGGCTGGGTCCAGTCCCCCGGTCGTGTCGGAACGTGACGCTGCGTCCGTCGATCTGCCGAGTTTCTACCACAGGGCGAGCTTCTCGCTCGGGCTCGCCAAGGCGACGGCCTGAAACCGAAAGAAGCGCTCGCGCGCATACGTGCCCGTGTACTCCAGCGCGAGCTCGTCGAAGGACACCGTTCGAAGAAAGCGATAGCCGCACTCGGCCATCAGGGGCGTGGGGTCGTCGATGCCGAACTGCATGGGCTCGCCGAGCTCCTCGATGATGTCTTTCATCTCTCGATCCTCGTCGCGAAGGCGCGGACTCGACTTGGCCATCTTGCTGTTGAGGTAGTCGAACACCAGGAGCGAGTGGGGATCGAATTCAGCGGCGAGGCGTTCGAGGGTCGACCTCGCGGCCGTCTCGAGGAGGTAGTAGATCACGCCCTCCCAGACGAAACAGACCGGGTCTCCTCGGTCGAGGCCAGCGGATTCGAGAAGCTGAACAAAGTCGTCTCGCTCGAAGTCGCACGGCACAAAGGTCGCTGCATCCGACGGATAATCATCAAACCTCGAAAGCCGCTCACGTTTGTCGGCCTGGCTGGCGGGCTGGTCGAGCTCGAAGAAGCGAACGCCGTCCCGGCGGAGCCGGGCCGCCCGGGTATCGAGCCCCGCTCCGAGAATCACCACTTGCCGAACACCCCGGTCGAGCGCTCGCGTCACGCAGTCATCGAGGTACCGAGTCCGCAGCGCCATCCAGAGCACCATCGACGGCGAGTGCGCGTCCCAGCGGCGAGACAGCGCTTCTCCCTCGGGTCCGGCGAGGCGAAGGGCCCAGGGGTCGTTGCAAATCGCGCCGGGGGCGGCTGAGGCGCGGCCGCGGTGGGCAGCGACCATGATGGCCGTCCGGCTGGCCGCGCGGGACTCGGTCACGCCTAGTGTCCGCGCTCGCGATCGACGCCGGGGTGGGTCTCGTCACCGGGCTCGTGGCGGGGGTTGGCGGTGAGATACGAGCCGTCCCGGCCCGGAATCGAGAGCAGGGTTTCTTTGTCGTACAGGAAGTGATCGCGGCGGGTGGAGGGCGGCATGTGCATGCCGGTGTCCATTCGAATCGCATCACAGGGGCAGGCCTCGACGCAGTAGCCGCAGAAGATGCAGCGAAGCTCGTCGATCATGAACACGGACGGATACCGCTCGTAGCCGTAGCGCGGATCATCAGGCTCGTACTCGGCGGGCTCGATGTGGATGCACTGCGCCGGGCAGGCGGTGCTACAGCAAAGACATGCCACGCAACGTGGCGAGCCGTCGATGCGTTGGGTGAGACGGTGAATGCCGCGGAAGCGCTCCGGGTACTCGACCTTCTCTTCTGGGTATCTGACCGTGTCGATCTCCTTCTTGGCCTGCGGCCCGAAGGTGTTCTTGAAGAACCGGCCCATCGCGAACCCGAGCCCCTTGGCGATTTCCGGAAGGTAGATCTGTTCGGCGACGGTTCGTCCGGGCTTCTTGATGACTTTGACTTCGACTGTCATGCGCGACCTCAGAAGAGCTTCTCGAAGAATGCGACCCAGCCGTCGAGCCAGCCCGACAGGATGAAGGCGCCGACGACCAAGATGTTGAGCAAGGAGATGGGCAAGAGGCCCTTCCAGCACAGGGACATGAGCTGGTCGTAGCGGAAGCGCGGAAGCGACCAGCGAATCATCAGCTGGAACCAAATCAGCACGATGATTTTGAACAGGAAGGCGACAAACTGAATCACCACGACTAGCCAGTGCACCACCGGCACCGAGTAGCTTGCCGCGACAAACGGCAGCGAGAACTCGAAGCCGTCGCGGTACAGGAAGGG
>CALLDH010000097.1 GCA_937998345.1 uncultured bacterium | reverse complement strand
CCACTCACCGCGGGATATGTGAGAAGCGTGAAGAGATTGTTGTTCTCCGTGTATCGATAGGTGACGGTGTAGTCACCCTCACGGTTGTTGAACTTGTGGTGGTTCTGATTGTGCGTCGGGATCCAACCGAAGGCCGGGAATCCATAGAACAGCGTGAGCCAGTAGTCGGTGAGCGCGTTCAGCGTCTTCGATTTCCAAATCGTCAGGTGATTGTGGTTGTGCGCAATCACCGCAACAGAAACCGCCATGAAGAGGCACGCGGTGAACAGGACCGGGCTGAACGAATCCCGGCTCCATTGGATGACGAGCAACCCCGTCGTAACGGCCATGTAGATCAGCGTGCGTATGTCGGCGGTGTACCTAAGCATCCGAACTCCTTCGCGAGTCGGGAGGTACTGCCGACGCGCAGTACTCTTGTGCCTGGTTCTGGGGTGCCGCGCCAGGCAGTCCACTGGCAGGGCTGTTTTCGTTGAAGTAGCGTCGCCGCGAGCAGCATGACGCGGGAACGCACACGACCGGATACCTCGGGAGAGCCGGGCTACATCACGCCCGAAGGGTACCGCCGCTTCGAGGAAGAAGCAGGCCGCCTCTGGAACGTCGATCGCCCCAAGATGGCAAAGGCCGTGCAGATCGCGGCAGCCGAAGGCGACCGCTCGGAGAACGCGGAGTACCAGTACAGCAAGCAGCGTCTGGCCGCGATCGATCGACGGCTGCGTTTCTTGGGGCAACGGCTCAAGGTTCTAACCATCGTGGACGAAAAGCCGCCAGACGATGGGAGGGTCTACTTCGGGAGTTGGGTCACCATCGAAGACGAGGCTGGCGACGCGCGAACCTACCGCATCGTCGGCCCCGACGAGATCGATGCGGAAAAGATGTGGATCAGCATGGAGTCGCCGATGGGAAGATCGCTCCTGTCGCGAGAGGTCGGCGACGAGATCACAGTGCGGCGCCCCAAGGGCGAGGTGACAGGCGAGATCATCGAGGTCCGCAACGCCCCGCCAGAAAGCTAACCCATGAAAGCCAACCGAGAGTTCGCGAGCATCCCAGAGGCCGGCACCCTGAGGTTCCTCTTCCACCGCCAGTGGCTGCACCTGGTGGGGCATCGTATTCACGCCGCTTCTGATCGCCGGCCCGATCTTGATCTTGGGCGTGGCCATCGCGAACGCAGGAACCGCGGATCTGCCGCGCTGGTTTGAGCTGGCCGCGGGCACCGTCCTCATGATTCCCGCCGTCTACCCCGGGTACTCCGTGGGCCGTTACTCTGGCACCGAGGCACCCGACATGGCCCTCATACTTGGCGGCTCGGGCAACTCTGGGTCCGACGAAAACCTAACATAGCCCCGATAGGTTCCAATGAAGATGCTGTTGTCGGGGCCGAACGAGAAGGTGCCCCAGATGTTGTTGAACACCTTCCGGCCATAGTCCTTCTTTCCAAGCGTGATGCGCTTCACGAGGCCCGACACGTTGTCGTCGAAGTCCTTGCCCTCGAAGTAACCCTTGATGCTGAACACGGGCCAGCCCGTGCGGAAATCGACCGCGGTGAGCTGCCAGTCCCGGTGACCCTCCGCCGCGAGGTCCCGGTGGTACACGTAGAGGAGCCCGTTGGTCGTCGACAACTTGGGTGTCGCAGTCTTGCCGTCGAAGTGTCCGATGGCCGGCCAGCCTTCGACATGCGTGAAGCCACCGGTCGCTTCGTCGTAGTCGAAGCGCATGATTCCCCCGGCGGTTGGATTCTCCTTGAATGGATCCGTGTACCCGTAGGTGTTGCCCACGACTAGATGCTTGCCGTAAGACACCACCGAATTTTCGACCGCGCCGCTTCCGGGCTCGAACAAGGGCAAGCGGCTCACGAGCTTGCCGTTGTCCTGACGGAACACCAGCAGGTTGACCTGTTCCGGTGCGTTGTCGACGATCGCCACGAACTCGTCCCCGACCAAGGTCGGCGTGGTGCCGCTTCCATTGTTGAGATGCCCGGGTTTGATCGTGCGATCGTTGTCGTAGATCAGGTCGCCTTCTGCGAACGTGGGCTCCCAGGCTGGATCCAACTCGATGACCTTCTCTTCATCGTTGAAACGAAATTTGTAGAGACCTAGGTTGGTGACGATGTACACACCATCGGGACCCACCGAGAACGAGTTCTGGATCTGCTCGAACGCCTGTCCCTCGAGCTTGACACGCCGCCGCCCCTCGGTCCTCAGCGCGGCAAGGTCCTCCGCGTCCCCCGATTCCTTGGCTTCTTCGACGCGCATGAGGAGGTCCTCGATCCCCTTGGGGACCTCTCCGAGGTGTTGCGCGAGCTTTTGCCGCAATGCAAAATAGGAGACGGCGGTGGTATAGACCCGTGGGCAGTTCCCCGAGTAGTCCACGTCGATGACGCCGATAATCCCGTACTTCGACGTGAACCAGACCTTCCCTTGGGCGTCGGGCATGAGCGCCGTCAACACGTTGTCCTTCCGATCCATTGTGTCACTGACCCAGGTCCCCTGGGCGACCTCCGGTGCGAGGTCGACGAGAATCATCCCCTCGCGATCGATCTTCCGGTTGCGGATGGGAATTCCAATCAAGGTGTCGTCCGCGCCGGGCACGTAGACATTGCCGCGTGAGTCGAGGTACGAGTACGCACCACCAGAGGTGTCCCGAAAGATCTCCAAGCGCGCCCTCTTGCTGACCAGCTCGAGCGCCGTGCTCCCCCGCCCAGGGATCGCGACGTGGTCTAGCACTCGCGCCTGGTCTGAGATGTCGATCACCAGGAGAGTTGCCGCATCGCGGCCAAACGAGATCGTCACGACCGTCTGATCGTCCAAGAACGTGTAGAAGGGCGACATCCCGGATAGCCGGGTCCCTTTCTCGAGAACGTGGAAATACTCCACGCGTGGGTTCGCTGGAATAGGGCCTGGCTCCACGCTTACGTCCGTCGCCGAGCTGTTCTCATGCATGGTCGCCGCGTAGCGCTTGGATAGCTTCGGATGCAGCCAAATCTCGGGCGCCGACAATGCGTCCGGAAGCGTCTCGCCGTGCCGGGAAGTCCACTCCTCGTGCCACTTGGTTTCGACCTTTGCCTGCTGGCTCACGTACCTGAAATCATCGTCTTCGGTCGTATAGACGTAGCACCCACGGTCTGCACCGCCGATCTCGGGACCTCGGCCGGTCCTGTTCTTGTCACAGGCGGACGCCGTCAGCGCGATCGCAAGGAGTGCTACGGCGGTCGGAATCTTCCTGCGGCGCATCAGATCCCGGAGAGTACCCCAACGGGACTTGCCGATCACCCGCAACTTGCGTCGAACAATCCCGCAAACGCGGCTCGATATTCTGGTAGGCTCGGCGGATGGTGCTGCGCGTAGTTCAGTGGGCGACCGGGAATGTGGGGCGCGCGGCAATCGAAGGGATCGTGTCCCACCCTGAGCTCGAGCTCGTCGGAGCCTGGGTGCACAGCCAGGACAAAGCCGGCCGTGATCTTGGCGAGATTTGCGGCCTCGGCGCGCTGGGGCTGCAGGCAAGCAACGATATGGACGAGATCCTCCAGCTTCGGCCGGACTGCGTGCTCTACGCGCCTCTCCTTCCCAATCGGCAGGAGGTCGTTCGGATTCTAGAGTCGGGTATCAACGTGGTGACCCCGCTCAACTGGTTCTACCCGGGTAAGCGAGACGTCGACGACCTGCAAACAGCCTGCCAAAAGGGCGAAGTGACGCTACACGGCACCGGGATTCATCCGGGCGGTATCACCGAGCGCTTACCGTTGAGCATTGCGGCCCTCAGCCGCGCGATCACGCACGTGCGCGCCGAGGAGTTTTCGGACATCCGCAGCTATGCCGCGACCGATGTGATCCGCAACATCATGCTGTTCGGCAAGACCCCGGAACAGGCACAGACGAGTCCGATGCTGATGCTGCTTACCGAAGGCTTCTCACAGTCGATCGAGATGATCGCAGGCGCGCTGGGCTTCGACTTGGATCCGGACATTCGAAGCACGCATGAAGTTTCAGTGGCCACCGCCCCGATCGAATCCCCAATCGGGACGATCGAGCCAGGCCAGGTGGCTGCGCAGCGTTTCACTTGGGAGGGGCTCGTGCGCGGAGAACCCGTGGCGACGGCACGAACGAACTGGTTCATGGGACAGGAGAACCTCGACCCACCGTGGAGCTTTGGCCCCGAAGGCGAGCGATTTGAAATCGAGGTGACCGGAGACCCGAGCATCAAGACGACGTTTCACGGGATCCATCCCGAGTCGATCGCAGCTGGGCTCGAAAGAAATCCCGGTATCGTCGCGACGGCCATCCACTGCGTGAGCGCGATCCCCTACGTCTGCCAAGCCGACCCGGGCATCAAGACCTACTTGGATCTCCCACTCGTGACGGGCCGCGCCGCCCCTGAGTTGGGCAGGCGGACCGACGGGCCCTAGGACGAACCGTCGCTTCCCCCAGCGCCGCCACCACCAGTACCAGTGCCACCAATGCCACCGCTGCCACCAGCGCCGCCACCGCCGGCACCACCCGTCCCTGAAGTCGAGCAGGTGCACTGGCAAGCCCGGTTGTCGCCGCACACCGCCGCTAAGAGCTCTTCGCCGCGCCGATCACACTCGGAGGCGCAGGTGTCCGCGCAATCGGCGTCCTCGACACAGGCTATCACACCGCTTTCGCTGCAGTTACCGCCCATGAGCGCAAGTGCGCTGCCCACGATCAAAATACAGTAGCGCCACCGCATGCTCCACCTCCGATTCTGATCAACAGTACGCTCGTGGGTTCGTTCGGAGCAAGTATAGCGCAGATCTTCTGTGGTATCGCCCTGGTGACTTCGTCGCTGCTCTGCTGGGGAGGACAAACGATCGTGTGTTTCGCTCCAGCGATCGGCGCAAAGCTTGGCCTCTCCGAGAAGGAGGCCGATGTGGAGCCGGCGTTCTGGGCCGATGTCCGCGGTGAAGCCATCTGGGACTTCCTCACGCTGTGGACACTGCTCGTGGCAGGGGTGCTGCTCATCATCGACCACCCTGCATGGGCGTACTTCGGGCTCATTGGTGGCAGCGCGTATGTCTACTTTGCAGGTCGCGGCGTCGTCACGCGAGTCACGATGCAGCGGCGCGGCTTGCGGATTGGCTCCCCACAGGGCGTGAAGGTCGTCTTCACATTCTTGACCATCTGGGGCATCACGGGCTTGGCCACGATCATCGGCGCGATTGCTGCGCTGCAAACATCATGACTCTGTTCGGTGTTCGCCCGGTCCCGAGGATCAGGGCCCGGCCCCTGCTGGCCTAAGCAGGGCGAGGACGAGCTCGCCCAGGTCATCAGGGCAGGAGTACTGCGGTGCATGCCCACACTCCTCGAGGAGATGGAGGGAGGCGCCCGGAAGGGCAGCCCGCAGCCGGTCGGCGTAGCCGTCGACTGGAAAGATCGGATCGGGGGTACCCCAGAGCATGTCCGCCGGGACTTGGAGCTCGGGCAGTTGCGCGTCGAGGTAATGTCCTTGCTGGTGCTCGACCCAGAGCGACTGCAGACGTGGATCGTGGCCGCGCTCGATCAGCTGATCCAGGAAGAAGCCGGGAAGCGGCGGGGCTTTGTCGGCCATGATTGCGTGGTTCTTGGCCCGCTGCTCTTCGCGTGTGGTCGGAAGCAGGAGCGCCTCATCGACTCGCGCCCATGAGGCGCCCCCCGAGTTCAGCAAGAGGAGCCGTTGGACCCGCGACGGGTGATCGAGCGCGAACTGCATCGCGACCCAGCCGCCAAGCGAGTTCCCGAGCAAAACGAGCTCGTCGCTCTGATCTTCGAGGGCCGCCTCGAGGCCCGCCGCGACGTCGTCGAAACCGAGCGGTGGTGCTTGCGGATCAGAGGCACCGTGTCCGGGGAGGTCGACCGCAACGACCCGATAGTGCTCGGCGAGTGCGCGCGCGACCAGTGCCCAGCCACCCGCACTGTCGCCGAACCCGTGAACCAGAACGAGCACGTTCCCTTCGCCGCCGGAATAGCGGTGCACTTCCCCGCGGTCGGTCTCGAAGACCTCATGCTCGGGCAAAGCGGACTTGAGTGCGGCGTGCTGCGCCCAGGCCGTGATCTCGACGGCCCGCGTACTCAAGAGATACGCGCCTGCACTGAGCGCTACGACTAGGAAGCCAGCCAACAGAGCGGCGATCCTCACGGAGCCACCGATGGTCCCTGGTCGGTAAGTAGGGCGATGGAGGACAGATCAGCAGCCATGGGTGGGGACTCCAAAGGGGGGAGCGAAACAGGGCGGGTACCATAGCCTTTCGGGAGGAGGACATTTGTAATGGTTCTGTCATTCCGGAGGTTTCTGGTCTGGGCGAGTGCCTCCACGAGATGTCATGCTCGAGTGCTTCAGAGCATCGAGAACGCACCTCCACGTGTTACAAGGGCCTCTTGCGTCCGCCGAACCACAGCTTGAGGTCGATCGTCAAGAACGTGCCGCCCTCTATCGTGGTCTTCCTGATCGCGCTCCCCTTGTCGATGGGGATTGCGTGGCGTCGGGGATGCCGGCCTCGCTGGGGTTGATCACCGCCGCCGTGGGTGGTGTGGTGGTGGGCTTCCTAGGGGGAGCGCCGCTTCGGATCTCGGGTCCTTCGGCGGGGCTGAGTGTGTTGGTGCTCGAGTGGGTGGGGGCCTTCCGCACCGACGAGGATCCGTACGGCATCACCAGCATCGCCGTCGTCGTCATGCTGGCCGGGCTGATCCAGGCGCTCGCGGGCGTCATCGTGGGGACCGTCGCGGCCGCCGTGCTTCAACTGCCAATCGACTACGTGGTCGTCAAGGACTCCTTGGCTTCGTACGTCACCCTGCCGACCGTCGATTCCATGGCGAAGCTGATGGAGACCGACATCCTGATCGCGGCGGTAGCCCTTGCCTTCGTCGCCAGCGCAGAGACGCTGCTCTGCGCGACGGCCGTCTCCCGCATGCACCAGGGAGACCGCACCGACTACGATCGTGAGCTCGCAGCCCAGGGCATCGGAAATCTTGCATGCGGCTTTCTGGGAGCGCTCCCCATTACCGGCGTCATCAGCCGCAGCTCCGCGAACGTCGAGGCAGGCGCGCAATCTTACTGGTCGTCCATCATGCAGGCGACCTGGGTCTTCCTTTTTGCGGCACTCCTGCCGAGGCTCCTCGGTCTGGTCCCGGAGTCGGCGCTGGCAGCGATCCTAATCTACGTCGGGTTTCGCCTGGTCCAGGTTTCCACTCCGCGAAAGCTCTTGGACTACGGGCGAGGTGTGTTCGGGATCTACTTGGCAACCATCACCGGGATCGTCGCGATCGACCTGCTGACCGGCATCATCATCGGGCTCGTGCTTTCAACGGCCAAATTGGTCTACTCCCTGGCCCACCTCGACATCGAGCGCGTCGACACCGCGGATCGCATCGAGCTGCATCTGCACGGCGCCGCAACGTTCGTCGCGCTCCCGCTCCTTGCCGGAGCGCTCGAAGAGATCCCGCCCGGTGCCGAGCTACACATGCACTTCGACGAGCTCGATTTCATCGACCACGCCTGCCTCGATTTCATCGCTTCCTTTCAGGAGCGTCACCAGGAGACTGGCGGCAAGGTCATCATGGAATGGCGCTCGCTGATCGGCCGCTACACGCGGGGTGGAATCCGCGCCGCCGCCCGCCGAAGCGCGCCTCCGATACCGCCGCGTCGCTTCGATGAGTGAGACAAGACCTCGTTGGCCTGCGATGAATGCAGAAAGGTTTCGTATCCCCGCGCTTGTGCAGGCATGACGTGTGACCTATCGCACATTTCAGGATGCAGTGAGATCTGGGGCACCCGAGAGGGTGTAATTCCTCGTATTTTGTGAGCTGGAGATCTTGGCCAGACGGGCCAGCGGTGCAAAGTAGTGGGCTATGTCGTATCGAAATCTATTCATTCTCTTGGCCTCCATGGCCTCTTTGTTTGCCTTCGGATGCTCTGGTAGCGAGACCACCGGCGGGGCAAGCACCAAGCTCGCCGCGGAGTGTACCCCGGACGCCACCGAGCTCGCCGAAGGCGACTGGATTTGCCTGGCCGATTCGGACGAAGACGATTTGACGTTGGACTGTGAGGACCGCGAAGCAATCCCGGACTACATCTATTTCCAGCCTCCGGGCGAGTCCCCGAGCTGTGAAGGCATTGCGCTCTCTCTCGACGACGCGGGGCCTTTCCCCGTGGGGACTTCCGATATCGTGATCTTCGAAGGAGAGGATGAGGAGCGCGTTCCGGTATGTGACGCGAAGCTGACCCTGGTGGACGACGACGCGCCCGAAGCAATCGACGAGCCGATCGAGCTCTGGCCTCCGAACCACAAGTTCCACACGATTTCGGGTGAGGATTGCGTCGTGGACGCCTGCGATGAGGACGTCACAGTCACGTTCACCTCGGCGTCCAGCGACGAGCCGGTCAACGACAAGGGCGACGGCAACACCGAGCCGGACATCATCCTCGAGTGTGATCGCGTCGAGCTCCGCTCAGAGCGGCAAGGCGGCAGCAACGGCCGCACCTACAGGCTTGGCTGGACAGCAGTCGATGGCTCCGGCAATGTGACGACCGATGGCGAGTGCGTCGTTAGGGTCCCGCACGATCAAAGCGGGAAAGACGTCGACGATACTGACAAGCCTGATTACACACTCGAGCACGAGGAAGGCGCGTGTGACGACGGCACTGGTGGCACTGGCGGAGCCGGTGGCGCGGGCGGCGCGGGCGGCGAAGGTGGTGCCGGCGGCGAAGGCGGCGAAGGCGGCGAAGGCGGCGAAGGCGGCGAAGGCGGCGAAGGCGGTATCGAGGTCCCCTAACGGGGAGCGAGAACGCCGACGCGACCACGACCGGGCTCTTTCTAGAGCCCGCATCATCGCAGTGTGATCGCCAGATGCGCTATTGTTCGATGCAGTAGAGGTGCAGCCTGGAGGAGCAGGCCGGCACTATGTTCTCGGTCCAGGTCGAGGTCGTGGACGTGATCGAGCCGCATAACGCGGAGCCGACGGAGCCACTTGTGAAGCCCGCACAATCACGGTTGGGATAGGAGGCTCCCGTCGCGAGAGTTCCGGTCCAGGTATCGCCGGCCTGGGGCTCACCCATCGCATCGAGGCTGATCGACGCGAGAAGGTTACCGTCGACCAGGTCGGCCCAATCGTTGGCGACGACCTCTCCGTCGACGCGAACGAACGGCCCACCTTCATGCGAAAGGCGATCGGCAACAGACGAGGAAGTCGTGGACAGCCAGGCCTTGAAGTTGCCCGCTAGGCCAGCTTCGTCCGCCTGCATCGCACACAGCGCGTCCGCTCCGGCGATGCCGCCGAGCGCAGCGGTCTGGATCGTGCTCGTCACGAAGATCCGGCGCTCAGACGGGCTACCACCGACGCCGCCGGCGCCGCCACCGGCTCCACCGACGCCGCCGCTGCCGCCAACTCCCCCGCTGCCGCCGCTTCCACCGCTGCCCGAGTCAGCGCTCCCACAGGCGAGTAACCCGACCATCGCAATGGGAAGCGCAAGTGTATAAAAGAGTGTTCTCACAGCCGCCCCTTTTGGCACGCGTTGCGCCCCGGCACAACCGTCCGTGGGACGGGACACTGTGATCTAGCTGCGAAATGCCGTGTTAGGCGCCCGGCCCGACGTGAAGCACGCGCATCATCTCGTGATCCTCGTGCGACAAGATGTGGCAGTGCCAGACGTAACGTCCGGGCTTGTCGAACGTCATCTTGATGCGTGTGATCTGTCCGGGTAGCGCGGTCACCATGTCCTTCGGCGCGTTCTCGACGTACTCGGTGGGCTGCGGGACCACCGGACCGTAAGTCTTGTTCATGATCTTGAAGCCATCGCCCAGCAAACCGTTGTGCTGAACCACCGGCTGACTGACCAGGTACGTACCGTCGCCAGAAGGCGCGCCATACAGGTCGTTCGGGATGAGCCGATCGTCCTCGGTTGTGTGGCTGTCCCAGTGGATCTCCTGCCTGCCCAAGATCTCGAAGTGGACCAAGTGGAGGTGCACCGGGTGAGCGTCGCCGGTAGCGTTCCAGACCTCCCATTCCTCGGTCGAGTTGAGTGCAGGGTTCTCAGTCGTCGGATTGTGCCAGGCGATCGATCCTTCCATCTGACCGACCAGACCGGCGCCGACGTAGTCGGGGGTATTCGGCCAGTTGATCGGGTTGCCAAGGTAGTCCGTTGCAGGCTCCGCGGTTCCCAGCAGGGGCTGAAGGCGCCCAAACTCGTCCATGCCCTCGAAGAGCGCAACCTTGCGGAGCCGCGTCGGGGTCGGAATCACGGGGCCGTAGCCGTTCCAGCTGGGGCTTACATCGTCCACGGCCGAATCGATTGGCAGCACGACATCAAAGGCCATGATGCGGTCCGTCTCCCCGAAGACCTGCGGCCCGGGAATATCGCCGCCGAACGGCTCATCACCGCCGATGTTCTTCATGATGACGCGGTTGCCCGGCGCAACCGACTTGAAGTCGAAGACGAGATCGTAACGTGAGCCGGTTTCGAGGAGCAGCGTGTCGACGGTCGTCGGGCTCGACGCAAGTCCCTGGTCGCTCCCGATTACGGTGAAGGGCAGCTGTTGGATGGCCTGCGAGAAGTCCTCGGCGTCCGAAGGGACCTCGAAGAACTGAACCGCGAGGAAGCGGCTGTCACAGCCATTGAGCAATCGGAGCCGGTAGTTCCGTGGCTCGACGTCCATCTTGGGCCAGATCTTGCCATTGACCACCATGTGATCGCCGAAGAACTCCGCCAAGGCGGTGGGTCCCCCGCCCGGGAAGATGTCTGGTGGTAGGTCCGCTCCTTCGTCGGTGATGAAATCCGCGTAGAAGGGGTCTCCTGGAAACGCCGGATAGAAGAACTCGCCGTTGTCCTTGAACATGCGGTCTTGAATCGCGAAAGCGGCTTCGTAGGGGAAGGCGGGAAGGCTCAGCGGGTTGCCCGGTAGTCCCGTGTCGTCCTCATCGCGAATGATGTAGAAGCCCGCCATCCCGGCATAGACGTTGAGCCGCGTGATTCCCAAGGCATGGTCGTGATACCAAACCGTGCCCGCAGGCTGCCTGTTGTCGTAGAGATACTTCTTGTCGACCCACTGCGGCCCGCGAATCTCCCATCCTGGACTGAAGAAGAACTCCGGATTCCCATCGACCGCGAAGTCCGAATGGCCACCGTGCACGTGCGCAACGATGGGCACGCCATCGTTCTCGATGCTGAAACCCTCGTAACCGTGCAGGCTATAGGCCCAGTGCAGAGACTCATCGAAGACCGGTCGACCGGTGTAGTCTCCGAAACCGATCGAGGTATTGTCCTTGCCCGTGATGATGTACGGCAGCGGGTCACCAAGCCCATCGATCAGTCGGTTTTCCCATTTGACCTCGAGGGGCTCATTGCTTCGGACCTCGAACGTGCGGCCGGGCCAAGTGTAAAACTGCTTATCGCCGTAACCCCAGACCGTGGTCGGAACGGGCGTCGTGCCATCGGGAGCGACGAGTCCCGTCATCTGAGTCGTCTGACCGACGGCGACTTTGATCTTTCCCTTCTTCGTGTCGTAGATGAATCCTGGATCGAGAGCATTGGGAACCAGCTCAGTGAACCTGGGCTGAAGAGCCGGGTTCGAAAGACCGGGCATGTCTCCATCGGCACGAGCCTTCGCCACCCAACGGGAAAACGGCAGCGCAGCGGTGACCCCCGCGGCGCCGCTAAGCTTGAGAAAATCTCGCCGTTGAAAACTCATGGCCAGCGCGCGTGCGCCTCCACCACGTTTGGCCTTCTTTTGCTTCGACATCTCGACCCTCCTCTTCTCGGCGGATGAATTAGGAAGCCGATAAAACCACGTCTTGTTACATGTGTAAGCAGTTTTCCTACGTGAAGGTGCACAAACGCACGCGTCGCAGAGCGGCGGACGGCACCACGCATTTTTTTCGTTCAAATCCAAGCGAGGGTCGCTGTTTTGCGCGCCTGACTCGTCCTGGGATTTTGTGATCTAGGTTACGAAAAGGTGCCCTGCTCGCCGCTCCAAATGCCGCGCACTTCGGTCGCGCTCGGCAGCTCGGTCAGTAAACGACTATCCCGCCGGTTGCACCGGTTCCACCCGTGCCGCCGTTTCCGCCGCTTCCGCCGTCACCGCCGCTTCCGCCGTCACCGCCGTTTCCGCCGTCACCGCCGGTTCCGCCGGTGCCATCGCAGTCGGCATCGGAGTCGAAGCGCTCGCCGTAGCCCGGACCGTCACCGCTCTTGTTGTTACCAGCTTTCACCCACACGCCGGCGATCTCTCGTTCGCCTACGCCCAGGGTCGCGCAGTGACCATCGAGGTCGTCGTACTTGCGGTGCTCGCCGTCTTCAAACTCGATGACGACATTGGAGAGTTCCTTGCATGACGCGATGTGCGCCTCGTGGCATTCGAACTCGACCTCGATG
>CALLDH010000096.1 GCA_937998345.1 uncultured bacterium | reverse complement strand
CTTCGCCACACGCTTCTTCACAGACGCGCGCTTCTTTGCCACACGCTTCTTCACAGACGCGCGCTTCTTGGTTGCACGCTTTTTGGTTGCGCGCTTCTTCGTTGCACGCTTCTTGGTTGCGCGCTTCTTGGTTGCGCGCTTCTTGGTTGCGCGCTTCTTGGTTGCGCGCTTCTTCGTTGCGCGCTTCTTGGTTGCGCGCTTCTTGGTTGCGCGCTTCTTCGGCGCCGCCTTCTTCTTGGTTGTGCGCTTCTTAGCGGCGCGCTTCTTAGCTGGCCGCTTCTTCGCGGCTTTCTTCGTTCGTTTTTTTGCAGTTGCCATTTCGACCTCCTCCAAGGTGGGTCAGTATTGCAGGTGCACGTACCGTATTGTCACGTCACTTCACGTGTCAAGCGGAAGCGCACATGAATTATACATAACTTTGCTCTATTTGAGCCAAATGTTTTGCAACGTCGGCTTTCAACAGTTTGTAATCGTTGAGAAACGTTTCATTATCAGACCAGGTTGAAAAGCTGAAGAAAACTCCTACGCGCGTGCGGTCATGGGCGATCGGACCGCATTGCGGCAGATCGGATGCGTCTGTCCCGAACACCTGGACGCGTTGACCGTCACACACTCTGGGAGTACATTTCGCCCCAGCTGGGGGACCACCCGGCTACACCGAAAGGGCGGGGGCGCGCGAAGTGCGACGCTAGACCGGAAACAAACACGACGCAGCGCCCGTTCAACCTAGCGCCTGCCAATCAGGCGTCAGCGGACATTTTTGGCGAGATAAGGAGTCCCGATGCAAGCGGGCGCATACGAATTCAAGGTTGGCGACAAGGCCATCTATCCTAAACAGGGCGTGACCGAGGTCGTTTCGATCGAGGAGCGCAAAATTGGCACAGCGACGATGGAATTTTACGTGCTGAAGCCATTGGATGCGAAGAACAACGACAGGATCCGAGTGGCGGTCGCGCAGGCCAAGAAGGTGGGCCTCCGGCCTCCGATCTCCGAGAGCGACATCAAGGAAATTTTCTCCCTGCTTGGGGAACAGCCTGTGGTCTTCGACAACCAGACCTGGAACCGCCGGTACCGCGGCTTCATGGACAAGATCAAGACAGGCTCCGTTTTCGATGTGGCCGAGGTCATGCGTGACCTCTATCGGCTACAGGTCGAAAAGTCTCTGTCCTTCGGCGAGAAGAAAATGCTGGAGACTGCGCGCAATCTTGTCGTGAAGGAGATCGCCGTGGCGCGCTCCGAGAGCGAAGAGAACACGCAGTCCGCGATCGAGCGGATCTTCGAGAAGAACTAAGTCTTCCGTGGCGAAAAACACTCTTCTAATCAACGTCGATATTGGAGAGACGCGCGTCGGACTGATTGCGGACGGTGTGCTCCGCGAGCTCTATGTCGAACGGCGCCATCATCGATCGCCGGTTGGCAACATCTACCTCGGCCGGGTGACGCGCGTCCTTCCGGGCATGCAGGCTGCGTTCATCGACATCGGGCTCGATCGCGCCGCCTTCCTTCACGTGGAGGACCTCCAAGCGGAGCCTGGCACGGAAGAAGAAGCAGACGGCGACGACAAGCGCGGCGCCTCCAAGGGGCGGCGGAACCGCGTCTCCAGAAAGACGCCGATTCGCGATCTGCTCAACGAAGGACAGCAGCTCATGGTGCAGGTCTCGAAGGGACCGATCGGCACCAAGGGCGCCCGAGTAACGAGCCACGTGGCACTGCCGGGGCGCTACGTCGTCTTCATGCCCACTGTCGACCACGTCGGGGTTTCGAAGCGAATTGGCAACGACCGTGAGCGGCGGCGCCTCAAAGAGGCCATCGACTCCGTGAAGCCCCCAGAAGGCGGCGTGGTCGTGCGAACGCTCGCCCAGGGGCTCACTAAGAAGAAGCTCAAGGCGGACATCGGCTACCTGGTGCAACTTTGGGAGCAGACTCAGACCGCACGTGACGCGGTGAAGAAGACGCCGGCCCTGGTACACGAAGAGCCGGACCTCGTCATTCAGTCGGCACGGGACCTCTTCACGGAGGACGTCAGCGAAATCGTCGTGGATGACCGTGACGAGTTCCAGCGGCTCAAGGAGTTCCTGACTCTCTTCCTGCCCGAGCGCGCCAGCGACGTGCGGCTCTATGAGGGTTACGAGCCCCTGTTCGACGAGTACGGCATCGAGGAGGAGATCACCCGCGCCCTTTCCCGCAAGGTTCAGCTGCCGTCAGGCGGGCACCTCGTGATCGACCAGGCGGAAGCGTTGACCGCGATCGACGTCAACACCGGGAGATTCACCGGCAAGGGGCGCGACGTCGAGCAGACGATCCTGCAAACCAATCTAGAGGCAGTGCGCGAGATCGCGTACCAGCTCCTGTTCCGAAACATCGGCGGCCTGATCGTGCTCGACTTCATCGATATGGAGCGGCACGCCCATCGGGAAAAAGTCTTCAAGGCACTCCTCGCTGCACTCAAGAACGACAAGTCGAGGACGACCGCAATTCGAATCAGCGAGTTGGGCCTGGTCGAGATGACTCGGAAGCGAACCCGACAATCGCTCGGACGAACGCTCTACGAGCCTTGCTTTTTTTGCGACGGAACCGGGCTCCTTCAGTCGAAGGAAACGGTGTGCCATGAGATCTTCCGACAGATGCGGCGCGAGCGGGACTCCCTTCCCGGCTACAAGATCGTCATCAGCGCGCATCCGGCGGTCTGCGACATGCTCGAACGGGAAGAAAAGGCCTCCGTGGCCGAAGCGGCTCGGCGCTTTCAACGGCGTATCGAAATGAAGCCACGAAACGACTATCATCTAGAGCAGTTCGACCTGACGGGAGACTGATGTTTCGATGAGCAACGACGACGGTCAACGCATCGAGAAGCGAGTCACGATTAACAAAGAGTTCGAGTCGTTCGACGCATTCGTTCACGAGTACGTGACAAACGTGTCGCGGTCAGGCGTATTCATCCGCTCGAAGGAGCCTCTGCCGATTGGGACCGAGGTCGACCTCACGTTCACCGTGATCATGGACGACATCGAGACGATCGAGGGCACCGGCCAGGTAGTGCGTGTGCAGGACGATCCGCCGGGAATGGGCGTCGCGTTCACCAAGCTGACAACGTACTCCGAAGACTTGCTCGCTCGGTTACTAACTCTCTGAAGCGATAACCTTGGACGGCGCGCCGCGATTCGCGCTAGCGGCTGGCCAGATAGTCTTTGTCGAGGAGTGCCACGACGACCTCGGCGACGTCGGGATCTGGCTTGCCGCTGTGGTTCATCATATCGACGAGCGTTTCGTGGTTGAGCGCGAGTTGAATCACATCGAGCTCCTCGGGGGACGCATCGCGAAGTGGCTTCTCCAGCGGCGAGCGCACGGCAATCCTCGTTTTCAACGACGGGAGCGCGTCTCCGAGACGCATCATTTCGTCGAGCTGGCGCATGCCCTCCATGAGGAGGCCTTCGATACTGCTCTGAATCTCGGCCGGGAACGTGCGCTCTACCTTTGGAAGCAGGTCGAAGGTGCCCTTGTCCCAGACGAGGACTCGGTAGAAAGCCTTCTCGGGCGGCACCGACTCGTCGCCATTGACGACGGCGAACTGTACCAGGCCCTCTTCGAGGTAGATCGAGCCGACGTCGGACTCGGTCGTGATCTGCAAGACGCCGGTCTTCTTGGACGCTGAGAACAGCTGAAGGAGATCCGGCAACGGCACCTCGGCAATGGAGCCAGTCATGGTACTGACGGCGGACGGCCGGGCGCTCGAGGCCGCAGCGTCCATCTTGGCTTTGGCGTCCTGTACCGAGGCGGACCCATCGGAAGCGACGACTTTGATGATGCTCGTGCCGATCAGAATGCGGTCGCCCTCGGCCAACTTCGTCCGGGTGATCTTCTCGCCATTGACGAAGCTCCCATTCGTCGAACCGAGGTCTTCCAAGAAGATGTCCCCGCCCTCGACGGAAATCTTTGCGTGGCGCCGTGAGACCATGTCCTCCACGAGGACCATCTCGAGCTCGCTCGAGCGACCGATCACAATCTCCCCGTCTTCAGGAAGAGGGAACTCCCCTCCCTGGTACTTTCCAGAGATGAAACGCAGCGCCAACGGCAACGCTAGACCTTCGATCACCAATTCCCCTCGCTCAGACCCCATTGTAGCGAAACCCCACCTTCAATCAGAGTTAAGGCTAGGAGGTGGCTATGCAAGCGGTCAAGCCTTTGGACTGGAAAGAGGGGTGAACAGACGGTTATGGGTGGCTCGGGGGCACATGCTAGAAGGTCAGGGATGGCCCGTGCGGCGGCTGCGATCGCTTGTCTAGTGGGGCTTTTGGGGGCGATTCCGGCCGGGGCCCAGACCAAGGACCTCAGCAAACGCTGGCGAACCGTTCAAAGCGAGCATTTTGAGGTCAACTACCCGGAGCCCCTGGCGCTGGTGGCCCGAAGGGTCCTGGCGATCGCCGAACGGGCCACCACGAGGATGGCGCCGATCCTCGGACACCAACCCAAGAAACGCGTCCAGATCGTCCTGACAGACGAAGTCGACACCGCCAACGGCAGCGCCACGCCACTCCACTACAACACGATTTGGCTCTACGTGAGCGCACCAGCCGACCTCTCGGTGCTCGGTGACTTCGACGACTGGCTCACGGTTCTCGTCACCCACGAGCACGCACACATCCTCCACCTCGACAACATCGGCGGCCTGCCATCGGTGATCAACAAGATCC
>CALLDH010000095.1 GCA_937998345.1 uncultured bacterium | reverse complement strand
AGACCCGAAAGATCTTACTCGAGGGTGACTCCCCGTTTGACTTCGATGGCCTGCGTTATGTCTCCTCAGTCGAGGACTCCAAGGCGATCGATCGTAGGGACGAACCCTGTGTGGTCATCTCGGCAAGCGGGATGTGCGAATTCGGGCGTGTGGTCCATCATTTGGTGGCCGCGATTGAGAATCGAAAGAACACCGTGGTCATCGTTGGATTCCAGGCGCAACACACGCTCGGTCGCCGGCTCGTCGAACAGCGAGCGCGGGTGCGAATCTTCGGCGTCGAACGGGAGCGGCATGCCGAAGTCGCCGTGCTCAACGGATTCAGCGCGCACGCAGGCCAGGATGACCTCTTGGAGTTCGCCGAGGCTGTTCGCGAGGCGGGGCCGCTTCGGCACGTCGCGTTGGTTCACGGCGAGGACCAGGCGCGCAGTTCGCTGAAGGCGCTCCTCGAAGAGCGAGGTTTTCCGAGCGTCCACACGCCGGGCCGCGGCGATCGACTCGACGTGTGAAATCCGAGACCTTGACCTCGAGCAGGTTCTAACCGCATCCTCCTTCGCGCGCACTAGACGAGGAGGGGACATGAGCAAGGGCTTGATTGGAACTGGAGTGATCGCGGCAATCGCGCTACTCCTCGTGGCAACTGGGGTGGGTAGCTACAACCGACTCGTCGAGCTCGACGAAGGCGTGGACAACGCCTGGAGCCAGGTCGAGAACGTCTACCAGCGCCGCGCGGACCTCATTCCGAATTTGGTGGCAACCGTCAAAGGCGCCAAGGATTTTGAGCAAGAGACGCTGACCCAGGTGGTGGAGGCGCGCGCCAAAGTCGGACAGGTCAACTTCGAGACGGCGCCCGACGCCCAGCAACTGGAGGCATTCGAGGCAGCACAGTCTCAATTGTCGTCTGCGCTATCTCGACTGCTCGTCGTGGTCGAGCGCTACCCGGAGCTCAAGGCGACCGAAGCATTCCGGGACCTTCAGGCTCAGATCGAGGGGACTGAGAACCGAATCACCGTGGAGCGGATGCGCTTCAACGATGCGACGCTGGCGTACAACCGGACCCGCCGCCGTTTCCCGACGATTCTTCTCGCGAAGATCATGGGCTTTGACGACAAGCCGTACTTCGAGGCGACCCCCGGCGCAGAAGAGCCCCCGAAGGTCGAGTTCTAGCTCAGATCGTGCCCCGGCGAATCGATAGATTCTTCTCCAATGCAGACCGGGAGGCGATCCGGGCTGCAACGACCAGTGCGGAGCGAGAGACGGCGGGAGAGCTCGTGGTCTACGTGGCCGAACGCTGCGATCCTCATGCCGAGCTGGGCTGGAAGGCAGCGCTGATCGGTGGAGCCGTCGGAGCCTTGTGCGCGGTGTTCGCAGTTTGGCGTTTTGGCGGCTGGGGGGCGCCCGACTATCTCTGGACCTTGATCGGACTGCAGCTTGGCCTCGTGCTCGGCTGGGTCGCAAGCCGGTTCGACATCGTCGCGCGCCGTTTGATCGGCAGTGAAGCACTCGACAGCCGCGCAGAATCCCGCGCAGCAGAAGCGTTCTTGGAAGAGCAAGTCTTCGCGACCCGTGACCGCACGGGCGTCCTGATCTTCGTAGCCCTGTTCGAGCATCGGGTGTTCGTGCTGGCGGACGAGGGGATCAACGAGCGGGTCGACGACGACGCTTGGACGGAAATCTCCGGTGAGCTCGCACTCGGACTTCGTCGTGGAACCCCAGCGCCGGCCCTGATTCATGCGGTCAAGCGATGCGCCGACCTGCTGGTCGAGCACGGGGTATCCGCGTTGGACCGTGAGAACGAGCTCCCCGACGAACCGAGGTTCCGCCGTGACTAGGGCTCGACTCGCATTCGCCACACTGCTGCTCTCGTCCGTCTCGATCACGGCCCTGGCCCTGGGCGTCCCCAAGCTCAGCGGACGGGTCAACGACTACGCGGATCTCATCTCTCCCGCAGCGGAAGCGCGAATCGAGCACACGCTTGAGGCGCTTGAACAGGACGAGGGCGCACAGCTCGTCGTGCTCACCATCGACAGTCTCGAGGGAGAGCAGCTCGAGGAGTATAGCCTTCGGGTCGCCGAGACCTGGAAGCTCGGCCGCGCGGAACAAGACGACGGCGCGCTCCTACTCATCGCAAAGAACGATCGAAAGATGCGCCTCGAGGTGGGCTACGGCCTAGAGCCCGTGCTGAGCGACGTCATGTCGAGGCGAATCCTGGATCAGGTCCTGCGGCCCCAATTTCGCGCGGGAGACTTCGACGGCGGTGTGCAGCGCGCGGTCGACGCAGCCGACGGTCTGATCCGCGGCACGAGCACTCTTCCCCCTCCGACCGAGAGCGATGCTCAGGGCGACCTTCCGCCCAGAATGTTCGGAGTGCTTTGGCTGTTGTTCCTGGTGCCCTTCGTTTTCGTGGTGATCGGCACCAATCCGTTCCAGTGGTTTCTCTATCTCTTCCTGGTCCCGTTCGTGTTCGTCGGTGGCCTCACCTCCGCCGGACCAAGCGCTAGCCCGTTCTTCGTGGTGTTCTGGTTGATTGCCGCGCCAGTCGTATGGTCCTTCTTTGGAAGGCGGCGGAAGAAGCGGAAGGCCGGCAAGGGAGGCGGGCGAGCCGGCTGGTCCAGTGGGTCTTGGTCGTCAGGCGGCGGAGGGTTCTCGAGCGGCGGCGGTTTCTCCGGAGGCGGCGGGAGCTTCGGTGGCGGCGGCTCGAGCAGCAGTTGGTAGGCGCTAGGGATCGCTCTCCAGGCGTCCGTGCCAGTAGACCCAGTTGGCCCAGGCTTCCGGAATCGAGGTCGCGGGATCGACGCGAAACGCGACAACGGGCAGCCATTTGGGTTTGACCGGCGGGCGCCGCAAGCGAAGGCCTGCCTGCCTAGGCAAGCGGTTGCCCTTCTTCTCATTGCAGCCGTAGCAGGCCATGACGATGTTTTCCCAGTTCGTCTTGCCGCCCTGTGACTTGGGCACCACGTGGTCGTAGGTGAGCCCGCGCAGGCGATGACGCACCCCACAGTACTGGCATTTGAAGTCGTCTCGCATCGCGACGTTGATCCGGGAGAACTTAATCGCGCGCTTGCGGCCGACGATCGTCCGAAGGAGTCGCACCACGGCCGGCATCTTGATGGTGATGGTGACGGAGCGAACGTCCTCGTCGTACTCCTCGACGACCTCGACCTTTCCGTCGAAAATCATGCAAACAGCACGCTGCCAGCTGATGATCCGATGGGGCTGATAGCCCTGGTCTAAGACAAGGGTTCGCATTCCGTTCGAGGCTTCGTATATCACATGCTATACGCGGCGACCAAACGTCCTCGTAGCTCAGTAGGATAGAGCAGTGGTTTCCTAAACCGAAGGTCGGAGGTTCGAATCCTCCCGGGGACGCAGAAAAAACCAGGGCAAAGTCACTCCACGCTCCACACCGAAAACCCTTCCATACCGGTATCCATACCAACCCGGGAACGGATGCGACGGTGTCCATGCCAACGCCCGCAACGCGTCGGTTCACCGGTCCCACCTGCAATGCTTCTCGGTGTTGGCAACGTGCTGCGCACCCGCCTACGGCTGCACCTCAAACGCCCCGACGTTGCAAGCCGTTCCTCAAAACCAGCAAATCCAGCCAGGGCAAACGCACTCGCCGTTCTGGCAATATTCCCCACTCTCGCTGCACCGTGTTCCGTCTGGGGCTACTTCTGTTGTGCGGACGCACGACCCATCCGCTGGATCGCATCTACGGAGGAGACACACTCCGTTTAGGTTCGAACAAGTGTTTTCTGTGAACCAGCATCTCCCCGTTTTCCAGTCGCAATCGTCAAAGGTGCATAGGTCGCCGTCGTCGCAGACGACGCCTGCGCAAAGGTCCTCATGGCACACGCGGTCTTTACACCTGCCGGCAAGACCATCGAAGTCGCACGGACCATCCCACAGCTCCCCATGTATGCACGAAGCGTCCGGGGGGATGCAAATGTCCCGGGTGCACTCGTTGCCGTCGT
>CALLDH010000094.1 GCA_937998345.1 uncultured bacterium | reverse complement strand
CGCGAGTGGAGGATCTTGATCGCCACATAGCGATTCATGTCCGGCTGCTCGGCCTTGTAGACCGCCCCCATCCCGCCTTTGCCGATCTTCTCGACGATGCGGAACTGCCCGGCCACCTCCTTGTCGAGATACGGATCGCTCACGTAAGCAGACTAGCATCCGAGGTGGGACGCGGTGAGGAAAGTGCGAGAAGGACGAGGGTAATCCAGGTCGCATCGGCGATGAGGAGGTGAACGAGCTGCGTCCACACGGGTGCGAGCAGCGCCACGTTCAGCAGCCCCACTGCTATTTGGATCAGCACCAGCCCGCCTAGGGTAAAGGTCAGCATCCGGACACCAGGGTCCCGCGTACGTCGGAGAAAAACCGTGGCGAGCCAGATGAGATAGCCGGACGCGAGCACCGCAATCACCGGATGCCACAGCCGAAGGCGCAGAAACAGATGTGACGTCGGGGAAAGATCATCTCGCAGCCCCTCGGCCAGGCTGGACGCTGGGAAGAGCGTGTCGCCAAGCGCAGCTACGGCGCCGCTCACGCCAACGAGCAAGACGACGGTCGCCGCTCCGCCGAGCAACCACCGGGATTGCCGGTCGCGAGGGAACCGGACCCCGTCTGATTGCCAGGCGCTAAAGGCCATCCAAGTGAGAGCCGCCAACAACATGAACGTATTGATGAGGTGCGCGGACATCCAGGCCGCTCGCGCGGTCGAAGGATTGTCGGCCACCATGCGAAAGAGCACGAGGCCCGCGCCAACCAAAGCCTCGGTCGTCATGAAGAACAGGCTCCACCCTGCTGCGGAGCGGGTCGCATGGCCGCGCTCAAACACGCGGCCTGCCACGACCCACATGAGCAGCGTCCCGATCCAGCAGAGGCCCGAGGTCACTCTGTGCGTGAGCTCCACGATCGTCTTGATCGAGGGCTCGACCGGAAGCGCGACTCCGTTGCACAGGGGCCAATGGTCGCCACAGCCGTCACCAGAAAGACTGGCCCGCACGTACGCGCCCCAAAGCACGACCGCTACGGTGTAGACGAGGAGCGAAGACGCCGCGACAGCGAACCGATTGGAGAACCGCACCGCGCAACGATGGAGTCGAAGCTAACTCTCGTCAACGATCGTGAAGCGCAGCGCGTGCTTCTCGCCTCCGCGCTGATAGTCGACCACCAGATTCGATGCGGTACGCAGGGTTTCCCAGACCGCCACTGCCTGTTCTGGACGCTCGATGGGCTTACCATTGATGCGCGTCACCGTGTCCCCGGCGCGAAGGTCGAGCGACGCAAAGGCCGGCTCGCCCGGAAACAGGCTCACGATGCGAAAGCCCACGAAGCTGCCCTTGTGAAAGGCAGGCTCGGTTTTGACGTTCTGAAGGAATCGGCCAAGGCCACCATCGAGGACCGGCAGGAGCTCATCGCGTGAAATGGCGCCGGTCGTCTTCCGCGGATAGCTTTGCTCCAGGCTGCTCTCGGGCTTGGACTCTTCGGCGGGCGCGGCACCTTCCATGGGCGCGTTCTCTTCCTCCCACTGCTCTCTGCGCTTCCTCTCTTTGCGCGACGGCTTTTTGTCCGCGGCTTCCCAGCTCTCCTCGCCTGTCGAGCTCTCCCAGGTGGAGTCTCCCATCATGTCGTCCCGGAGCTTGCTCTTCTCGCACCCGAACACGCTTGCGATCATGAGGGCGGCCAACGACACGGTCAGATAACGGCTCATACAGACTCTCCCCGGAGTGCCATGACCTCGGACCAAATCGCCGCGGTCACCCCTTCGACCCCACAGTTGGCATCGACGTGTCGAATTGTATCATCTGGGAAAAGTACGTCGATTTTCGCGTAGAACTTTGCCAACTCGACCTGCATTTCGTCGACTTCGTACAGCTCCGGGCCACCGGATCGCGTGCCTCGGCGGCCCGCCGCAACTTCGGGGTCGACGTCGAGGACGAGCGTCAGATCGGGGCGCCTCGCGTGCCGGTTGAGCTCGCGCACCCAGGTGGAGATGTCGCCGCCGCCACCACCGCTCACGGTCTGGTACGCTACGGAGGAGTGATCGTAGCGGTCGCAGATTACCGTGACGCCGTCGCTGAGGTTGGGAATCACGTCCGCTTCCAGATGATCGAGGCGGTCGGATGCGAACAGCGTGGCCATCGTGGCCCAACCAGGCGGGTTTGCGCCTTCGCGGCCGGGGACCACAACCCTGCCCGTGAGGATCTGACGAATCAAGACGCCGATCGGCCCATCGCTCGGTTCACGCGTGGTGTGGGCGGGCTGCCCATTTGCGAGGAGGCGCTCCGCGAGGATCGCGCACTGGGTCGTCGTACCGGATCCGTCGATGCCTTCGATCACGATGAAGTGACCCTGGTTCACGACTCCTCCTTCTCACCGCCAAACTTGAAGGTCGCCCCGAACTGCCCATAGACCCGAGAGTCGTCGTGACCTCCGCCGAAGATGTCTCCGAGGACGCGACGGCGATCCCCGGCAACGATGCCTTCGACTTCGATCCACACGTTCCACTTCCGGGTCACTACGATCTCCAGCGAGCCTCCGAGCCGGGCGCGCACCACATTCTGACGGGAGGTTGTCACAGCTATGCTGCTGTTGCGACCTTCGAAATCCCATCGGTCGCTGTTGAAGTCCCCAGCGATCCAGATCGAGAACGCCCCGCGCGGCGGAAAGTGCAGGCTGAAGATCGCATCGAGCGTGATGAAGAAGTTGTTCGTCGGATGACTCGCGCCGAACTGGTCACGCCGTGAGGGTCCCACGCCGCCACCGATCTGGAGGTCTCCTCCCAAGGAGAAGTTGCGGGACACGCGCCAGCCGGCCTTCGTGCTCACGGCGAAGTCAGTCAGGCGCCCGAACGTGGCGACGTAGATGCCGACGTCTAGGAACTTCGTGAGCCCAGCGCGCAGGCCTAGCGACGCCAACCAAGGCCAACCCGTCGAAAAGTCGACGGTAGCCACGCCGACGGGGTTGGGGGCACCCGCGTGTGTCACGGTATTGCGCAGCGGGTCGTTGCGCTCTGCTTCTTTGTCTCGCTTCTTCTGGTCGACCGGTATGACGGTGGTGCTCATGATGACCTGAATCAAGCGGACGCGGGTCGACTTCTGCAGTTGGATCTGCTCGATGTGGTTCTCGTAGTTCTCGGCCCTCACTTCCAGCTGATGAACGCCTGCGGGCAAATCGCCTTCCCAGGGTACGGGGCCACGCGCCTCTCCGTCGACGAAGAGCTGCGCCCCTGAAACGTTGGCCTCGACTCGAACGGGCACGCCAAGCGGGTTGAGCTCCGCGTAGATGTCGCAGTTGCGGCTCGGCCCAACCGAGCAGGTCCGGCGCACCTCGCGGAAGCCCGGTGCACGCACGACGACCGAGTGTGTTCCGAACTCGGCGGGCTCGATCGTGATTGGTGGGTTGCCGTAGTCCTCGCCATCGATGGTCACGGTGGCGTCGGGAACCGTAGCGCGAACCAAGATGCGCGCGATATCCGTGCTCGCGGTCGTAAACCTCACCGAGACGACACGCTCGCGCCCGGCGATGACTGTGACTGCTTGTTCGACGCTCTCGTATCCGGTTGCCCGGGCCATGACGCTGTGCTCGCCTGGCGTCAGTCCGCCCTTGGCCGCGGGCGCTACACCGATGTCGGCGCCATCCAGGCTGATGATGGCGCCGGGCACGTTTGCGATGACCCGAAGGCTGCCTAGATCGGGCGAGACGCGAATGGTCGCCTCGACCGTCGCCCGCTCGTTTGCCTTGATCAGCACGACCTTTGAGAACGGGAGATAGCCCTCGCCCGGGCTCCGGATCTCGACCACGTGCTCACCCTCGGTCAGACCGTCGACGACCAGCGGGGTGCCACCACGTCGCTGTCCGTCGATGTAGACCGGCATCCCAGTCACGTCCGCGGTGATCAGGAGGGAGCCGGTCTTGGCCGCTTGAGGCTGCAAGGCAACCGGGATGGTCATGACCTGGCCGCCCACCAGGTCCACCCATTTCGAGAAGGTCGCGAACCCGCGCTTACCAACCTGCAACAAATGCCGGCCGGGGGTGAGAGTCTTGCGCAGAGGCACGTTGCCAGACGGTTCGCCATCGATGCGAATCGCGGCACCAGCACTGGCATCGTCGCTCGCCGTGATCACGATGACGGCCGGGGACGCTTCCTGCGCAAACGCTGCCGAGGAGACGGCGAACAAGCCAAGCACCAATGCAATCCGCACGAACCCCTCAACGCCAAGCAACCCTTGCATAATCCCTCGGACGCATCGAAACGGGGCCGATTCACTCACGGTCCCAGCGCCTCGCTCGTGTTTACCCCTAGCCCCTGGGTCGGCCTAATAAATGACTGGCTGCGTCTCCGGTGAGGCGAGAATTTTCGAACGAGGTCGCGCCTACGGCGCGACGAACAGAGCCTCGAACGGATCGAGCGCTTCCGGACTCGGGATCTCTGGCGCCCCGAGAGGCGGCAACACTCGAGCGCCCGGTGGGGGGTCTCCTGCTTGGCGGAAGCGGAAGTCGTCGAGCTCAGCCAGGCCGTACGACAGTGCCTCGGGACCGATGCGCTCGCGCTTGGCCATGTGCTCGAGCAAGCGGCGCATCCGGTTCTTCATCGAGCGAGTCAGGGCGCCGCGTTCGTACGAAACATGATAGTTCTTGGGCGACGGCAGAATGCATGCGAGGAAGGCGGCCTCGGCCGGGCTCAACTCGATGGGCTGGCGGCCGAAATAGTAGGCGGCCGCGTGCATGAGCCCGTAAACACTGGGGCCGTACTCGATCACATTGAGGTACAGCTCGAGGATCTCGTCTTTGTTGAGGGCGTTCTCCAGCCACCAGGTGAGAATGACCTCCTGGACTTTGCGAGCGATCGTCTTCTCACGCCTCAGATAGAGGTTCTTGGCGAGCTGCATGGAGATGGTGCTGGCCCCAACGACGTATCGGCCCTCCTCGAGGTTGCGCACCAGTGCATCGCGAATCGCCCAGGGCGCGAAGCCGCCGTGATCATAGAAGCCTCCGTCTTCGTGGCTGATGACCGCTGCGGGGACGAACGGGCTGATATCCGCGAACGCGACCCAGTACGCGGTGCCAGGACCGGTACGCATCTCGAAGACCGTTTCGTCAGGTTCGACCGCGCTGTGCCGGAACGGTTCCTGGAATCGCTCGACACGAACCCACTTGGGCGTGGTTTCGAATTGGCAGAGATTGCGAACGCGAATCGAGAGCTCGGTCGCTTCGAGCTCGCGCGAGTCGAGGGAAATCTGGGTCAAGGCGCTCCAGTTGCCCGACCACTCGAACCGGGCGAGTGATCCGAGGACATCCTCAGGGATCGCCCCAACGACGTCGTTGCAGCGAGTGGGCGGAAGCTTTGCCGTGAGGTCGACGCGATAGTGCTCACTGGTCCGCTCGAGCTCGCCTTCGATGAGCACCTGGGTCTTGCCCATCCGAATCTGGCCGCGCTCGATTTGAAGCAGGCGGTCGTCGGGATGCCACACCCCCTTCCCCCCGACGTCGATGTTGATGTTCTCGACGGGCTCGGGCGCGATGCGTTCGGAGGCCAAAGCGAGCTTGCGCAAGCGCAGGTTTCCTTCGATGCCAACCTGGTCGGAAGAGCTCGCCGCGAACTCGAGCTCGGCGCTCAGCGTGCCCGCCTCGGCGTCGTGAAGCGGGAGCTGCGGCGCGAATGGCGCGATGAGCGCAAGCGAGATTCGACGGAGCCGGATCCTCCCCTCAGCCCGCGCTTCGCTGGGCATGAGGCTGAGGTCGACGCTCAAGGTTCCCTCGTTCGAGGTCTGGCCACCGACGGTCACTCGGTACCAACCATTGTCTCCTCCGTTCACCGCCAATTCGAAATCCCGAATGCGTTCGACATGCCCTTGGGAGGTTCGGCTTTCAATCGGCACACCGGACACGGCAACGCGGACGTCGGGCGTCAGGCGATCGAAGAGCACGGCATCGGGAACAGGAACGGGGTCAGTGCCAGCGTCAGTGCCAGCGTCAGTGTCAGCGTCAGTGCCAGCGTCAGTGCCAGCGTCAGTGCCAGCGTCAGTGCCAGTGTCGGTGCCAGCGTCAGTGCCAGTGTCAGTGCCAGCGTCAGTGTCCGTGCCAGCGGGCCGTAGCGAGGACACCGCATTCCGAATGCGCGAGGCCAGGGCCCTTCGCTCCCCTTCACCGTTGCGGAGCGAGCGAACACTTGCGTCTTTGATCTCGAGCTCGCGAAGCCTCCACGTGCCT
>CALLDH010000093.1 GCA_937998345.1 uncultured bacterium | reverse complement strand
CGTACATCATTCGGTTGAGCTCTTCGAAGTCGTCGCCTTCGGGGATCATCATCCCGCCGCAGACGCCCAGGATCTGGCCGGTCACCCACTTGCCAGCGTCGCCTGCGAAATACACGACCGCGTCTCCAATCTCTTCGGGGGCGCCGGGGCGTCCGAGCGGGGTCTTCTGAATGAGGCTTGCACGGAACTCCTCCGGGAGGTGCTCCTCGGTCGCTTCGGTCACGACGTAGCCCGGTGCGATGCAGTTCACGCGAATCTGGAACGGCGCCAGCTCGATGGCGGCGCAGCGGGTCAGCATTTCGAGGCCGGCCTTGCTCGTGCTGTATGGGGCCATCCACTTCTCGACCTTTGATCCGGCCACCGAAGAGATCGTGATGATGCTGCCTCCGCCGTGGTCTCTCATCGAAAGCCCTGCGTACTTGATGCACATGGCGGTGCCCACGATGTTGAGCTCGCAGCAGAACTGCCAGGCATCGATCGGTGCGTCGAGAATCGGCCCCGGGTATCCGCTCCCCGCGTTCGCGACCAAGATGTCGAGGCCGCCGTCCCCTGCAGCGGCGTCGACTGCCGCTTTGACCTCGTCTTCGTTCGTGATGTCGCACTCCCGCCAAGAAACTTTCCCATCGGGGACGATCGTCTTCAGGCGACCGATGGCGTCTTCGAGAACGTCGTCGCGTCGTCCCACGATCAACACCTCGGCACCTTGCTCCAGCAAGCGCTGAGCACACCCAAATCCAACCCCGGTGCCTCCGCCGGTCACCAGTGCGCGCTTGTTGAGTAGTTGCATCACTTCCGTCCCTTCGAGGCCAAGGTGCCTCTGTACAGCACTTGCCCGAAGATACTCAAGGGCGCAGGGCAGGGACCGAGACAGTGACTCCGAGATCGGCCTGGCACTGGCACTGGCACTGGCACTGGCACTGGCACTGGCACTGGCACTGACACTGACACTGACACTGACACTGGCACTGGCACTGGCACTGGCACTGGCACTGGCACTGACACTGGCACGGCCCCGGTCTCGGCCCCCCGGCCTCGGTCTCGGCCCCCCGGCCTCAGTCTCGGTCCCCCGGCCTCGGTCTCCGTCCCCCGGTCTCGGTCTCCGTGCCGGTCGCGGTCTCGGTGCTAGCGGGACAACCCCCGCGTTAACTGGTATCGACTGCTCGTGCCCGACCTCTTTCCCCGCCTCACCCGCGCCGACTCGCGCCTCGCGCTCATCGTCGCCGATGAATCATGGACCTATGCGGAGCTTGCTGGCGCCGCGCTCGAGCACGTGGCCTTACTCGAACGGACCGGTGTCGAACGAGGCGATCGCGTTGCGGTCTGGGCGCAGCCGAATCTCTCTACTGCGGCTGCCATGATCGGGAATGCGGCCGCGGGCGTGGCGACGGTGCCGCTCAATCCGAAGCTTGGCTTGAGCGAGCTCCGCCACATTTTCAACGACTCCGAGCCCAGGCTTGCCTTCTGCGCGGAAGGCTGTGACGTGCCGCACGAGATCACCAGCGTGCCCTCCCTTCACGCGGCGCATGCGCCCAATCCTGCGGCATTGCCGCCGCTTGCGGTCGACGACACTCCCACGCTGATTTTGTACACGTCGGGTACCACCGGCCCTCCCAAGGGTGTGGTCATCACCCGGCGCAACATCGCCGCGAATCTCGATGCGCTTACGGAAGCCTGGGAATGGACCGAGCGCGACACGGTCGTTCATTCACTGCCTTTGATTCACGCCCATGGTTTGGTGCTCGGGCTTCTTGGAAGCCTTCGAGTCGGTGGGGCGCTTCACTACGTGCCTCGCTTCACGCCGGCGAGCATCGGACAGGCTCTCGTCGATGCGCGGCACGAGCAAACGGTGCTCTTCGCGGTGCCCACGATGTTTCATCGGATCGCCGAGGCCGCCGAGCACGACAGCGGACTCTGCGAAGCCTTACGCCAGCCGAGGCTGCTCGTCTCCGGTTCAGCAGGACTCTCGCTACGCGAGCATGACCACATCCAGACTCTCACCGGCCGGGGCGTTCACGAGCGCTACGGATTGACCGAGACTCTCATCAACTGCGGGGTACCGGCGTCGCACGCTCCGATGCCAGGCTACGTCGGGCCGCCGCTTCCCGGTGTAGAGCTGAAGCTGGTCGATGATCGGCGCCGCGAGATCGATGCGTATGACGATCAGACGATCGGGGAAGTCGTGGTCCGGAGTGCCGCCGTCTTTGCCGGGTATCTCAACCGCGACGATGCAACCGCCGCGGTCTTGGACGACGAGGGCTGGTTCTATACCGGTGACCTCGCGACCCGGACGGAATCGGGTGCCATTCGGATCTTGGGCAGGCGAAGCACCGATTTGATCAAGACCGGTGGGTACCGGGTTGGAGCCGGGGAGATCGAGGCCTGCTTGTTGGAGCACCCATCGGTCCGAGAAGTGGCTGTCGTCGGGATTCCCGACGACGACCTCGGCCAGCGGATCGCTGCGTTTGTGGTGTTGCGGCCAGGGGAGCACCGGGACCCGGCCGCCTTGACGAGCTTCGTGGCGGAGCATCTCAGCCCCCACAAGCGCCCACGCGACATCCACTTCACCGCCGAGCTTCCACGGAACGCGATGGGCAAGGTTCAGAAGAAGCTCTTAGGCAGTTAGTGCGAGCACGTCTCTGGTGATGCCGCAGGCCTCGGCCACGTCGTCGCGATAGGCGCGCCATGCATCGACAGCCTGACCCAATCCCCGGACGACCCCTACGCGGTCGCTCTCGGGCAGGTGATTGAGCATTACGCGCCACGCGGCTTTGCGGTGCTCGCCCTCGACCGAGCGGTGCGCCTTGGTCAGCGCCAGGCATTCGAGGGGAAGCCCGTAATGCTTCGCAAGCGGATGCTCTTCGAGTGGGGGTTGCGGGCGAGGGGGCGCGGACGTATCCAGCTCGTGCCGCTCGTACGCCGTTCCTTCGATGAAGAGTGTCGAGACCGCCGCAGCGATCGCCCAGCCTCGATTCGTGGTCGCGTCATCGAGGAACCCGCGATACGCGCGCGCCGCCGGAAGCAGTTGCACGTTCGCAAACCGTTCGACGTCCATTCCCAGCCCGCGCGGATACATCATGAACAGCTCCGGGTGCGGCTTGCCCGCCGCGAGGCCGCCGGTTTCTTCCTCGTAGAGGTTCTCCGCCAGCTCTCGCCGCACCTCGGCGATAGGACACTGCACGTACGCGCGTCCCACCATGATCGGAAAGTCCCGAACGTAGACTGCCCACTCCTGCTCGAGGTGGAGGTGCAGCTTGTCTCTTGGCACGAGACCGGCGGTGAAGGCCGGCCAAGCCCAGTGCGTCTTTCTCTCCATCTGCTGAAGGAGCGCCTCTTGGAACTCGGCTAAGTCCACTCTTTCAAGGTAGAGGTTCGCCGGTCCCGTGTCGAAGTTTGCCAATACCACCGGGCCCACCCCCACCTTTCACGACATCCGCGGCAGCGCGAGCCGAAGGCGACGCCCGGCGCGAAGCGCCGCCAAGCCCAAGCAAAGCGCAGGGCGCGGAGGCACGCTGCTCACTCGCGTGAGAGTGATACTAGGATTACGGGTGGGGGTGGGCGGGTTGGATGTAACTAAGCATCGCCCTTGAGATATGTGTAGCCGCGCAGGCTTTCCTCGTAGTGACGCATGAAGGTACGCAGCTGTGGCAAGGTCATCCGCCCCTGGTTGAGCGCGCGCTCGGCCTGTTTGCGAACGCGCTCCACCATCTCTTCCGGATCGTACTGCAGATAGCGCAACACCTCGTCGATCGCGTCGCCCTTGATGACGTTCGAGACGCTGTAGCCGTAGTCTTCGAGGCGGACGTGCACCGCGTTCGTGTCTCCGAAGAGATTGTGAAGGTCGCCCAGAATCTCCTGGTATGCGCCGCCCAAAAACATCCCGAGGAGGTAAGGTTGTCCGGGCGCGACCGGATGAAGGTCGAGGGAGTGCTGCACCTCTTCGACGTCGATGAAGTGGTCGACGATGCCATCCGAGTCGCAGGTCACGTCGGCGAGTCGAGCGCGAACCGTCGGCTCCTCGTCCAAGCGATGAATCGGCATGAACGGGAAGAGGTGGTCCATCGCCCAAATGTCCGGCGCCGATTGGAACAGCGAGAAGTTGCAGTAGTAGATCGCCCCCAGAAGCTCCTCGACGGCGTTGAGCTCCTCCGGCACGTATTTGAGGCGGCGCATCGATCGGCGAATCTTTTCGCAACAGCTCCAGAACAAATGCTCTGCGCGCCCCAGCTCGCGGATCCCGAGGTAGCCGAACTTGAATAGGCTCCGCGCTTCTTCGAGCGCCTGCTGTGCGTCGTGCCAGGATTCCTGCACATTCTTGGGTTGGATGCCCTTCCAGGTCTCGTAGAATTCGTCGAGGATCCTATGGTCTTTTTTGGACGGTTCCGGAGGGTCTTCGAAGTCGACCTGGTCGACGCCCAGCGCATCGAAGATCAGCACCGATTGATAGGCGGCGATCGAGCGTCCGCTCTCGCTGACGATGGTCGGCGGCTGCACGCTCGCCTTCTCGCAGGCTTCCTGAATGCCTGCGACCACGTCGTAGGCGTACTCCTTGAGGTCGTAGTTCATCGAGCCGCGGAAATCGGTCTTCGAGCCGTCGTAGTCAACTGCCAAACCGCCCCCGACGTCGAGGAAGCTCATCTTGCATCCCATCTTCATGAGCTCGACGTAGATCTGGCTCGCCTCGCGCATGGCGTTCTTGACGGGGATGATGCTCGAGACCTGGCTTCCGAGATGGAAGTGAAGGAGCTTCAGACAATCGAGCATGTCGCGCTTCGCGAGCTCGTCGACGACGTGAACAATCTCCAACATCGTCAGGCCGAACTTCGCGCGGTCACCGGCGGAGTCCGCCCAGCGGCCCATTCCCTTGCTGCTCAATTTCGCTCGTACGCCGAGACAAGGTCGAATGCCGAGCTTCTCGGATGCGCGGAACGCGAGCTCCAGCTCCTCGATGCGTTCGAGCACTACGACGACCGTGTTGTCGAAACGCTGAGCTACGAGAGCGGTCTCGAGATACGCGAGGTCTTTGTACCCGTTGCAGATGATGAAGCCGTCTTCATCTTCCATTGCCGCGAGGGTGATCAGCAGCTCCGGTTTGGAGCCAGCTTCCAGCCCGAACCGCCAAGGCCTTCCCGACTCGACGATTTCATCGACGAGGTGCCTTTGTTGATTGACCTTGATCGGAAAAACGCCCCGATACTCTCCGTCGTATCCGTACTCGCGAATCGCGCTCTCGAAGCACTCGTTGAGCAAACGGATGCGGTCCTGGAGGATGTTGGGGAATCGGATCAACAATGGAAGGTCCAGCCCGCGCTCCGCAAGTTGCTTGGTGAGCTCGTAGAGATCGATCGCCCTGTCTACGGTCGGGTCGGGCCGAACCTCTACGTGACCAGCTTCATTGATACGGAAGTACGGCTCTCCCCAGCCCCTAATCTGGTAGAGCTTGGTGCTCTTTTTGACGCTCCACTCGCGGGGCTGGCCGTTCCCATCCATGAGTTTCCTGGGTTAGCACATCGGAAGCGGTAGCGGTCGTCTCGGCGTCGTTGCTCCTGTCCCCGGGCCGTGGTAGCCGAACGCGCTAGGGGGAAGTCTCATGAAGAGCCGCTGGGCGCTTGTTCTCATTCTCTGCCTGCAGGGATTCACATGTAACGACGGCGGGGCAGAGCCCGGTGCGTCGATCGAGCAGACCGGCGGGGAGGCCCCCGAGGAAGCCCAAGCTCCCGGGCGAGCCCGCGTTTCGCCAGCCCCTGCCGTGGCTCCTGCCCCGGACGGCACCGCGGCCTACGAGGACCTCCTGGCACTCTTGCACTTGGCGGACGTTTATGATCCAGCGGGCCTCTTCATCGACTTCGGGACCGCCGCCCGCCTCAAGTACACCATCGGGAACTGGAACAGCGGATGGCAAGGCGAGAGCCGCGAAGGTGACGCGAGCGTGTCGACCTTCGGTAAGACGGCGCGCCTGTATCTTCCCGCCGCGTCGAAGCAGCCGATGCGACTCCGGTTCCGCGCCAAGCCGTACGCGACGGGAGCGCTCATCGTGTACGTCAACGGCAAAACCGTCGGCGAGGCGCGATTCGCACAGGGGGACGGCTTTCGGGAGTTTGGAATTCCAATTTCCGCCGCTGACCTTCGTGCCGGCGAGAATTCGATCATGCTGCGTGCGACGAAGACCGCCCAGGTGCGCGGCAAGGCGCGGTCGCTCGCGATGGACTGGCTACTCTTCGAGCCAGCTTCTGCCGAGAGCACGGCTCCGCCTCGGCGTGTTGCGGTCGAGCAAATTTCGGTGGGTGGCGTAGCCAGGCGCGCGATTGCGCTAGCGCCTGGCGCACACGTCGACGGGTTCGTTGAAGTGCCGGAAGACGGCGCACTGGTTTTCGGGTCCGGCCTCAGCTCCGGAGGCGCCGGCGTGTTGGCGTTGCAGATCGATAGCGACCGGTCGGCTGGCTCGACTCAGCCGCTCGACGCCGGACCGTCCTGGGACGATCACCAGGTCTCGTTGAAGGATCTCGCGGGCAAAATCGCGCGTTTGCGCTTCCGAAACGAGGCGGCCACCGAGCTCGCCCTCAGCGATGTACGGGTGGTGCGGCGCTCGGGCGCAGTAGTGACCATCGACGAGCCCGCCCGTAACGTCATCGTCCTTCTCGTCGACACCCTGCGCGCAAGCAAGCTGCAGGCCTACTACCCGAAGACCCGCGTGAAGACCCCCACCATCGATGCGTTCGCTTCGGAAGGCGCACTGTTCGAGCGACCGCAGTCACCGGAGAACTGGACGAAACCCGCAGTCGCCAGCGTGCTCACCTCGCTCCATCCTGCGACGCACAAAACCAAGCAAGACGCATCGAAGCTTCCGAAGTCGGCGTTGATGTTGAGTGAGGTCTACCAGAAGGCAGGGTTCAAGACCGCGAGCTTCATCGCCAACGGGTACGTGTCCAACGCGTTCGGCTTCGATCAAGGCTGGGACCACTACACCAACTACATTCGCGAGGCACGCAACACCACTGCTTCCAATGTGTTTGGTGAGGCCGAGGGCTGGATCGAGAAGAACCGGGACGGCAGGTTCTTTGTCTACATCCAGACCATCGATCCGCACGTTCCGTACGACCCGCCCGCCAAGTTCCTCGAGATGTACGACCCGGAGCCATACAACGGCCAGGTGCAGAACCGCCGCACGCATCTCATGCTCGACGACGCGAAAAAGAACCCGAAGAAATACGCGTTCACCAAGCGGGACAAAGAGCGCATCGAGGCGCTGCACGACGGTGAGATCAGCTACCACGATGAGTACTTCGGAAAGTTCCTCGCGAAGCTTCGCGAGCTTGGTGTGGACGAGAACACGATCATCGTCGTGACATCGGACCATGGCGAAGAGTTCCAGGAGCACGGGTCTTGGGGCCACGGTCACTCGGTGTATCAAGAGCTTCTTGGCGTTCCACTCCTGTTTCGGTGGCCGGGTGTCATTCCGGCGAACACACGCGTCGCTCCGGTGGTCAGTACGCTCGACATCGGGCCGACGGTGCTGGAGGCGACGGGTGTCCCGATTCCTGAGAAGTTCGAGGGCCGCAGCCTGCTTGGGTTCATGCGGGGCGATTGGCCGGCGGGTCCTTACGTAGCGTTTAGCGACTT
Organism: uncultured bacterium; assembly: GCA_937998345.1. Taxonomy (GTDB): domain Bacteria; phylum Myxococcota_A; class Polyangia; order Polyangiales; family Houyiibacteriaceae; genus SG8-38. The sequence goes on along the minus strand of CALLDH010000093.1, from coordinate 968 downwards.
CCTCGAGCACCGCCGGGTGATCCGCGGCGGCGATTGGAAGATGATCATTCGCGGTAATCTGTCCCAGGTCATCTTCGACCTTGGCAACGACTATTGGGAGCAGAAGGAGCTCGACGGAAGCCAGCATCCTATCGCACAGCGTTATCTGCGGACCCTTCACGGGCAGTTCCTCGGTGCCGAGGATCGCGGCCATTGGCTGGCCGCTTCCGCCGGCTCATCGAGCAGCAGGAAGCCCGGGCTGACCGAGGAAAAGCAGGAGATGACGCCGGAGCTGTGCCGCCAGCTGGTAGCCCTTGGTTACATCAGCGCCGAGTGCGACGAGCTGCTCAGCAACTGAGCGTCTAAACGCTAGCGGCGCTCTGGCTTGGCGCCACCTAGGCGTGCAACCAGCGTCGTGATCATGTAACCGATGCCAACCAGGCCGACCGCCATCATCACATCGGTGAAAGTCGGTGCGAAGAACTCGGTGGGATACTTGTCCGGCCCGAGTTCGGCCAGGCGCTCGGCGGTCAAGGTCTGCCCCTTGAACATCTCGCCGACCCGGGGCGCCACGCCTTCCTGGAACGGCCACAAACCGAACACCGCGCCGACGAGCAAGCCCATGAGGGCGCCCAGGGTTGGTTGCTCGTACCTCTCGAGCACTACCTTGATGAGGTTGCTGATCACCAAGACACCGATCGCGACACCGACGCCGACCGGAAGCACCACACCGAGAATCGGGTCCGACGCGCTTGCCAGGTCGTTTGCTTTGAGGGCTTCTTTGAGAGCGTCGATTGCGCTCAGAACCGGCACGTACACGCCAAGCACCAGGAGTAGATAGCCGCCGCTCACTCCCGGAAGAATCATCGCGCTCGCTCCGGCAACTCCTGCGATGAACATGATCGGAATGCCTTCGCGACTCCCGCCCGAGCTCGCGCCATCGATCTGCAGCCAAGCCAAGCCGGCCATCACGATGAGCCCCGCAACCA
>CALLDH010000092.1 GCA_937998345.1 uncultured bacterium | reverse complement strand
ACACCCCCGCAGTCCTCCTCCTCCACGGCTTCCCAACCAGTTCCCACCTCTACCGCAACATCCTTCCCGAGCTCGGCAAGACCCACCATGCCATCGCGCTCGACCTCCCGGGCTACGGCCTCTCCGACAAACCGCTCGACGTCCGGTACGACTACGACTTCTACGCCGACGTGCTCGATTCTTTCCTCGACGCCCTAGGCATCGGGGAAACCAACCTGGTGGTGCATGACTTAGGCGGCCCCGTCGGCCTCTACTGGGCCATCCAAAACCCCGGCCGCGTCCCGAAGCTCGTCATCCTCAACACGCTGGTCTACCCGGAGACTTCCTGGGCGGTGAAGCTCTTCCTCATCGCGATGAAAACGCCCGGCTTGCGCGACTTCCTCGTGAGCCCCAAGGGCCTCGTCGGCACCATGCAATTCGGCGTCGCTCGCAAAGCCCGCATCACCCGCGAAGTCCTCACCCCATACACCGCCCCATTCGAGAGCCCCGCCGCGCGTAAAGCCCTCATCAAAGCAGGCGGCGGCCTCGGCGTCGGCGGCCTCGCCAAAATCGCCCGCGAGCTCCCCGGCTATCCAACGTCCATCCGCCTCATCTACGGCGAAAAAGATCGCGTCCTCCCCGACGTCGCCAAAACCATGGCCCGCCTACAACGCGACCGCCCCGAAGCCGAGCTCACCGCACTCCCCAACTGCGGCCACTTCCTCCAAGAAGACGACCCCGAGCGAGTGGGCCAGCTCATCTCGGAGTTCTTGAACCGATCCTAGCGAACAACGCTCAAACACACGCCAAAAACCACAGTCCGCACGGCCACATAAACCTTGATACTCGCAGGGGCGCGCACCTAACGGAAGAAGCAACCAGAAGGGTCTTTGTCGAGCTCTGGCGAACGCGCAGCAACTCTCCCGCGATTCGACCGACAACTCCTCTTGTATTGCCCGCACGTCCAGTGCCAAGGCAGCCAGAAGGAGGAGCCATGATCGACCCGGAGAACATCTTTCAACTCAAGCTCACGCTCACCGATTCCTTCCCCGAAATCTGGCGTCGTGTTCTCGTCCCCGATGAATGCACGCTTGGCGACCTCCACTACGTGATCTCCTATGCGTTTGGCTGGTTCGAAGACTCCGAGCACGAGTTCTCGCAAGGCGAGGTGACCTACGGCCCAAAGGGCAAGGGCTCAGCCGCTGACCGTGAGGATGAACACAAGGTCTTCCTCACTAGGCTCTTCAGACGCCCGGGCCACTCCATGCGCTACGCGTACAGCCTCCTCGACGAGTGGCATGTCCACGTCGAGCTCGAGGGCGAACAAGCCCCGGTGCCCCGCGGCCACTACCCATGCTGCATCGCGGGTAACAACGACGGCCCCCCCGACGGAGTAGGAGGCATCTCTCGCCACAACGAGGTCGTCAAAGCGTTCGGCAACCCCGAGTCCTGGAAGGCGCTCCTCGCGGAGGTCGGCTGGCCAGGATGGATGCAGCACGGTTTCGAGCCGACCTGCCTGGATATCGGCGACATCAACGGCGCACTGGGTCTCATCTTCCCAGCCCACGACGATGCTGACGGTTTCCTACAAATCAACCGGCGCCATGCCAATTGACAACGAAATCCCAAATGATATCATTGATATCAAACGCACCATGCCCCAACTCATCGTCCGCGAGCTCGAAGAAGCCGTCGTCCACGCCCTAAAACTGCGCGCGGCGAAGAAGGGCGTCTCTGCCGAAGCCGAGCACCGCGCCATCTTGCGCGAAGTGCTGCTCCGCCGTTCGAGCCGCTCGTTCAAAGATGCGCTTCTCGCCATGCCCGACGTCGGCACCGACGCTGACTTCGCGATCGACCGCGACCTGGACCGCGACGATGGCCTATCTCCTTGATACAAACGTTGTCTCCGAGCTCCGTAAGGGCAACCGCTGCGAAGCGGCTGTGCGCGAATGGTTCGACGCACTCGACGACGACGATGCCTATCTGAGCGTCCTGGTCATCGGCGAAATCGAACGCGGCATCGAACGCATCCGCAAACGCGATCCGAGATCCGCCACCCGCCTACGTCGCTGGCTCACAAACCTCTCCACCCAATTCGAAAGTCGCATCCTGCCAGTGACCCTCCCCATCGCCCGCACTTGGGGCAAGATGGGCACCCCTAACCCCATCCCAACCGTCGACGGCCTCCTCGCCGCCACCGCCCACACCCACGGCCTCATCCTCGCCACCCGAAACGTCACCCACATCGAGTCACTCGACATCGAATGGCTGAACCCATTCGACTAGGTCAAGCGTAGAACTGCTTGGTCCAGCGGCGGAACTTCGCAATCGGGCCGTCACCTTGGATCAAGGCCGGGACGTCCATTGGCACGCGGTGCTCCCAGATTTCCTTGTCCTGCAGTACGTCGGAGATGATGAAGCGGTGAATCACACGGACTTGAGCGCGGGTTGCCGCGCGCCAGGGAAGTGGGAGTTTGCGCATTGCTTTGGGCACGAAGGGCGGTGGAAATTCCGAGCTCACGCCGATGCCGAAGGACATGTTCTCCGCATCGAACTGTGTAGCGGTCAGGATGACGCGATAGTGGATGCCGAGCTTGGGCACGCGGAGGTCGGTCACCGACAACCCTAGCCCGTGCACGTCGGTGTCGAAGACCGACTGGATCTCGCTGGTCGGAAGGAGTGGGTTGCGCCGTGCGAATCCGAACTTCGAGTACATCCGAGGGCCTTCGATGCGCACCACCGGGTCCTCGAGATCCGAGTAGTTGTGCACCGTCGCAAAGTGTCCGAAATCGACCGCGTTCTCGGCGACGTCTTGGACGTGTCCCTTCAGCGTCAGAACCTTGGTGACGGGCTCGGTCCATCCGTCCATGTCGTATTCGGGCAACTCCCAAGTGGGCGCCGCGCCGTCGTGACCGGCATGCACGAAGATGCATCCGAGTTGCTCCACGACCGGCCACGATCGAAGCGACAACTTCACTTCGGCGTCACCGGGATACTCGGTTCCGACGCATTTTCCTTTGCCGTCAAAGCGCAATCCATGAAATGGGCAGCGCAACGCGCCATCGACGACGCGACCGCCGTGACCAATGTGTGCTCCCATGTGCGGACAGATCGGATCGAGCACCGCGACCTTGCCTCGTCGATCACGGAACGCAACGACCTCCTGGCCATTGATCTCGCAGACTCGGACCGATCCCGTCGGAACATCGACCGAGGTCGCGACGCGAAACCAGCCCGACGGCATCGGCAACCTTGGCTTGGTATGCACGCTCAACTCTCCTCGATGCTGATCCCTTACTCCGCCGCAGCGTGCATCTCGTCGTACACCCCCGCCAAGTCGCGAAGAGCGCTTTGGCAGTTCCCGTTATACGAGGAGCCGTGCATCACTCCCAACACCGAAGGCTGGAGGTCTGCCAGGGAGCGGATCGTGCTTCCGGTCGTCGGCGTCAGGCAGGTTGCTTTGAAGACGGCTTCGGCTTCCTTCGCCGGCTCCACGATGTCGTTCGAGGTCAATGCCGGACCCTTGCCTAGATGCGTGAAGAGATCCCCGCAAAGAAGGGTGCCTGTCACTTCCTCGAAAAGCACTCGGGCGTCCCAACAGTGGGGCACGTGCGGCGTGTCGAGATGGCGAACGCGTTTGCCGCCGAGGTCTAGCACCTCGCCCTGCTGGAGCACTCTCGGAGGTCGGTCTGCGAGATCGTTGAGCGAGACCATGCAACCGACTTCGCCGTGCGCCACCGTGGCTTGCGGTGCTGCTTCGAGCCACTTGTTCATCGAACCACACTCGTCCGACTCGACGTGCCCGAAGGTGATCCACCTCAGCGACTCGATGGGAATCAGCTTTGCCGCGGCCCCGTGAACAGCAGGGAACATCGCGCGAGGTCCTGTGTGAAACAGCAGAGGTTCATCCGCGCGGATCAGGAACTGGTTGAAGGTGAACCCGGTCGGCCCCACCTCTGGCACAAACGTGCTGATGCGAAAAACATCGTGCGCAATTTCATCGGTCGTGGTTTGCATGATTTCTCCCAGGTGGTGCTGATAGTAACTCCAAACCGCCCTTCGGAGCTCTAGGAAGTCGACATGGCGCGTTTTTCCGCAGCTCGCCGAACACGCGCCTATTCACCGCCCGCGCGTTGTAAGCTCTAGATGTGCGCACCAGCACCAACCCCTTCCTCACGAGCCCCGAGGCGAAAGCGTTCTATCAGAGGCGCGTCGCTTCCTTTGGCTTGATCCTCGTGGCCACGGGAGTGATTGGGTTGGTCTTTCGGATCGTCATCGGGCTGGCGTCCGGGACGCTTGTCGAGAAGTTGGGCGAGCCGGGTTACTGGCTTCACGCGGCAGCCATCGTTCCGTGCATGGTGATGTGGCTCGTCTGCCGTGGCGGTCCGCGACCGCTTCCCACGGTGATCTCCGTCGAGACGATGGGCCTGCTCTTTGCCTCCGTGGGCTACATCGGCATGGGGATGACGATTCCGCCGGAGGTCGGCGCCGATGTCATCACGGCGTTTGCGCTTTCGTTTGCCCTCTTCTCGCGCGCGGTCTTCGTGCCGAGCACGGCGCGACACACCGCCATGTTGGGTCTCTTAATCGGCGTCCCGCTCGTCGGCATGATGGCTCTGCACTACCGCGACGTAGACCCCGCGATGTGGCGCATGGTCGGTTACGACACCCGTGGTTTCGAACGGAGCACCATCATCATCTCGACCGCCCTGATGACGACGATGTGGTGGACGC
>CALLDH010000091.1 GCA_937998345.1 uncultured bacterium | reverse complement strand
AGATAGGAACGGCTTAACCCCTCGAAAAAGGGGACTGTCCCCTTTTTCGGCAATGGGCAGAGAAATTGGGTTGCACTTTTCGTGCCGTGAGGCATGACTCGCCGCTCCGGAGAACCCAGTACGCATGAAAAAGGTCATCGGACAGATCAAACTTCAGCTCCCTGCAGGGAAGGCGAACCCTTCTCCGCCGGTCGGGCCTGCGCTCGGCCAGCACGGCGTCAACATCATGGCGTTCTGCAAGGAGTTCAACGCGAAGACCCAGAAGGATGCGGGTCTGATCATTCCCGTGGTGATCTCCGTCTATCAGGATCGTTCCTTCAGCTTCATCATGAAGACGCCGCCCGCGGCCGTCTTGATCAAGAAGACTTTGAATCTGCAGTCGGGCTCTGCGCGTCCGAACAAAGACAAGGTCGGCAAGATCACCATGGATCAGGTAAAGGAAATCGCGCAGGTCAAGCTTCAAGACACCAACGCGGGTTCGCTCGAGACATGCATGCAGAGCATTATCGGCACCGCGCGTTCCATGGGGGTCGAGCTAGCCGACTAGCTCTCTCCAGCGATTGATTTCGCTTCCCTGGACCACCCAGGGCCTCAGTTGGTGGCAGACGGCTTCGAGTCGTCGCAAGGAGTCAGAATGAAACCCGGAAAAAAGCGCGCGGGCGCTCTACAAAAGCCCGATAAGAGCCGTCGCTACGCGTTGAGTGAAGCCGTCTCGCTCGTGAAGGAATTGGCATTCGCCAACTTCGACGAGTCGGTCGACGTCGCGGTGCGGCTTGGTGTGGATCCGAAGCACGCGGACCAGATGGTTCGTGGCGCTGTGGTGCTACCGCACGGCACCGGCAAGGCCAACCGCGTACTCGTTTTCGCTAAGGGTGAGAAAGTGAGCGAGGCGGAGGCAGCCGGCGCTGACTTCGTCGGTGGCGACGATTTGGTCGCGAAGATCAACGAAGGTTGGCTCGATTTCGACACCGTCATCGCCACCCCGGACATGATGGGGCAGGTCGGCCGTCTCGGACGCGTCCTCGGTCCTCGTGGCCTGATGCCGAATCCCAAGGTCGGCACCGTGACCTTCGATGTGAGCAAGGCCGTGAGCGAGGCCAAGGCGGGAAAGGTCGAGTTCCGCGTTGAAAAAGCCGGGATCGTACACGCCCAGGTGGGCAAGAGATCCTTCGGGGACCCCGAGCTTGCTGGCAACGTGAAGTCCTTGGTTGGGGCGCTCGTAAAAGCCAAGCCAGCCGCTGCGAAGGGGACCTACCTTCGCAGCATCACCCTGAGCTCCACGATGGGCCCCGGCATCAAGGTTGACCCCGGCACTATAGAGGTGGAGGCGTAATCATGAGCCTTACACGACAAGACAAAGCGGCCCAGGCCGTCTCCATCCGCGAGAGCTTCGACAATGCAAGCGCGACCGTGCTCGTCGATTTTCGAGGCGTCAACGTCGAGATGATCACGAACCTCCGTTCGCGTTTCCGCGCGGTCGGAGTCGAGTACAAGGTCGTCAAGAACAACGTCGTCCGCAAAGCGCTCGAAGGTTCCGATCTCGCCGACAACGACGAGTTCACTGCGCACCTCGCTGGTCCGACGGCAATCGCGTGGTCGTTCGAAGATCCTTCGGCTGCCGCCAAGGTGATCAAGAATTTTCGCAAGGAGTTCACCGACGTTCTTCAGCCGAAGGACGGGGATGAAAAGCTCCTCTTCAAGTGTGGCCTCCTCGAGGGCCAAGTTCTCGACGCGAAGCAGGTGGAGAACCAGCTCGCGACGCTTCCGGGCAAAGATGAGATTCGCGCTTCGCTGCTCGCGCAGCTCATGGCGCCCATGCAGAACCTGGTCGGTCAAATCAATGCACCGGCCCAGAACCTCGCTCTCGTTCTCGATGCGTACCGGCGCAAAGAGGCAGGCGAGTAATCCATAACAATTTGGCCGTGTCGCACGCACGGTTAGCGGAGAGTGAAGAATGGCAAATATGAACGTAGAACAGATGGTCGAAGAGCTGAGCTCGTGGACCGTCATGGAAGTTGCGGGCCTAGTTAAAGAGCTCGAAGAGAAGTGGGGCGTATCGGCAGCACCGGCAGCGGTAGCCGTGGCCGGTCCTGCGGTCGCAGCGGAAGCCGCTGAAGAGCAGACCGAGTTCGACGTGGAGCTGACCGAAGCTGGTGGCAAGAAGATCAACGTGATCAAGGCCATCCGTGAAATCACTCAACTTGGCCTGGCGGATGCCAAGGGCCTCGTCGAAGCAGCTCCCAAAGTCGTCAAAGAGGCCGTGTCCAAGGAAGAGGCTGACGAAATCAAAAAGAAGCTCGAAGAAGCTGGCGCTAAGGTTACCGTCAAATAACCCTATGGGGTTATGTTTCGGAACCCTGTGCCGCGACTTGGCACATGGGCCCGACCGGGTTAACGTCCCGGCCGGGGCAGCACCGGTACGCGCAGCACATCATTCACGACTTTCCGCGATGCGGCGGGAGGCCGAACGGCCTTCTTGTCGCGTACGTGTCTCTTAATTCTTTGGCTTTAGGGTTCCAATAGCAGTGGTTCGGCAGGAGTCTCTCTAATGGCGGCGACGATTCAGACGAACTTTCGAATGCGACATTCCTTTGGGAAGATCGAGCACATCCTCGAGATCCCGAACCTGATCGACATTCAAAAGCGCTCGTACGATAAGTTCCTTCAAACAGACGTTCCCAGGGACGACCGTGACAACACCGGTCTTCAGGGCGTCTTCAACAGCGTATTTCCGATTCGCGACTTCAATGGAACGAGCGAGTTGGTCTTCGGCGGGTACACGCTCGAAAGGCCGAAGTACGACGTCGATGAGTGTCGGCAGCGTGGGATGACCTATGCCGCGCCGATCAAAGTGACGATCCAGCTCATCATCTACGACGCCGGCGGTGACAGCACCGAGCGGGCCGTCCGCGATATCAAGGAGCAGGAAGTCTACTTTGGCGAGATCCCGCTGATGACGGTGAACGGCACGTTCATCATCAACGGGACCGAGCGCGTCGTTGTCAGTCAGCTTCACCGTAGCCCGGGCGTCTTCTTCGACCACGACCGTGGCAAGACCCACTCCTCCGGCAAGCTGCTCTACCAGGCGCGCATCATTCCTTACCGTGGCTCGTGGCTCGATCTCGAGTTTGACCCGAAGGACTTGCTGTACGTCCGCATCGACCGCCGCCGGAAGATGCCCGCGACGGTGCTCCTCAAGGCCCTTGGGTACAACACCCAGGAGCTCCTCAACTACTACTACGACACCGAGACGATCTACATCCTTTCGAAGGACCAGTACGCCAAGTCGATCGAGTACGAGCTGCTACCCGGCCAGCGTGCGACACACGACATCGCTGTGGGTGAGGACGTTCTCGTCCGCAAAAACCGCAAGTTCACGCGCGCCGCGATTCGCAAGCTCAAGTCCGCAGGGCTCGACTATCTCCCGATCGACTTCACGGAGGTCATTGGCAAGGTCGCCGCCGCAGACGTGATCGACGAGGACACCGGCGAGATTTTGCTCGCGGTCAACGAAGAGGTGACCGAGGCTCGCATCGACGCGCTCCGCGAGGCGAGCGTCAACGAGTTCAAAGTGCTCTTCATCGACGGCCTCAACGTCGGTTCGTATCTCAGAGACACGCTGCTCGTCGACAAGGTTCAGTCGCAGGACGAGGGGATCCTCGAGATCTACCGCCGGCTGCGTCCGGGGGATCCGCCTACGCTCGACACCGCGCGGAACCTCTTCAACAACTTGTTCTTCAACCCAGAGCGCTACGACCTGAGTCAGGTCGGCCGCCTCAAGCTGAACTACAAGTTCTACAAGGACGTCGAAGAGGACGAGCGGCCCAGCTTGGACCACACGGTCCTCACCAACACCGACATCTTGGACACGGTGAAGAACCTCATCGAGCTCAAGAATGGTCGTGGGTCGGTCGACGACATCGATCATCTGGGCAACCGTCGCGTTCGCGCCGTTGGCGAGCTGATGGAGAATCAGTATCGCATCGGACTCGTCCGCATGGAGCGCGCGATCAAGGAGCGCATGAACATGTCTCAAGAGATTGAGACGCTCATGCCGCACGACCTGATCAACGCGAAGCCCGTCAGCGCGGTCGTCAAAGAGTACTTCGGTTCGAGCCAGCTCTCGCAGTTCATGGACCAGACCAACCCGCTCAGCGAGGTGACGCACAAGCGGCGTCTGTCTGCGCTTGGGCCTGGTGGTCTCACGCGCGAGCGCGCGGGCTTCGAGGTCCGCGACGTTCACACGACCCACTATGGTCGCATCTGTCCTATTGAAACGCCGGAAGGTCCGAACATCGGTTTGATTGCGTCGCTTTCGACCTACGCCCGCGTCAACGAGTATGGCTTCGTCGAGACGCCGTACCGGAAGGTCGAGGACGGCATCGTGCTCGACGACCACGTGCGTTGGTACTCGGCCCTCGAAGAGGAGGGGCATTACATCGCGCAGGCGAACGCCAAGATCGAGCATCTGAGCCGCAAGCTCGAGGGGCAGCTGATCAGCGCGCGCTTCAATGGCGAGTTCGTGATGGTGCCGCCAAGCAGCGTCCAGTTGATGGACGTGTCGCCCAACCAGTTGGTGTCGGTTGCTGCTTCGCTGATTCCGTTCCTCGAACACGACGACGCGAACCGCGCGTTGATGGGTTCGAACATGCAGCGTCAGGCTGTGCCCTGTGTGCGCACGCGTGCTCCGATCGCCGGCACCGGCATCGAGCGCCGGGTCGCACGCGACTCGGGCGTTTGTGTGGTCGCGCAACAGGATGGTGAGGTCGAATCAGTCGACGCGACGCGTATCGTCGTCAAGGCTGAAGGTCTTGCGGGTGCGTTCCCCGACATCTACCGCCTCAACAAGTTCCAGCGTTCAAACCAGAACACGGCCTACAACCAAACGCCGATCGTTCGGCCTGGGGACAAGGTCAAGGCGGGCGATGTCATCGCCGATGGCCCCAGCACGGACCGAGGCGAACTGGCACTCGGCCAGAACGTGATCGTCGCGTTCATGCCGTGGGGTGGATACAACTTCGAGGACTCGATTCTGCTCTCCGAGAGGATTGCCAAGGACGACGTCTATACCTCGGTGCACATCGAGGAGTTCGAGTGCGTTGCTCGCGACACCAAGCTTGGCAAAGAGGAAATCACGCGCGACATTCCGAACGTCGGTGAAGAGGCCCTCAAGGATCTCGACGAGTCAGGTATCGTGCGGATTGGCGCCGAGGTGAACTCTGGCGACATTCTGGTCGGCAAGATCACGCCGAAGGGTGAGACCCAGCTCTCGCCCGAGGAAAAGCTCCTTCGCGCCATCTTCGGTGAGAAGGCTGGTGACGTTCGCGACACCTCCCTCAAGGTCCCGCCTGGCGTGACCGGCATCGTCATCGACGCCCGCGTGTTCGCGCGCAAGGGCACCGAGAAGGACGAGCGCTCCGCCCAAATCGAAGAAACCGAGCG
>CALLDH010000090.1 GCA_937998345.1 uncultured bacterium | reverse complement strand
CCCCCGACTACTCCGTCGAGGCCCATCGCTGGCACGTCGAGGTGTCGCAGACCAATGGCGAGAACCGAACCTTCCACGTGGGCGCATGGCTTGGCGACGGCCTGCAAGAAGGCGCGGTGACTTCGGCCTTGGCCGTTTCGCAGCTCCTGGGCGGGGCGTCGATCCCCTAAAAGCAAATAGACGCGAAGCGCGGCGTCTGTCTACAAGAAGGCGTCACCGCTGAGCTGCTCATAGAGCTTGGAGCCCGTCCAGATCGTACCCGCGAAGCCGGCGTACCCCGAGGTCGCGTTGCAAAAGTAGAGCCCGGGAACCGAGCTTCGCCAGGTGAGCCGTGACGCGCCCATGTTCGTGGGGGTCATGGCCGAGCCGTAGGAATTGCCACGTGGACTGTTGACGTAGCGCTCATTCGTCGTCGGACTGCCCAGCATCTTGAACACGATGTGCTCGTGGAGCTTCGGCACATACTCGCGTTCGACCACGTCGAGCATGGAGTCGAAGATCGCGCGCTTGGCCTCCCCGTATTTCTTGGGCTTGGAGAAACGCAGGTTCTTGAACCGCTCGTAGTCGGCTACGGTCAGAAACTCGATGATCTGTTTACCAGGAGGGCAGTCAGCCCGGTCCTCCGTGAGCAGGGTGGGAACGGTGACGGCGAAGCTAGGCTTGGAGTAGTCGCCTCGCTCAACCATGGCCTCGAAGGCGAGGTTGAGATCGGGTTCGTCTGTATGAAAGAGATTCGAGCGGCCGAATCCATGGTCGCGCAGGTCGATACCCTCGACGACGCAATAGGCCATGAAATTCGACGCGGAGTACTCGTAGCCAAGCTGTTTGAGGACCTTGCCCGAGAAGTGTTCGGGTCCCAACATCTCCGCGACGCGGCGGGGATCGATGTTGGCGATGACCTCTTTGCCCTCGAAGCGATGGACGGCTCCCGTCGCGATGCCGTCGTCGTCGACCTCTTCGACCGTGACCCCGGTGACGCGGCCATCATTTCTTTCGAAGGCGGTGGCCCGGTGGCCGAGCCGGACCTCGCCTCCGTTCTCACGGATGTGTTCGACCAGACTGTCGATCACGTGCTCGAAGTGACGGGTTGGGTAGTAAGCCCCGCCCATGTAGCCGGCGAAAAGGGAGACCCAAGCGAAGAAGGAGAGCTTGTTGGGGGGCAGCATGAAATCGGGCCACTGCAGGGCCAGCAGGGTCTGTGCCTCGAGGGGGAGCTCGAACTGGTCGAAGACCCTCTGTAGCGTTGCGTTTCGATGGCGGATGAGTCGACGCATCTTGTACAGACGAGGGATGATTCGAAGTCCTCGAGGGGGAGGCGGGAGCTCGTCGATCTCCTTCTCTACGCCGCGCACTTCGTCGAGAAAGGCACAGCACTTGTCGACATCTTTCGGAAAAAGCTCGGCGAGGCGAGTGGCGAGCAGATCCCAGTCGTTCGGGATGTCGAGCGCATAGCCAGGCATGCGCATGCGATCGAAGCCCTGCGGGTCGAGGCGTTCGAAGGTGACGTCGACCTCGAGCCCGAGCTTGCGCAGGAACAGGCCCACCGTCTCCTGGGACCCGCAGTTCCAAACGTAGTGGAACTGCGCGTTGAATCGGTATTCGTCCTCACCGTGGCGGTACCCGAACGTCTGGCCATAACCACCGGGCGCGCTGTGGGCCTCGAGAATCTGGACGCGCTTACCGGCGTGGGCCATGAGCGCACCAAAGGCCAGGGCGGAGAGTCCACTTCCAACGATGAGATAGTCTGGTCTCATTTTTCGCGTCTCGAGGTTGTCCCTTTTCGGTTGTGCGCGGCGATCCGTTCGATGGCGTTTTGTGGCCGCGGCAACCCGCCGCGATCGTGATCGCAGGGTCAAGACGCCGATCTCAACTCCCACACCTTCTCCCACATACCACGAACAAACCAGGAACAGACACGCAACACCCGAGAAGATGATCCCCTTTGTTTTTTGGGAATTTCTCAATGATCCTAAACAGTCAGTTTACGTATCCGAAGTCCGCGAGCTTGACCTCTCCCGCATTGCTGAGAAGTACGTTCGAAGGAGAGACATCGCGGTGGATGATGCCGGGGGCGTGACCTTCATCGTCGATCGCGCGGACCGCTCATGCAAATGATTGCGCGCGCAGGAGGGCTTCAGCGTTTGCCCACTCGAGCACTTCGCTCCTGCTTGGGTCGATCGCCAACACCAGTTTCGCGGTAGCGGTAGCGCGCGCGTCGAAGCCCCTAACGGAATAGAGGTGCACCGCACGCTCGTACGCCACTACGGCCTCCGCGTCGCGTCCCAACCGACGCAAGAGGTCGCCCTTACGGTGGGCCCACCGGGGCTCATCCGGCTTGCGTTTCTCGATCAGCTCGTAGAGATCGAGCGCGTGAGCGAATCGTTTGGATTGGAGCGCCTTCATGAGCTCGGCATGAAGATCCGTGGTCTTGCTGTCACATTTGCGCATCTGCCTGCCCGGGACTAGCTGCTGTAGCAATCGCGCTGGACCAATCATTGAGTAGTAGAGAGAACTCCAATTTGGCAGCGTCGTCTACAGATAATTATTCTTTGGCGCCGAGCGTGCAAAACAGGCGTCCCAGGCCAGGCATTGAAGGAACTTCGCCGCCGGCTGAACAAACCTTCAATCATCGGCGGTGCCCTCGCACTCCGGTTTCCCAATCAAGCCGAGGGCGTGTTCATGTACGCTCGCGGGTAGATGACCGCTCTACGCGTGCTCGGCATCGCGCTGCTCCTGCTCCTCGGTGTGGGCGTAGTCCTCCTTCGCTGGGTTGCCCCCGACGAGGCCCCACAGAGCCTGGTCTTTGTGGGCGGCGAGATCATCACGATGGCCGAGCCCCTCGAGGTGGAAGCGATCTGGGTCAAGGACGGACTGATCCAGCTCCTGGGCAGCCGCTCCGAGGTGCTCGAAGCCGCGGGAAGGGAGGTGCACCGCGTCGACCTCGATGGCGCCACTCTGATGCCAGGTTTCATCGAACCGCATACGCATCCGCTCGCTACGGCATTGCTTGGCGCGGCGATCGATGTGAGCGGCTTCCGTCACGAGTCGCGCGCGGAGATGATGGCGACGCTCGAGGACGCGATCGAGGGCTTCACGCCTCAACCTTGGATTCTCGCCTTCGGCTGGGATCCGATCATGGTGCCCCAGCTCGAGCCACCGACACTCCAAGAGCTCGACGCGCTATCCCCCGACAAGCCATTGGTCATCCTCACGCAGATGATGCACGAGGCGTTTGCAAACAGCGCGGCGTTGCGCGAGGCGGGCATCGATCGGGACACCCCGGACCCGCCCGCTGCTTCGTTCGGGCGCGACGAGAACGGCGATTTGACCGGCTCCGTTCTGGAGGTGAACGCGATCAATTACCTCCTGCGCGCAGTCCCGGCTCTGCCGCCAGCGGTCACGGCGTTGCTGCTGCGATGGCAATTCGCGGACTATGCAAGAGCGGGCTTCACCACGATCGGCGTGCTGGGCGTAGTGGGGCGCGCCAAGGACCCCATTGGCTTGCTCCAGAGCTTGGCGGCCGATGCGCACGTTCCTGTGCGGACGGTGGTCTACGGCTTGCCGCAACATCTCGACGTCGAAGCCAAACCTGAACCCATGTACGAGGCGCGTTTTGCGATCCGAGGTGTGAAATTTTGGATGGATGGCTCGCCCTTCACCGGAGGCGCGGCCTTTGCAGAGCCCTACGAAGACACCGATCTCACACGCGAGCGCATGCACCTCGCGCCGGACCGCATGGGCCCGCTCAACCATGGGCTCGAGGCATTCACCACGGAGTTCGGGCGGTTTCATCGCGCCGGCTACCAGGTGGCGATTCACACTCAAGGGGAGCGGGCCGTACAACGGGTCCTCGATGCCGCGGCTTCCGTTCTGGCAGAGCATCCCTGGCCGGACCACCGGCATCGCCTGGAGCACAACGCGCTGATCACCGGCGAGCAGATCCGACGTGCCAAGGCGCTAGGGTTCGAGCTGAGCTTCTTCACCGACCACATCTACTACTACGGCGACCGACTGGCCGAGATCGTGGGCGACAGGGTCGACCGCTACATGCCTGTCGGCACCGCATTTCGCGAGGGGCACCGCGCGACCATTCACAGCGACAACCCGGCAACACCGATTGGACCGCTTCGCGTGATGCGGACCGCAATCCTCCGCACTCCGCGAAAAGGACATCGGGCGATAGGCTCTTCGGAGCGACTCAGCGTCGATCAGGCGCTCCGGGCGATGACCACGAACGCGGCATGGCAGCTCGGCATCGAGAACCACCGAGGATCGCTCGAAGCCGGGAAGGCGGCCGATCTACTGATCTTGTCTCGGAATCCAATGGAGACGCCCCCCGAAGAGCTCGATTCCATCGAGGTCCTAGGCACCTGGATCGACGGTCAGCCCGTGGATACGAGAAGAGCCTCGCGACCGAACCTCGGCCTCGCGCTTCGTGCGCTCACTCAGCTGACGACGCCCAGCCATCAGTGAGCCGGTCGATTCAGGAGCGGGGATGCGGGCGTTCGTGCTCGCTCCGAGCTCGCCGCGCGCGACAGGCCGGCCTCCGACGGGAGCAGTCTCGCCTCAGAGGAGCGCCTCGCGCAGTGCGCCGAGGCAAAGCTCCACGTGACGCGGCGTCGCAGAGGCCCCCATCAGGCCGATTCTCCAAGCGCTGCCCGTGAAATCGCCGAGGCCGCCGCCGATCTCGAGGCCGTGATCGGTGAGGAGCTTCGCTCGGACAGTCCGGTCATCGATGCCTTCGGGGATGCGGACGAGGGTGAGGGGAGGGAGGCGGTGCCGCTCCTCGACCGGGAGCTCCAGGCCAAGAGATTGGAGGCCCTGCTGGAGGGCATTGGCTTGTTCCCGATGACGTGCGTAGCGGGCGTCGAGCCCTTCCTCCAGGACGAGGCGGAGTGCTTCGTGAAGAGCGAAGATCATGTTGACCGGTGCGGTGTGATGGTAGACGCGCTCGCCTGCGAAGTATCGCCCAACGAGATTCAAATCGAAGTACCAGCTTTGGACCGGTGTACTTCGTGTGGTCAACACCTGGCGTGCGCGTTCGGAAAACGAAACCGGCGAGAGGCCCGGTGGGCACGAGAGACACTTCTGCGTGCCGGAGTACACCGCGTCGATGCCCAAGCGATCGATGTCAACCGGTACGCCGGCGAGAGAGGTGACGGCGTCGACGAGAAGCAGCGCGCCGCACGAATCTGCGATGACACGAAACGGGGCGAGGTCCTGCAACACGCCCGTCGAGGTTTCAGCGTGCACGACGGCGAGCACTTTGTAAGCCCGCTCCTTGGCTGCCCTCGCAACGTCGTCCGGATCGATCTGCTTTCCCCAAGGCGCATCCACCATGGTCACCTCGGCCCCGCAGCGTCGCGCGACCTCCGCCATGCGTCCTCCGAAGACACCGTTGCGGCAGATCAGCGCATGGTCACCAGGCTCCAGCAGGTTCACGAAACAGGTCTCCATCCCTGCGGATCCCGTAGCCGACATCGGAAGC
>CALLDH010000089.1 GCA_937998345.1 uncultured bacterium | reverse complement strand
CAATCTTGATCTCGATCGTCGCACAGCTCTCCGCCTTCTCGAGCAGCGGATAGAGAGCACCGCCCATGCCCGTATCCGCAAGCGCATAGGCAACGGCACCGTGCACCACCCCGTGCGGATTGAGGAGCTCTGCACTGATGGAAACGCGGCACCGACTGCTGCCCGGTTCGGCGGATTCGAACGTGAGGCCGATCAGATCGGCAAAGGGATGCGAAGGGCGCTCGTGATCGCTCATGGGCCCGGAGGGTGCCACAGGCCGAAGAATTGCGGAACACGGTCACGGTCACCGTCACGGTCACTGGCACTGACGCTGTCACCGACGCTGTCACTGACGCTGACACTGACGCTGTCACTGGCACTGACGCTGGCACCGACGCTGACGCTGACACTGACACTGACACTGACACGGACGCTGGCACTGACGCTGACACTGGCGCTGCCACTGACGCTGACACTGACGCTGGCACTGTGTGAACCGTTGATCCCCTCCCCCCACTCCGATAGAACCACCCCCATGACCAACCCCCTCTACGACGTCGCAATCGTCGGCGCCGGACCCGCCGGCGCAACCTGCGCATGGTACCTGGCCAAGCAGGACATCCGAGTCCTGCTCCTCGACAAGGCGAAGTTTCCCCGCGACAAGTTCTGCGGCGATGCCGTGATTCCGCGCGCGCAACGGCACCTCAAACGCATGGGCGTCCTCGATCAGATGGTCGAAGCGGGCGAGTGTCTGTTCACGACCTCCGGCGGCTTTGTGAGCCCTGCGGGAATCGAATGTCTCAGCGACTCCACGGAGAATCCGAGCGGGACGCCTATGTCGGTGAAGCGGATCATCATGGACGAGCGCATCGTTCGAGCGGCCCAGTCCGCAGGTGCCGAGCTCGTGGAGGAAGTAGCGATCGACAAAGTCGCGTTCGACGAGCAGGCGGGGACTTGGAGCGCTCATTCAGGCAGCAAGCGCTTCCACGCAAGGACGCTCGTCCTGGCGGATGGGGCCCATTCGAAGCTCGCTCGCTCACTGGGCATCGTTCAGAACAGTCCAGGTGCGATCTGCAGTCGCTCCTTCATCGAGGGCGGCACACACTCCTTCGAGACCGACGGCATCTGCTACATGGAGCGGGATCTCCTGCCGGGGTACGCAGCGATCTTTCGTCACCCGAACGATGAGCTGAACTTCTGCACCTACATCATTCCGGGCGGCAAGGCCGTGCCATCCGACCTGAAGGTCCTGCACCAGGGGCTGCTCGATCAGAACAGCATCGTTCGCAGGCACCTAGGGTCGGGTTACAAGATCGAGCCCATGAAAGGCGCGTGGTTACGGCTCGGCGGCATCCCGAAAAGCTACGCAGACAATCTGCTGATCATCGGCGACGCTGCAGGGCACATTGACCCGCTCACCGGTGAAGGCATTCAGTTCGCGATGGAAGGCGCGGAAAAAGCAGCCCAGACTTTGATCGAGGCATTCCGGGTCGGGCGATTCGACGAGCAGTTTCTCTCCGCCTACCAGGACAAATGGCACAAGGAGTTCGGCAGCAAGTTTGGGCTCGCCGAGAAAGCTTCTCAGTTGATGGCGCGATACCCGGAGCTGGTCGATTCGATGGCGAAGGTCGCAAACCAGCGTGACGACGAGTTCTTTTTCGCCTGGGCCGACATCATGATGGGCGAGGCTCCATGGAGCGCCTTTCTGAGGCCGAAGCTGGCGATTCCCATGGCCGCCGCCGCGGTTCGCGAGCTGTGGACTCAACGCTTCTCGCCCTCTCGAAGACGGGTCGCCGCGACGGGCGCATGAGCTAGGATTCGCTTCCCCGGCCATGCGGTACGAAGGAAAGATCTACCGGCCTCCGAGCGAGGCGGACTCGTACATTCTGCAGGCGACCATCGGTTGCTCGTGGAACCACTGCACCTATTGCGACATGTACCGGGACAAGGCGTTCCGAGTTCGCGATCTCGACGAGACGCTGGCGGACATTCGGACAGCGGCCAAGAGCTTTGGCGAGAACGTCACGAAGGTGTTCGTCGCCGATGGCGATGCGCTCGTTCTAGATCTCCGCCACTGGGAAGCGATTCTGCCCGCGTGCCACGATGCGTTTCCGCGAATGAAGCGCGTCAGCGCATACGCCACGGCCGTGAACATCAACGAAAAGAGCGACGCCGAGTTGAAGCGACTTCGCGAGCTCGGCCTGTCTCTACTCTACATGGGCCCCGAAACCGGTGACGATGTGACCTTCAAGCGCATTGCCAAGGGCTCCAACTTCGATGAGCACGTCGAGGCAGCCCGGCGCGCGCACGAGGCGGGGATGAAGGTGTCCGCGATCTTCTTGCTGGGTGCGGGCGGCACCGAACGCTCCAGGGAGCACGCCGAAGGGTCAGCCAGTCTGATCAGCGCGATGGACCCCGAGTTCGTGTCAGCCCTGACGCTGACCATCATTCCGGGCACCCCGATCGCCAAGATGCAGGCTGCGGGAAAGTTCACCCTCCCCTCGGTAACCCGCATGCTCGAAGAGCTCCGCACCATGGTAGCCGCTGCGTCCCCCACCGACGCGATATTCCGAACCAACCACGCATCGAACTATTTGCCGCTGGCGGGCAGACTTCCGCAAGATCGGGACCGCATCGTGGAGGCGCTCGACAAGGCGCTATCGGGTGAAATTGCGCTCCGACCCGAATGGTCGCGAGGCCTCTGAACACCCTTGGCGGTTGCGCGCCGCCCCACAATGGCCTTATGACTCGCCCCTATGACGATGACGCGAAAGCTGGGGATTGCGCTGGCGGTGCTCGTGGCACTGCTTTTCGCAGGGACGCTCTATTACTTCATGCCTCGGGCGACCAAGGTCCTGATCACAGGAACCGAGGTCAAGCGGATGGACGCCAAGGACACTGCGACTGGTGACCACCGGAGCCGTGACGTTCGCTTCATCTACGCGACGGAACAGTCGAGCAAGAAAGCACTGGTATTCCGCAACGAGGACAACGGCTGGTACTTCAAGTTCGACTCGGGGGACATCGCGGCAGAAGCCTCAAAGCTCGCCAAGAACGAAGTCGATGAGACGGCGCTGCTTAGGTACTACGGCCTGCGCATCGCAATCTTCGACTCCTACCCGAATGTCCTTTCCTTGAAGGAAGTCGAGTCTGATTACGTGTACGTCCCTTGGGTCAACATGGTGATCTTGATCGTTTTGTTGATCCTGTTCATTTGGGCCGGCGTCAGAATCCGCCGCGTGTTCAGCGCGGCGAAGGCGAAGCTGAGCAAGAGGCCTGATGCCTCATAGATCGAAGCGTTGGCAGTAGCCCGATAGGCGATCTCGAACCCCCTCGGCTCTGAGCCCAAAACCTTCGGGGCTGTGTACGTGGATGTCCCTGGGCTTGAGGCTCTCCCCATCCACCATGTCACGCATCGCCGTGCGGGCCTGCTCGCCGAGCTCCATCCCGAGGTCGCGATAGGCGCGGGCCATTGCGCCAACCGGATCACTCCGCACGTCGGCGTGGCGTATGTGCGCCACTCGACCCGCAGGCAAACCATCGACAAACTCGACGGCGCGTTCCAGCGACCCGGGCAGGTAGCTGCTCATCAGCTCCGGCCCGAGCGCGAGCGGATCGATGTCGTCGCTGAAGAGCGCGCGAGTGTACGCGTAGAGGCTACACAGGGAGCTCATAGTCGTAGCGGGATCGCGGTGGGTGAATACGAAGCGTGCGTCGGGGAAGAGCTCGAGGATCGTGTCGAGGAACACCGAGTGGGTGGGATCCTTGAGCGCAAACCGAATACCGTGCGGCCGGTGGAACTGAACCAGCTGAAGCTGTTGCCGGTACTGCCCATACGCGACGCGAGGGTCTTGCCCTTGCAGCCATTCGACGTAGCTAGGCACTCGATACTGGACGTTGTACTGCAGAGTGCGGAAGACGTTGGTGAAGAGCGCGACGCATTCCTCTGGCTCGTGCGCACCCATCGGATGAATGGCCTCGTAGGTTGGAGAAATGGCCTCGAGTTGCTTGAGTACGTGGGCGAGCTCTTCCGCTCGGTGGTCTTTGCCAGTCTTGGGCGGAACCGGATACATGCTCTCCCAGTACGGCATCGTCCGTGTGTCGGGGTCCTGCGCGAGCAGCCGGTGAACGAACGTGGTGCCTGTGCGCATCCAACCGATCAGGAAGATCGGAGACGGGATCTGGGTATCGAGAATCTCCGGCGTCTCGCGAATCGCCTGCTCGATCAACAGGTGTTGCCCGGCCATGCGGAGGCAATCCATCTGCGCGGCAATCCGACCCGAAAAGCTCAGCTGAGCGTCTTCTCGCACCGAGTGCAAGAGCGCTTCGAGCGCAGCCAAGGTTTCCGGCCTCGGATCCCCGACTCCCGGATTCTTGCGTTTGGCTTTCTCGAACCATGCTTCAGCCGACGGCGTTCCGAAACTCGGAAGCACCCGGCCTACGCGATTGGTCGCTCGATACCACCACGGCTGCGCGTTGCGTGCAGTGGTGAATTGCTCCGCGCGAAGAGGCTTCTGGCGCTCGGATCCCATCTCGTCCTGTCGCTCGGCTCGTTCTTAGCACATCAACCGGCAGCCACGGCAAGCGCATCGAGGAGCGCCTGACGATCGTGTTCGTCTTCATACGGGAGCTGCTGGAGGAAGCGTTCGGGGTCAAAATCCGGAGCAACCTCGCGAAGCGCAGCGACGCTCTTCGCGATCTCTTTGGCATCACCCAGCGCGCTGGCAGCAGCAACTTGGAAGCCCCGCTCACGCACCCGAGGCGCGCGAATATTCTGCAGCGCATCGAGTGCCTCCCTATGACGCCCCTGATGAAAGAGCGTGCGCGCCAGGTGCGACCAATAGCGAGGTGGGTGATAGGGATTGAGTCGCATGGCCTTGCGCACCCAGCCTTCGGCTTCCTCTGACCGGCCGGCGAACGAAAGGAGCTCGCCCATCGCGCATACCGAGCGATCGTCGTTCGGGTTGAGGAAGAGACCTTGCTCCTGGTACCGAATCGCCCGCTGGAGGTTTCTTCGCATGAGCGAGGTCTGCGCCAAGATCCGAAGGCATTCGCTGTCCGATGGATCGAGCTCTAGACCACGCTCGGCGGCGACCTGCGCCGCATCGAGGAGCGCATCGTACTCGTCGGGCCGGAACCCCATCGCCTGCCCCAGCCCGCATGCGAGCCAGGCGTGGGCCGTCGCATACTCCGGATCCCGCGTGACCGCTTGTTCGAACATCTCGATGGCAGCACGGCAATCCTCGCGGGTGTACCGGTGGTGATGCTCCTTGCCGCGAAGCACGAAGTCATAGGCATCCAAGCGCTCTGGTGGCGCACGCCGGGCTTTGGCGAGGCGGGCCGCCTCTACC
>CALLDH010000088.1 GCA_937998345.1 uncultured bacterium | reverse complement strand
TCCCGAAGACAGCGGGGATCCCGATCGATGCCGCGTCTATGGATCTCCCGCGGGAGTTTGATGACTTTCTGGCGGACGAGCCGGAGCAGAATGTCCGAGACCTTCAAAAGGCGCTTGTGCTGATCGAGTTCGGGCCCCTCGTGTTCGACAAGAAGCTCACTACGTTTTCGCGGCTCGATGTGGCAGAACGCACCGCCCATTGGAACGAGTGGGCGCTCAGCGACAACTTGCTCCGGCGGCAGGTGAGCATTGCAACCCGGAAGTTCTTCAACTTGGTCTACTTCGACCAGGAGGAGGTGTGGCCGTACATTGGCTACCCGGGGCCGTCCATGAAACGCACGCCGGGGGTCATGCCATGACCGGCGGAATCACCGACCTGTCGAAGCAGCCACCGCCCGAGGCGATCACGACCGAGATCTGCATCATCGGCTCGGGCTGCGGCGGTGCGACTGCAGCGCGTCTCCTTGCCGAGGCCGGCCACGAGGTCGTCGTCCTCGAGGAAGGTCGCGACCTCATCGGACCCGAGCGAACTCAACGCGACAGTGCGATGTACGATCAGCTCTACATGGACCGGGCAGGACGAGCCTCCCACGACCTTTCGGTCGATATCCTGCAAGGCCGTGTCCTCGGCGGGGGAGGGGTGATAAATACCTGCGACGTCGTTCCCATCCCGGAGGGCGTGCTCCACCACTGGGCGACCAAGTACGGGCTCGAAGACTTCGCGCCTGAGCGGTTCAAACGATTCACGGACGACGCGCTCGGCGATCTCTCTGCAAGCCGCATCCCCGAAAGCCTGGTCAACAAGGCGAACAATAAGCTTCGCCTGGGGGCCGAAGGACTCGGGCTGCGCGGCGAGGTGATGATGCACAACCGCGTTGGATGTCGCGGGCTGGGGACCTGCATGCTTGGCTGCCCGGTGCACGCCAAGCGAAACCCTCGCATGGTGGCGCTGCCGAAAGCCGTGGAGGCAGGCGCGCGCATCTTTACCCGCGCACGCGCGGTGAAGATTGGCAAAGCCAACCAGGAGTTCAAAGAGGTCAACGTTCGCACGCTCGATCCGAGGGGCTACCACGAGCAGAGCGAGCTCAAAGTCCGAGCGAAGATCGTCATTGTCGCCGCGAACGCCATCGCATCGGCCCAATTGCTGCTGCGTTCCGGTGTGGGGAACGCGCACGTGGGCAAGAACCTCATCCTGCAGCCTCAGCTCGCCATCATTGGAATGTTCGACGAGCGGATCGCGGCCTTCGACGGCATTCCGCAGTCGTACGCGGTCACCGAGTTCGAAGAGGAAGACAACCCCGAGTTCGGGCTTTGGGGCTATCGCATCGAGGGCATCATGGGGACGCCCGGCATCGTGTCGACGATGTTGCCCTTTTCGGGGGCCGCTGGAATGGAGAACATGACCGCATACGACCAAATGGCGCCCTCGCTTCTGTTGGTCCCGGACGCGCCGTCAGGCCAAGTTCAAGTCGGGCGCGGCGGCCAGCTGACCGTTCGCTACGAACAGCGCGAAGACCATCGGACGAGGCTTCGCCAAGCGGTCGAAGTGGCTGCGAAGGTCTACCTCGAGGCTGGTGCGCGGGAGGTCCTCGTGCCGACTAGGCCTCCTCTCATCATTCGCTCGGCGCAAGAGGCCAAGAAGGGCAGAGAGCTGGCGCTCGCGCCGGCGACCGCGCCGATGATCAGTGCCCACCAACAAGGCACGGTGCGGTTCGCGGCATCGGAGCGCGACGGCGGCGCCGACCTCAACGGCCAGGTCTACGGCACGCGCGACGTCTACGTCTTCGACTCGTCAGGGTACCCAACAAGTGCCGCGAGCCACACGATGACCCCAATCATCGCGTCATCCAGAATGCTAACGACGAAACTATTGACCCGGATATAACAAGGGGCTGTCCCTTTTTGCCGTCGACGCATGCCGCGTCAACACAAAAATTAACCCATCCAAAAAGGGGACCGTCCCCTTTTTTACGTTCTTATTCTTCTTCGATTTGCATGGATTGGGTGGGGCACATCATGCAGGCGTCGCGGACTTTGTCTTCGAGGTCGGGGGGGACGTCGTAGGTTTGAATCATGAGGCTGCCGTCTTCGGCGAAGGAGAAGACTTGAGAGGCCTCTTCGACGCAGACCCCGTAGTGGTTGCAGGTCGATGAGTTGTACATGATCTTCATAGGGCGGCTCCCATCTACGGTTTGCTCAACAGCTCTCGTTCCTCGTGCTCCATGTCGTCTCGGATGGCCCGGGACAGCTCCCGTACGCCGATCACCAACTTCGACCCGACGGCCGTCTCGTCCAGCTCGCGGATGACGCCGTCGAAGATCTCGCGCTGCACTTCGTGCTCTCGGCGCATGTCTTCCGCCATCTCGTCGACCTTGCCTTCTTCGGCCAACGACGGAAGTTGGTACTCTTCGTAGTGCAAGTGCGCGAGCAGCACTTCGCCGAGGGCTACGAGTTCCTCGCGCAGCGCGATCACCGACTTCGTGTCGCCATCGCCGACACGCTCGCTCAATGCTTCGACGCGCGCGAGCAGCGCAGAGATCTGCGCGTGCTCGCTTCGAATGCGCGCCCTGATTTCATCCGGAGTTGCCGGGGTTTGTATGTTGGAACCGGTGTCCATCTATGCTGCGACAAGCCGCTTGCGTCGCTCCGCCAGTGTGAGCGGCTTGCTCACCTCCTTGACGCCATCATACTCGTCTTGGGCCTGCTTGTGGTACCACTCCGGGTAGAAGTCCTTGCACCACTTGCGGAATTCCGCGACCGGCCCGTCTCCGTCGCAGAGCATCGGCTGGTGGAAAAACGCCTTGTTCTCCCAAATCGGGGCATCTTCCTCGAGTTGCCGCGCGACCTCTTTGGTGAAGGCCTTGCCGACGCCAGCGGTGATATCCGCCCCGCCGAGCTTCTTCACGGTGAATGAGAAGCGCACGTCACAGTATTCGTCGTCGATCGGTGTGACCGACGCCATGTTGGTCGTTTCGACGATGCCCCGGAAGCGGCTCAGCGAAAAGCCAAAGCCGTGGACATTGACCTCGAGCTCGCCTGTCACATCACCCCGAGGGGTTTCCATCGCGGTGTCCGTGACCATGTGAATCTCGGGGTACTTGAGATCCACGGTGTGCGGTTGCGGAACGATGTTCATTCCGTGGACGTAGCGGAAGTGGGCCTTGTCGACGACGTTCTCGCACATGTCCTGGTTGTGGGTGCGCATCTTCCAGCGCTGTCGCCAGTAGGGCGTCCAGGCCTCGTTGTTCCATTCGGGAATTCTCGGGATGTCCCATTCGGGCTCTTTCCCATCGATGTCGTGCCAGACCATGATGAGGCCGTTTCTCTCGATCACAGGCCAGGCTGTGATGTTGGCCTTGCGAGGCAAATGCTTGGCATAGGGCACCTCGGTGCACTTCCCTTCGCCGTTGAACTTCCAAGCGTGGAAGGGGCAAACGATTCCGTCGCCGTCGACTTTGCCGCCATGGCCCAGATGCGCGCCCATGTGTGGGCAGAAGGCATCGAGAACGCTGACTTCACCATCTTCAGTGCGGAACATGACGAGCTCGACGCCGAAGTACTTGAGTGGCTGTACTTCGCCCGGCTGAATCTCGTCCGCGTAGGCTACCTGGAACCATCCCCGGGGGTAACGTGGAATCGGAAATCGCGGTTTCTTGCTCATGGCTGTTCTCCCATTTCTGTTGGTCGCTTTGGAGGCCTTCGGTATGGGGACTGATGACCCCAGTCGCTAATTCGGTTGTACGTGGTTGGCTCCCACGTTGAGTCGTCAACGGTTCGTCCGCCCCAGCCGACTTCGCATTCGAAGCCCGAGGGCGTGACACAATAGAAAGTCACCATCTCGTCGTTCGGGTGACGGCCGAGGCCTTGTACGACGCGCACGTTACTGGCGAACGCCCGATCGAGCGTGGCGCCGACGTCGTCGAGCGATCCCATCTGCAGCATGAAATGGTGCAGGTGCTTGGGGAGACCCGAGCCGAGCGCCACCGTGTGGTGCCGCGGATTGACGTGTAGGAACGTGATGTCGACCTTGAAGTCGCCGGGCAGCGTGCACCGGATGTGGTCGCTGAGACCAAAGCTCAGCACCTGTTCGAAGTACGATCGTGTCTCGGCGATGCTATTGGCGCGAAGCGCGAGATGACCGACGCCCTGCTCGCCCGTGACAAAGCCGGCGGCGACCCTCTCGCGCCGGAAGGGTGTGTCCGCGATGACGGGTCCGTAAAAGAGCTCCACCGCGACGCCGCCAGGCTCGAACGTCCGAACGAAGCCCTCGACCCCACGCGCCTTCGCTTCCGAGGCCCGAGCAGGATTCGCCGAGTGGCCGGCTTCTCGTACGTGCGTCGTGACCTCATGCAAGGTTTGCTCGCTGGGCACTTCGAAGCCGAGCGCGATCAAGTCATCCGCGGGCCCCTGCCTCAGTAGAATCCGTGCGGCGCGCTCGTCGGTCCGATAGGGGACCAGCCCTTCGCCGAGTGCCTCGCCCCGCTCAACGCCGAGCACTTTCGTGAGAAAGCGATCCCAGGCATCGAGGTCCGAAACCTCGAAGAGAAAGTAGCCCAAGCTGTGAACGCCCGATCCCATGCTGAACTCAGAGGAAGAAGTCCGTCGTCGGCTCACCCATCATGAGGCCGCCGTAGTTGCGCTGCGTCTTGAGGGGGTTGTTGGCGTGATGGGCGCGCGCCCCGTGAATGTCTTGGAAGAAGCGCTGAATGTCCTGGTTGAGGAAGATCGCCGAGCCGCCGCTTGCCATGAACAGGTCGTCTAGGGCCCTGACCATGCGGTCGGTCGCCGCCCCCGCATTCGCGCGATACGCGACCCGGTCTTCGACCTCGACGCGCTCTCCGGCTTCCGCCTTCGCCATCATTTCGTTCCAGTCGTTGCGCATGAGCGCGCGAACCTCGCGCATGGCTAGGGTCGCGCGCGCGCAAGTCTCGAGGTTGAAGGGATCATCGGAGGCCTTCTTCCCGTCGGCTCGGCCGGTGCGGGCCTTGTTCAAATCGACATAGGCCTCGAGGGCGCCCTGCAGCATGCCGATCGCCGGCGTCGCTACCGTCCGCGTGAAGAGCTGGCCAAACGGCACACGGTAGAGAGGGCTCGTGTTGACCTCGTTGCCTGGGCTCTGCAGCCGGTACGCATCCGACATCCGGTGCACGCGGTGCTCCGGGACGAACACATCATCGACGACCACGGACTTGCTCCCCGTCCCTTTGAGCCCCGAGACGAACCAGTCGTCGACGAGCTCGTAATCGGAACGCGGCACGAGCAAGGTGAACATGTCTTGCGGCTTGCCTTCTTCCTTCGGTGCGAATCCGCCGAGGAAGTTCCACTGGCAGTGGTCGCTGCCGCTCGAAAAGCCCCACTTGCCGCTCAGGCGATACCCACCGTTGGCGCGCGTCACCTTGCCGACCGGCATGTACGACGATGCCGTGAGGGTATCGAGACCATTTTCGCTTTCCCAAACGTCTTTTTGAGCTTGCTCTGGAAAGAGCGCGAGCTGCCAGTTGTGCACAGCAACGACGCCGAGCACCCACGCGGTCGACGGACACGCTGACGCAACCTCGATTGCGGCATCGAAGAACTCGATGGGGTTGCACTCGTAGCCGCCCCAGCGCTTCGGTTGCATCATCCGAAAGAAGCCAGCGTCCTTGAATTCCTGGATGGTCTCGTCCGGGACTACACGGTCCGCGTCGCACTTCGCGTTCCGCTCTCGCAGGCTCGGCTTCGCGTCACACGCGAGCTTCACGAAATCCGGTTTGGTGACGTTGCTCATGCGGATGCTCCTCGCTATTCGGCCGCGTCCGCTGCTTTGTTGCGTGGGGAGTAGAACTGCGAGTACCAGCGGCGGAACTCGCCGATGGGGCCGTCCCCGTCACAAAGCATCGGCCGATCGAGGTAGATCTTGTTCTCCCAGATCTGCACGTCCTGCAGATAGCCGTCGCGCATGTTGTTGATGAAGTGCCCGATGAGCTCGTCGGTCATGCCCTCACTGGCCTTCATCGACACGCCGAAGCGCAGCATCAGGTTGTCCTCATCGATTGGCGTGTGGGCGTTGATGATCACGCCGAGGCCCTTGCCGTGCATCTTGGTGACCTGATAGGCGGGGCCGTAATAGGTCGCGGTCGAGGAGAACTCGTCCTTGCCGCCGTGCACCGGGTACGCGACCGCTTTGATCTTCTGCTGCCCGACGTGGTCGGTATAGGTGTTGCTGAACGAGCCGGGCACCGGGTGCGTGTTGTGCACTGGGATGAAGTGACCTGCGTCCGCGAGGTTCTCTGCGATTGCGAGCGGCGGGGTCTTGATCTGGAGCTTCGCGAACTTCCAGGGGAGGAACTCTGGGTCTTCCCACTCTTCCAGTGCCGGGATCTCCCAGTCCGGCTGGCTCTTCTCGCGGTCGTGCCAGACGAAAATCATCCCGTTGCGCTCAGCCACGGGCCAGCAGGCCACGCCCGCCTTTGGCGGAATGCGTTTTGCGTACGGAATCTCGACGCACTTCCCAGTGCCATCGAACTTCCAGGCGTGGAACGGGCAGACGATCCCTTCACCTTCGATCTTGCCGCCGTGTCCGAGATGCGCGCCCATGTGAGGGCAATAGGCATCGAGGACCTTGGCCTCCCCCGACTCGGTCCGGAACAGAACGAGCTCCTGGTCGAAGCGCTTCATCGGCACGACTTGGCCGGGCTCGAGCTCTTCGGAGAACATGAGCAAGAACCAGCCCCTGGCAAAACCCGCCCAAGGGTTCGTATTCGTCTCTGCGGTCATCGGAAGCTCCAATCGTCGTTTCGCGGCGGCCCGAGCACGGGCAACTAGAACGTGTTTCACTAGAACATGTTTCAATTTCCGTGCCAGGGCAAGTGCTCTTTGATGTCTCCTTTTGCTGTGGTTTCGGCCCGTTAGCGGCGCAGAAAATGCGCAACGAAGCGCCTCGGCGCAAAGTTTGCGTTAGGCCCCGCGGGAAACGTTTGGGCAGGGCGACCCGCACAACGGGGCCGCTATCGGTTGACTCGACGCCCCTCTGGACCGAGTCTCGCGCGATGCGAAATCGGATGATTCTCGTCTTGGGCTCCGTCCTCTCGTTTGCCCTGTTCGCCGGGTGCGAAAAGGGCGGGCCACCTCCGCAGCACCCCCAGGCCAGCCAGGCGCCTCCCGAGGCCCAGCCAGTCGCTGAAACATCGAACGATCCAACTTCGCCCCTCAACTTCAAGGGCAAGATCGCAAAGCGCTACGAAGACTCTGAAGAGTGGTGGCCCCCGACCTACACGCCGGCTCCGGACAAAGCTCCGAACGTCGTCGTCATCCTCCTCGACGATACGGGCTTCGCACAGCTCGGTAGCTTCGGCGGGCTGATCGAGACGCCGAACATCGACAGCCTCGCGGAGGGCGGGCTGCGGTACAACAACTTCCACACGACCGCGCTGTGCTCCCCATCGCGCGCTTCGATCATGGCCGGCCGCAACCCGCACTCGATTGGCCTCGGCTCGCACTCACTCACCGCCATGGGCTTCCCTGGCTACAACGCGATCATCCCCGAT
>CALLDH010000087.1 GCA_937998345.1 uncultured bacterium | reverse complement strand
CGAATCCTGTACACGATGTACAACGAGCTTCGGCTGCGGAGCGACGTCAAGCATCGGAAGTCGGCGGCTATCGTCGGTGATGTCATGGGCAAGTTTCACCCGCACGGCGACACCGCCATCTACGATGCCCTCGTGCGCATGGCGCAGTCCTTCACCATGCGGGAACCGTTGGTCGACGGCCGCGGCAACTTCGGCTCCCCGGACGGCGATTCGGCGGCCGCGATGCGCTACACCGAGGCTCGCCTTCAGAAGCTTGCCGACGAGCTCTTGGTCGAGCTTGCCAAGAAGACGGTTGCCTTCCGTCCGAACTACGACGGGCGATTGTTCGAGCCGGTCGTCCTGCCCGCGCGTTTTCCCAACCTGTTGGTCAATGGCTCGCAAGGCATTGCGGTTGGGATGGCAACCTCGATTCCACCTCACAATTTGGCCGAAGTGATTCAAGCGTGTGTGGCGCTCATCGACGGGGACCTCACGACCAAGCAGCTGATCAAGTTCGTGAGGGGCCCGGACTTTCCGACGGGCGGTGAGCTGATTAGCACCAAGAGCGAGCTCGCGGCGGCATACGAGAATGGCCAGGGCTCACTCAGGCTTCGCGGGGAGTGGAAGACTGAGAGCCCTCGGAGTGGCAATCCGTCCATCGTCATTCACTCGATTCCTTACTCGGTGGAGCGCAGCACCGTCGTCGAGAAGATCGCCGAGGTGATCATCGCCAGGAAGCTTCCGGTGCTGCTCGACGTGCGCGACGAGAGCACGGATGACTGCCGCATTGTCTGCGAAATGAAAAAGGACGCCGACCCGCAACTCATCATGGCGTACCTCTACAAGAACACGCCGCTTCAAACGAACGTGCAGGTGAACCTCACCTGCCTGGTCCCCACCGCCAATCCCGAAGTGTCGGCCCCTCAGCGCCTTGGCCTCAAGGCCATCCTTCGGCACTTCCTCGACTTCCGGATGGAGGTCGTCACCAAGCGCCTCGAGTTCGAGCTCGACCAACTCCTCAAGCGCATCCACATCCTCGAAGGCTTCGTCATCATCTTTGATGCGCTCGACGAAGCGATTCGGATCATCCGGAAATCGGAGGGCAAGCAAGACGCAGCCCAGAAGCTGATGAAGCGCTTCAAGCTCGACGAGCTGCAGGTCGACGCAATCCTCGAGCTCAAGCTCTACCGCCTGGCAAAGCTACAAATGCTCGAGATTCGGAGCGAACTCGGGCAGAAACAAAAGGAAGCCATGCGTGTGCAGAAGCTGCTCAAAAGCCCTGCCGCGCGCTGGAAGCTGATCCGCGCAGAACTCCTGGAGCTGGCCTCGAACTACGCGGATCCGCGGCGCACCCGCATCACAGCCAAGCTCGACGAACCCGAGTTCGACGCGGAGGCTTTCATCGTCGACGAAGACGCGATGGTGGTCGTGACGGAGCAAGGCTGGGTCAAGCGGCAGCAGCGCGTGAAGGACGTGGCCTCGACCCGTGTACGAAAAGGCGACCGGGTGCTGGCTGTTCTTGCAGGATCCACCAGGAGCACGGTGGCCTTCTTCAGTAGCCACGGGGTTTGCTACGTGAGCCGAATCGTCGACATTGGGGCGACGACGGGTCACGGGACCCCGCTTCAGACGATGTTCAAGATGGCAGACGGGGAGCGCATCGTCGGGGCGATGGGCTTCGACCCCCGCTTCTTGGAGGTGCCGCCCGTCGATGAGGAGTCCGAGGAACCGGAGCCTCCTTATGCCATCGCGGTCACGCGCGGCGGGCTCGCGTTGCGTTTTTCGCTTCGAGGGCATCGGGAGCCTTCGACCCGCTCAGGCCGTAAGTTCACCCGGCCCAAGAAGGGTGACGAAGTGATCTATGTGGCGCCCGTGTTCGAAGAGGACTGCGTTGCTTGCGTGACGAAGCAGCGCCGTGCCCTGGTCTGTGAAGCCGAGGATGTGTCGCTGTTGGCCGGCGCGGGGCGCGGGGTCATGTTGATCAAGCTCCAGAAGGACGACGAGGTTCTAGCCGCGCGCGTGCTGTCATATGAAGACGATGTCTTGCTTGCCAAGCGCGAGGGCGGAAGCGAGTACCGAATCACGCTTCGCAAGTACGAGGTTGTGTCGCGGGGCGGAAGGGGCTTCCAGCTCTTCACGCGCGGCGCGATCGAAGGCGAAGTGTATCAAGAACCCGAGATTCCCATGTTTCCGGAGGACTAGTGGCGTACACCGCCAAAGACATCGATGTTCTCGAGGGCTTGGATCCGGTGCGCAAGCGGCCCGCGATGTACATCGGAGGAACCGATGCCCACGGTTATCACCACTTGCTCTGGGAAATCCTCGATAACTCGGTGGATGAAGCGATCAACGGGCACGCGTCGCGCATCGAGGTGTCGCTCGACGCGGACCATCGCGGTGCGACGATCACCGACAACGGGCGCGGGATTCCTGTCGACACGCATCCGAAGTTCAAGAAGTCGGCGCTGGAGCTCATCCTCACGACCCTGCATGCCGGCGGCAAGTTCGAGGGCAAGAGCTACCAGGTGGCGGGTGGCCTGCATGGCGTGGGCGCCTCGGTCGTGAATGCGCTCTCGTCCGACTTGACAGCGACCGTTTGGCGTGGGGGCAAGACCTACTCGCAGTCGTACAAGCGCGGCAAGGCGAGCGGAAAGCTCAAGCGAGGTGGGAAGACCAGCAAGCGCGGCAGCTCGATTCACTTTCGGCCCGACGCCGAAATCTTCGGCAAGCGTGCTTCGTTCGACGCCAAACGCGTTGCCGAGCGCCTCGAGGCGAAGACGTATCTTCATCGAGGCCTCAAGATCCTGTTCGCCGACGAGAAGACCGGTGAGCGTGAGGAGTTCGAGCATCCGGGCGGCATCGTCGACTTTCTCGACAAGCTGGTAACCGAGCGCGGAAAACCCTCTGTGCACAGCGAAGCGTTTACCTCCGAGCATGAGGACCAGCCGCGGTTCGAGGTTGCGTTGCGTTGGACCGAGGCAACGGACGAAGTGATTCGGTCATACGCCAACGGCATCCCGACGGGCTCGGGCGGCACGCACGAGAACGGGTTCAAGCAGGGGCTCTCCAAGGCCATCCGCAACCACATGGACACGCAGAAGCTCATGCCTAAGGGTGTGAAGGTCACCGCCGATGACATCCGCGAAGGGCTGGTGGCCTTGGTCAGCGTGTACGTGGAGGAACCGCAGTTCCAAGGGCAGACCAAGGACAGGCTCAATAACCCCGAGATCACTGCGCAGATCGAAACTTCGGTGCGCACCGCGTTCGAACAGTGGTTGCTCAACAACAAGACTTCGGCCGAGTCGATCATCGCACGGGTGATCATCTCGTCGCGAGCGCGGGCTGCAAGCCGTGCGGCGAGTCAGCAGGTTTCGCGCAAGACCGCGATCAGCCATCGGTTGAACCTTCCCGGCAAGCTCGCCGACTGCTCCAGCACCAACCCCGACGAGAGCGAGCTGTTCCTCGTGGAAGGCGACAGCGCCGGCGGCAATGCGAAACAGGGACGCGACCGCAAGACGCAAGCGATTCTGCCGCTGCGGGGCAAGGTGTTGAACGCGGAGCGCGCGACGCAGGCGCAGATTCTCGGCAATCGTGAGCTTCAAGACATCGTGAGCGCGCTCGGATGCGGGATTGGCAAGGACTTCGATATCTCGAAGCTGCGCTACGGCCGTGTGTTCTTACTGATGGACGCGGACGTGGATGGTCATCACATCGCGACCCTATTGCTCACCTTCTTCTTTCGCATGCTCCCCGGGCTCGTGAGGGCTGGGCATGTGTTCTTGGCGCAACCGCCCCTCTATCGCATCGACATCGGCAAGGAGGTGCATTGGGCACTCGACGACGAAGAGCGCGATCGCATCGTCAGCGACGCGCCGGGGAATGCGAAAGTCGAGATCAGCCGGTTCAAGGGTCTCGGCGAAATGACCGCAGACGAGCTTCGTGAGACCACGCTCGATAAGACCCGGCGAAGGGCTTTGCGGGTCATGGTCGATGGGGAGCTAGAGGCCGATCGTGTCTTCAGCGAGCTCATGGGCAAGGACCCTGCGGCACGCTACCAATTCATCATGGAGCAGGCGCCCGCGGCAGAGTCCGTCGAGCTCGACGTTTAGGCGAGAAACCGCCGTCCGGTTTTTTGACCCGGCGCGCGCGTTCTGGTTGAACCACTTCAGGAAGTACTTCGATAACTCGAGGGAGTGGTAATGCAGTCGACTTGTCACGTGTGCGAAAAGAGCTTCGAAGCGCGCTTTCGCTATCAGGTTCGCGAGGAGAACGGGCAGTACATCTATATATGCTCGACCTCGTGCCAACAGAAGTTGTTGATAGGAGAGGACGGCGTTCATGCATGCAACACCTGCGGCGCTACGTTCGAGATCGAGTTTCCGTTTCAGATGAGCGTGAGCGACGGGCGTCGCCAGTACTTCTGCACCACCCCGTGCCGCGAGCGCGGCGCGCAGCGTCATAGTGACGTCGGACTCGTGCGTGCGACGCCGAAGCGGATTGCCGTGTTCAACCACAAGGGCGGCACCGGGAAGACCACCACGTCGATCAATCTGGCGGCGGGTTTGGCGGAGTCGGGGCGCCGGGTGTTGCTCATCGATGCGGACGGACAGGGAAACGTCGGGGCATCGCTCGGAATCGCCGGGCAGCGCACGCTCTATCATGTGCTCGTGAACGGGGCGAAGGCGGCTGACGTTGCTGTTCCCGTTCGAGAGGGGATGGATGTGTTGACGTCCAACGAGTCGCTCGCTGCCGCAGAGCTCTATCTTGCCGAACGTCCGAACCGTGACCGCATCATGCGTGAGCGGCTCGGTGATGCGTGCCGCGAGTACGACGTCGTGGTCATCGATTGTGCACCTGCGCTCTCGTTGATGAATCAGAACGCGATGGTCTATGCCGACAGCGTCGTCGTTCCCGTTGCCTGCGACTACCTTTCGTTGGTGGGTGTGAAGCAAGTTCTGAGGACGATTCGCAACGTGCGGGAGCTGTTACAACACGACGTGGAGCTCCTGGGCGTGTTGCCGACATTTTTCGATGTTCGTAATCGAATTTCGCGCGAGGCCATCCTGACGATGCGTGAGCATTTCGAGGGCCGCTGCTATGATCCAATTCGCATCAACACCAAGCTCCGCGAGGCTCCGAGCGCGAAGCAAACGATCTTCGAGTACGCCCCGAAGAGTCATGGCGCGGAGGACTACATGCGTTTGGTGCAACGGGTAACCGCCGTTGCCGCGACGGGACAGAGAGCGCAACCAAGGGCTGCGCTTTCGGCCGCATCTTAGGGGGAGGGCACATGAAGAGACGCGAGGCAACAGGGGTAAACGAGATTCTCGAAGAAGATGAGGTGAGCGCCGTTCTGCGTGACACCTTCTACGGCGGCAACTCGGGAAAGCGCAGCCGCGTCAAGGCGAAGAAGAAGCCAAAGCAGAAGAAGCCGGACCACTACGACGTGATCTGTATCTCCCTCTACAAGGAAGATCTGGCCCAGCTCGACAAAATGGTCGCGAAGCTCAAAAAGCAGGGTCACAGGAGGATCAGCCGTAGCGCCCTCATCCGGTTCGCCCTCGACCAGGTCGATATCGGGGACTTCCCGCGCGCCTACTAGCGTGCCGTCACCGGGGCGCTATACTCGGCGCCAATTTTTAGGGTCCTTGGGAGGTTCCGGTGACTGACAGCATCCTACGGGAAGCACTCACCTTCGATGACGTGTTGC
>CALLDH010000086.1 GCA_937998345.1 uncultured bacterium | reverse complement strand
CATCTCGCAATGGGGGCACGATTTTCGCCCGTCCTACTTGCGTCTGAGTGAGGTCATCGAACGCTTGCGGCCAACGCGCGTGATCGCATGCACGGCGACCGCCACGCCCATCGTGCGACGTGAGATCCAAGCCCGGCTCCGTCTCGATTCGGAAGGGAGCGCGGTCATCCTTCGGGGCTTCTCGCGCCCGAACCTCCACCTGGCGGTCGTCGAGAGCGACAGCTCCACCGAACGGCGGAAGTTGATGCTCGGCGCGCTCCGCAGTGCCCTTGGCAAGCCTGAGAGCCCACTGGGGGGTGCCATCGTGTACGCGGCGACTCGTCGCAACACCGAGAAGCTGGCGGACGCGCTTGCCAAGGAAGGTTGGCGGGTCGCCCCGTATCACGCGGGGCTTTCCGCCTCTGTGCGCGAGGAGGTGAACAGGCGCTTCGCCGATCGGTCCCTCGACGTCGTGGTCGCCACCAACGCGTTCGGAATGGGCATCGACCGTGCTGACATCCGCACCGTCGTCCACGCCCAGGCTCCCGGGTCGGTCGAGGCCTACTATCAAGAGGTTGGCCGCGCCGGGCGTGATGGGCAGCCGGCTCACGGTCTCCTGCTCACCAGCTCCGGCGACTTGGGGCTTCGTCGCCGGTTGATCGGGTTCAGTGGCGATCGAGACACGGGCGCCGCCGATCCCGAGCACGCACAGCAACAGTGGCGCCTCTTCCTCGACCTCATGCGCTACGTCGAAGCAGGTAGCTGCCGGCACGACTTCATCCTGCGCTACTTCGGCGACGAGCAGGAAACGCTCGGCGGCTGCGGTCACTGCGACGTGTGCGAGCGGCTCGAGGACCGTGGCGAGGAGGGTGCCACGCATGGCGCATCCGAGGAGGAGGCACTCGTCGTGCGGAAGGCCCTGGCAGGCGTCGCACGCAACCAGGGGCGCGCAGGCCTGACGGCGGTCTCGGAGATGCTTCACGGAACCGATAATGAACGCCTTCGCCGGCTGGGGCTGACCGAGCTCAGCACGCACGGTCTGCTCAAAGACCACCCGAAGGCGTGGGTTCTCGCGCTCCTCAGGCGGCTCATCACCGCAGGCCTAGTCGACCTCACAACAAGCGAATTCCCGATTCCGTATCTGACGGCCCTTGGCGCGGCCACCATGAAGGGTGAGGAGCGAGTTCGCGTCCTCGTTCCCGCGCCCGACGCAGGCCGCCCCCGAGTGGGCAAGAAAGAACGCCGCCGACCCGCTCGCGAGCTTCCCGAAAACGTCGATTCAACACTCTTCGAAAGCCTACGTTCCACGCGGCTCGATATCGCGCGCGCCAAAGGCGTCCCCGCCTACGTCATCTGCCACGATCGAACGCTCCTCGAAATCGCAGCCTACAAGCCCACGTCGATGGAGGCGCTCGCCGACATTTTTGGGATGGGTCCGGCGCGCATCGAAAACTACGGAGAGCCGTTCTTGGACACGGTGAACGCCCACGCCCCGTAGCCGACGACCTCGTCCCGGCCGCCCGCGGTGTCACCTGAGCTCCGGAGATCCAGTGTGTTCGCGACGAGCGAGTGTCGCTGCGCCGCTTCCAACAGGCCCTGCACACCGATGCGGCCACAGGCGTCCTCGTGCCCGAGGCGCTCGGGCTCCAAGGCTTCGATAGCCCCGGCTGTGGCCGCGTCCATGCGCTTGGCGGTGTCGTAGTCGTGATAGTGGCTCAAGTCCGAGCTGATCACGATTACGGTTTCGTCTC
Organism: uncultured bacterium; assembly: GCA_937998345.1. Taxonomy (GTDB): domain Bacteria; phylum Myxococcota_A; class Polyangia; order Polyangiales; family Houyiibacteriaceae; genus SG8-38. The sequence continues at coordinate 13,931 of CALLDH010000086.1, read as the reverse complement.
CTCCCCACAGCGCTTCCAACGCTCGAGCGACCTGCTCGGGCGCCGCGCGTCCTATGGCAATCGGAAGGACCGTGAACGTTCCGAGCACCTCCTGCAGAAACGGGAGTTGAACCTCGAGGGAATGCTCCCAGTGGTGGGCGTCATCGAGGACGTGCGCGAAGGGCAGGGCGAGGAGTAGTTCACGTGCGCTTTCGTCGATCGGCACGCGCCCCAGGGGCGTTTCGAAGTCCGTGCTACTCGGCACCGCCAGGCCTTCGAAGGGAATATGATGGCTAGGGCCGAGGATCAGGATACGCTGGACGACCCCGCGCGACCGCTCGAGCAGGACGAATGCGTTCGCGGCAACCGGACCGGAGTACATGTAGCCGGCGTGCGGCACGATGAACGCCTTGGGCCAAGGGTCGCTTGGCGCAAAATGTTCGCGCGCCATGCCGAGATGCTCGCGAACCACAGCACGCAATGCCTGCGGATCGGCCGGATAGAAGGAACCCGCAACCGCCGGTGGTCGAACAGTCACACTCCCAGACTGTGAACACCAGCCGACCGTTGTCAATGCCGCGTCATCGTGCTTGTCAGTCCGCCCGGTCATGCGCATTGTGTCCCTGGTGGCCTGATGCTCTCCTCGACTGTACAGACCGACTATTGGAGCGAGCTCGACGACGGGCGGGTTGTCTGCGAGCTGTGTCCGCGTGCCTGCAAGCTCAGCGAAGGGCAGCGCGGCCTCTGCTTCGTGCGCGCCCGCGAAAACGATGAAATCGTGCTCACCACGTATGGCCGCTCGAGTGGCTTCGCCGTGGATCCAATCGAGAAGAAGCCGCTCAATCATTTTCTACCCGGAACGCCGGTCTTCTCCTTCGGAACGGCCGGCTGCAATCTGACCTGCAAATTCTGCCAGAACTGGGACATCTCGAAGTCCCGCAAGATGGACACGCTCGCCGATTCGGCGGGGCCCGACGAGATCGCAAGTGCGGCTGCCCGGCTCGGCTGCCGCAGCGTCGCCTTCACGTACAACGATCCGGTCATCTTTCTCGAATACGCGCGCGACGTCGCATCCGCATGTCGCGCACACGATATCCGTACGGTTGCGGTGACCGCGGGATACTTGAATGCGGAGCCGCGGGAGGAGTTCTTCTCATTCATCGACGCTGCCAACATCGACTTGAAGGCGTTCGACGAGGACTTCTACCAGCGCATTGCAGGTGGTCACCTCGAGCCGGTGCTCGATACGTTGCGCTACCTGCGCCACGAGACCGATATCTGGTTCGAGGTTACGAACCTCGTGATCCCAGGGCACAACGACGCGGAAGATGGCATCCGCCGGATGGCGGACTGGATCTGTCAGGAGCTTGGCCCTGACGTGCCGCTTCACTTTTCGGCGTTCCATCCGAGCTACAAGATGCGTGAGGTGCCGCCGACCCCGAGATCAACGTTGAGGCGCGCGAGGGAAATCGCCAAAGACGCGGGCATTCACCACGTGTACACGGGCAACGTGCACGACCGTGAGGGCGACACCACATATTGCGCCGGGTGCGGGACGGCGCTGATCGTCCGCGATTGGTACGAGTTAATCGCTTGGAGGCTCGAAGATGGATCCTGTCCGAAGTGCGGCGTCCGCTGCGCCGGCGTGCTCGATCCCACTCCCGGCACCTGGGGATCCCGTCGTCTTTCCGTGAAGATGGGGCAGGAAGGAATCGCGCTTTCATAGCGCGACGCGCGCTTACCCCGCAGAGACCGTGTCCGCGGGTGGTGTCAGGGCCTTCCCCAGGAAGTCGAGGACCGCGCGGATGCGTGCGCTGTCGCGGAGGTCCTTGTGAACCGCCTGCCAAATCTGACGTGGTTCGGGGGCGCCTTCGACGGGAACCCGGATGAGATGACGGTCGTGGTCGGCGACCAGGCAGGGGAGAAGGCCGATTCCGGTCCCGGCGACAGTGGCCGAATAGGTGGCTGAGACGCTGTCGGAACGCAGCGCGACGAGCGCACCGTCCATGCGCGCTTCGATCCATTCGTTCTCACGGCGGAACGGACGGGTGTTCGCGAAGAGAATCAGCTGATGCCCTGCCAACGACTCCTTCGGAAGGCCGAAACGGTCCACGTAGTCGAGCGACGCGTAGAGTCCAAGGTGAATGAACGAGAGCCGCTTGATGATGAGGTCCTCTTGCGTTGGACGCGCGAGGCGAAGCGCAATGTCGGCTTCGCGCCGCGCGAGGTTCACGTCGAGGTTGGTGCACTGCAGCTCGAGTTGAATCTCTGGGTAGCGTTCGCGGAAGCGACGAAGTTGCGGAGCGATGAATCGCGTGGTGAGCATCTCGGTTGCGGTGAGTCGAACCACGCCTTCGAGTTTCTGATCTTCGCCCGCGACATCGCGTTCGACCCCGAGGGCTTCGCGTTCGATCCGCTCTGCGCGGGGCAGTAAGCGGTGCCCGGCCTCGGTCAGCACGTAACCGTTGGGCGTTCGATCGAAGAGGCGCGCGCCGAGCTCCTCTTCGAGCTTCACCAATCGGCGGCCGACGGTCGTGGGGTCCAGCGTTAATGCAGTGCCGGCTGCAGCAAGCGTCCCCACGCGCTGAAGCGTCAGGAAGTAGCGAACATCGTCCCAATTGAACATGGCCTGCAGCGTCGCAGGGCATACATGGTTGTGCAACTGCAAAAGTGCGCCGGCGGACTGCGCCCAAGTCCGCTCACGGCGCTCTAAGTGTTTCATATGACAGAGGAAAGGAGTCGATCATGCACATACTCAGACAAATGGACCCGGATCTCTACTTGGAGGTACTTCGGAAGCAGGCGCAAGTCTGGGAGGATCTGATGGCCGCGTTCGAGGATACCTGGACCCGCTGGGCCAAGCTTCCATGGACCCCGGAGAACAGCATTTCGCTCGAGGATGTCTTGGCGGACCTCGCCTACGGACGGGACTAGGCTCCATCAGGACGAAAACCAATACATTTCAAGGAGAAGTAACGTCATAATCGTAAAAATCTGATAGCATAGGAATTCGGGCTTTCGGAGGGAAGCGATGACTAGACCTATGCGCATTTGGCTCGTGGCTTGTGTGGCCACTTGGATGACCGTCACGGGCTGCGGCGGAGGAACCACCGCGAACGGCGAGGTGGCTCCGGAGATCACATCGACACCTCCCTCGACTGCAACGGTCGGGGTGCCCTTCAGCTACACGGTGACCGCGAGCGGAATGACGCCGCTGACCTTTGCCGTCGTGTCAGGCCCGGAAGATTTCATGGTCCACGCAACGAGCGGCGTCGTGACCTGGACGCCGCAGAACGAGGGCGCTGTCCAGATCGAGATCAGCGCGAGGAACCTCGCCGGAACGGACAGCCAGGCGTTCGAGGTGACCGTCGAGGGTTTGACCGGACCGGTCTTCATCACGGAGCCGCCGACCGAGGCAACGGTCGCCGCGCAGTACGCGTATGACCCGGATGTCGTTGCCAACGGCGATGTATCCTGGACCGCACCGGTGGCGCCGAACGGGCTTACGATCGATTCGGCCAGCGGAGCGGTCCGTTGGACGCCGACCTCCGACCAGGCTGGCCCGCAAGACGTCACGATCCGGGCGACCGAGGTGGATGGCGGAGCGTTCGCCGATCAAGCGTTCACGGTTGCGGTAGAGGACACCGGCGGTCCGGCGGTGATCACGTCGACGCCTCCTGACCGGGTGTATGCAGGGGAAGTGCTGGAGTACGACGCGACCGCATCGGGAGCGCCGACGATTCGATGGAGCGTGGAAGCTCCGTCGATGGGCATGCCGGCTTCCGGGGTGACCATCGTGACCAGCCCGCCGGAAGGGACTGCGGTGAGGGTCGAGTGGGACACCGCCGGTGTGATTCCGGGCGACTACAGCATTGCGCTCCAGGTCGACAATGGGCTCGGCGAGCCGAATGTGCAGGAGTTCAGCGTAACGGTGGATCCGCGTCCGCCCGTTCCGGAGATCGACCTCGTTACGGTTCCGCCGCCCGCGACGATGTTCGTCGGAACGGTCTACAACTACGATGTCAATCTCACGCCCGGGACCGAGAGCGCGGGCGTAGTATGGACCCTCGTGGGGGCGACCGTCCCCGCGGACCTGGCGATCACCATCGATCCGAGTACGGGGGAGGTGAGCTTCACAGCGTCCGACACGAACGGCGAGATGGAGTACAGCTACTCGGTACGGGCCCAGAACGTGCTCGGCGAGGGCGACGAAGAGACGATCGCTGTCGATGCAGTCTATCCGCCGGCAACCCCGATCCTCACCGTTACGCCGGACACGATGTTCAGGCTCGAGATCGGGGAACCTTTCCCGGGCGCCTCGGCCACCGCGACCGGCAATCCCACGCCCGTGTTGACGATCGCCGGCACGCTTCCGGACTTCCTTGATTTTGATCCGCTCACGGGGCTGCTCTCTGCGTCTGCGACACAGCCCGCTCCCGAAGAAGCGGACATCGGTCCTCACTCCTTCGATATCGTGGCCACCAATAGCGAAGGAATGGATAGCGTCACGATCGATGTCGTGGTGGTCGCAGCGCCGCCCAGCATTGAGTCGATCACGCCGGCCGCTGGACGCCGCCAATCCGATGTTCCGATCGTCGTTCGTGGCGCTGGGTTCGTCAGCTCGGCAACTCCGGCGATCCGTCTCGTACTCGGAGCGTACAACGAGACGCTGACGACTGCATTCGTCGACGAGAACACGCTGACCGCGACCGTTCCCGTCGACCTCGGCCGTCCGTCGGGAGTCCACGATGTCATCGTCGACCAGGGATCGACCACGACCCTCGCGAAGCGATTCACGGTCACCGAGGGTGACGGCTCGACCCTGAGTGGAAGCATCGGTTCGGATATCACGCTTGCAGCCATCGACAGTCCTCACGTGGTCACCGGTGACGTGCGAATCGAGAACGGCGCAACCGTTACGCTGGAGCCAGGCGCCGTCGTGATGTTCGCCGGCAACACGAATCTTCGAATGGATGTCGGCGCGAACAGCGCCGGCGCTCTGATCGCAAACGGTGGCGAGCCTGGCCTGGGTGATCAGATCGTGTTTACCCGTCTCCAAGACGTCGGCGGCCCAGCGCCTGCTGGCCACTACCGGGGCCTTCGCTTTGGCGCCAACATCGTGTCGGCCACGACAGCGCTTCGAAACGTGGTCGTGGAATTCGGTGGACGATGGAACACCGACACCAATCGAGGCGCCGTGGAGGTGCTCAGCGGATCTGCACCTGACATCCGGCGCTCGATCATCCGGGAGAGCTTGAACTACGGCCTGTTCGCCCAGTCGGGTGCGGGCACCGATACGATGGACTGGTTTGCTGACAACCAGCTCACCGCAAACGGGCGCTCGCCAATCAGCATCGGCTCGGATGACGTCTCCACGCTCGGCGCCAATCTCGACCTCACCGGCAACGGAGAGGATCGCGTTTTCGTCCGAGGCTCGGCGGTCAGAAGAGCCAGCGCCGCGTGGAAGAACTTCAACGTGCCGTTCTACCTGAGCAACGGCATTTCGGTTCGCGGAGGCAGCACGATGACTGTCGCGCCGGGCACCGAGATGCGGTTCGCGTCGAGCCGACGCCTCCAGGTATCCACGAGTGCGGAGGAAGGCACGCTGGTCGCCTCGGGAACTCCGGCAATGCCGATTCGCATGATCGCCGACGCCGGGGACTGGGACGGCATCCTGCTCGCCGGGCTGATTCAGGCGGGCACCGTTTTGCGCAACGTACGGCTCGAGCGCGTCAGTGGAACGGTCACGGGCGGCATTCGGGTCGACAATCCCGACAATGCCGGCGACCGCGTCGCGATTGTCGAGAACTGTCTGGTCCAGAGCGGCGAAGCCGGCTCGGTCGGCGTCTATCTGTCGAGCAACGCCCGGGTCAGCTCGTTCGAGAACAACGTGCTCGACGTCGTTGAGCTGTCCGTCAACGCTACGTTGGGCGGGTTTGATGACCTCCTGAACTCGTCGAACAGCTACGAAGCTCCGCTGCGCGTCCGCGGTAGCTCGATCGCCGGCGAGGACATGCTGTGGAGCCGGCCGGCCGCGAGTGATTCGTCGACGCAGCCGATTCAGCCTACCGGTGCGCTGGCGGTGACGGACGGCTCGTTGACCATTCGCGCAGGCAACCAAATCATGATGCCGTCCGATGGGCAACTCACGATGACGAATAGCCAGCTGGTGGTGGACGGAACGTCGAGCCAGCCGGTGGTCTTCGAGCCGATCGCGGGCGCTGCGTTCTGGAATCGAGTCCGTTTACGCGGAGCGGCTAGCGCAGGCACCTCGCGTATTACTCACGCGGTGCTGAAAGGCGCCGGGTCGGACCCAGCGCTCGCGGTGTCGTCAGGTCGCGCGGCAATCGTGGTCGAGAACCGTGATGGCGTTCCCGCGACGCCGGCCGTCTCCGATACGATGATCGTGAACAGCAACGGCTACGGCATGACGTTCGCTAACGCGACCCACTGTGGTGCGGGGTGCAACGACAATACGATCGTCGGGTCACGTTTCTCGGCGGTTCGCATTCACGCGAACTTCATCGGGCGCTTCGGAACTGGCAACCTGCTGGCCGGCAACAACACCTCGGTCACATCGGGACACGAGGGCATGTGGGTGGTGGGCGACGCCGTCGATGAGACGGCGATCTGGCCGGCCAATGACGTTCCCTACGTGGTGCAAGGCAACATCGAGCTACGGCGATCGACGCCGTTGGATCCGCTTCCTGTACTCACGATTGAGCCCGGAGCTGAGCTTCGCTTCGCCAGCGATGTCCGATTGCGTGTGGGCGACGGAAACGACGGCGTGCTCGACGCGCGGGGCACCAGCGCCGATCCAGTCACCTTCACCAGCATAGACACCGTGTCGCCGACGTTCTGGCGCGGTATCGACTTCGGTCAGGGGTCCGAAGGATCGATACTCGACCGGGTGCTCGTGTCGTACGGCGGAAGCGGTGCCAACACGGGCAATCTCAACTTCAGGTCGGGCTCGGTCGCCGTGATCGGGGCTGTCGCGTTCACCCACTCCGCGGACTACGCGGCAGTAATCTACTCTGGCTCTGCTCCGATGTTCACCGGTCCTTCGAGCGATCGGGTCTACACGATGAACGGTCAGCGATCGAATCCTGGCGATGGAGACCCCTCGTTCGACTGCGTGCGTGATGTCGCCGCGAGCACCTGCACGCAGCCGTAATTCCGGCGCTTGCGCTGTCAGATCGGCTCTCCTACGCTCCCGTCTTGGTGTCAGACGAGGACGATATCTCCCAAAAGACCTTGGCGGTGCACGGCGGTGAACCGAGGACGTATCCCTACGACGCGTTGGTGGCACCGATCACGCAGACCGCAACGTATTCGTTCGCCGATACGGCGGAGCTCATCGCGTACTTCGAGGGCCGAAAAGAACGCGAAGAATACGGCCGTTACGGCAACCCGTCCGTCCGCCTGGTGGAAGAAAAGCTGGGAGCGCTCGAGCGCACCGAGGATGCCGCCGCGTTTGCAAGCGGCATGGCTGCGGTGACGTCCACGATTCTGGCGCTCGTGAAGTCCGGCTCGCACGTGATCCTTTTTGCGGACTGTTATCGCCGGACCAGGCAGTTCGTGACGACGTTTCTCGATCGCTTCGGCGTATCGAGCACGCTCATCCCGCCGGCGGATCTCGAGGCGCTGAGAGCGGCGATTCGGCCCGAGACTCGCTTGGTGATTGCCGAGGCTCCGACCAATCCTTACCAAACGATTCCCGACCTCGAACAGGTCGCCGAGATTTGCCGCGAGAAGAAGATCAAGACACTCGTCGACAGCACCTTCGCAACGCCGATTAATTTCCAGCCTGCCAGGTACGGGATCGACATCGTCGTGCACAGCGCCACGAAGTATCTCGGCGGCCACAACGATGTACTGGGCGGCGTCGTCGCGGGGAAGTCCGGCCTCGTCTCGCTGGTTCGCGACCTCCGCAGCGTCTTTGGTGCTTGCCTCGATCCCCACGCCGCCTATCTGATTCACCGGGGAATCAAGACATTAGCGCTCCGGGTCGAGCAGCAAAATGCCTCCGCGCAGGCCATGGCCGAGCGCCTCGAGCGACATCGTCGGGTTCGCCAGATCTGGTATCCGGGCCTGCGTTCCCATCCGAACCACGAGACGGCCAAGCGCCTGATGAGCGGATTCGGCGGCGTGGTGACCTTCGAGCTCGATTCCGATTTGGACGGCACGAGTCGCTTCGTCGACGCCTGTCAAATCCCACGCATCGCCCCGAGTCTCGGCGGCGTCGAGTCGTTAATCGAGCAGCCGGCGTTGATGAGCTACTTTGAGCTGAGCACCGAGGAGCGGCTTGCGATCGGCATCAAGAACAACCTCGTACGCTATGCTGTCGGCATCGAAGATACCGACGAGCTCATCGCAGACCTGGTCGCGGCGCTCGACAGCACGAGTTGACGTATCGCTGTCGACACTGCGATTAGCCTTACAAAACCGTGCTGCAACTCTGCCCTCAGGCTGAGACGGCGCGTTCTCCGGCCTGTGGAGAAAGGACGCAAGTGCGCGAAATCGCTGTTGACGCGCCTATGGCCCTGGATATACTTGGCGCGCAATGGGGAGAGAATCGATGACGAAGTCGGAGCTCATCGACGCTGTAGCCCAGCGGACGAAGATCACCAAAAGCCGAGCTGAACACGTTGTAAATTGCGTCTTTAACGCGATGACGTCGGCACTCGAGCAGGGGGAGGGGATCGAGATCCGAGGCTTCGGGAGCTTCACCGTACGCGAGTACAAGTCGTATAGCGGGCGGAACCCTCGTACAGGGAACCCGGTGCCGGTTCCAGAGAAGCGCCTTCCATTCTTCAAGGTCGGAAAAGAGCTCAAGGAGCTCGTCAATGGTGGCGTCGCCGAGGACGGCGCCCCCGAGCCTGGCGAATAGAGGCGACGGATGAAGCCCGAAGCGCAGCTCGCCGAGCTCAAGCGCGGCGTGGTCGACCTGCACGTCGAATCGGAGCTGCTCGAGCGTTTGAACGCCGGCAAGCCTCTCAAGATCAAGGCAGGCTTTGATCCGACGCGGCCAGACCTTCACCTCGGGCACACGGTGCTCCTCAACAAGATGCGTCAGTTCCAAGAGCTTGGGCACGATGTGGTGTTCATCGTCGGTGACTTCACAGCGCAGATCGGCGACCCGTCCGGAAGGAGCAGCACACGTCCCGTTCCGACGCGTGATGAAATCCTTGCGGGGGCCCGCACCTATGCCGACCAGGCATTCAAGATCCTCGACAAAGACCGCACTCAGATTGTCTACAACGGGGAGTGGCTTGGAAAGATGGCGTTCGACGACGTCATCCGGCTCGCGGGAAAGTACACCTTGGCCCGGATGATGGAGCGCGACGACTTCAAGCGTCGGTGGGCGGAGCACCAGAGCATTTCACTCCACGAGCTCCTGTATCCCCTGGCGCAGGCGTATGATTCGGTTGTCCTGGAATGCGATGTCGAGCTCGGTGGCACCGACCAACTCTTCAACCTGCTCGTCGGGCGGGAAATCATGCGAGAGATGGGACAGAGGCCGCAAATTGTCATGACGACGCCGATCCTCGAGGGCATCAACGCACGTTCTGAAGGCGGTAAAATCGTCGGTGCGAAGATGAGCAAATCGCTCGACAACTACGTCGGCGTCGCCGAACCGCCGAAGGAGCAATTCGGCAAGTTGATGAGCATCTCCGACGACTTGATGTGGCGCTACTACGAGCTGCTCTCGACAGTGGCCGAGCTAGAGATCGAACGCCGAAAACGAGCGTGCGCCGCGGGCGACATGAACCCGCGGGACGCGAAGATCGCGCTCGGCAAGGAGATCGTCACCCGCTACCACGACGCCGATCAGGCCAACACGGCCGAAGCCTCATGGCTAGCGCAGTTCTCCAAGCGCGAAGTGCCGGACGACATGCCCGAGCACGAGTTCGCTGTCGAAGAAGACGCCATCTGGGTCCCCAAGCTCTTGAGCGACATCGGCCTCGTGAAGAGCTCCAGCGACGGACGCCGTCGCATCCAACAGGGCGGCGTAGAAATCGACGGCGACCGCCTCACCGACCCCCAGGCCAAACTCCCCAAAGGCCGCCGCTACATCATCAAAGCCGGCAAACGCACCTGGGCGGCCGTAACATTGAAATAGGGACGCTCTCTCGGGTCGCGACGCTTCGCGAACGACGCGCTCTGCTCTTCTGCTGATAAGCGCTGTGATTACAAATGCTTGGGAGGGGGAGAATGTCCGCTTGACCATGTTAGATTTACGTCGTAAATGTTAGACATGGCTCGGGCGGCGTTGACGGTGGAGGAGTTGGGGGCGTTTCGGGGGCGGGCTGTGACTGCTGCTACTCGGCTTTTTGCGGAGCGGGGGTATCGCGGGGTGACGCTGCGCTCTTTGGCGAAGGAGCTCGGGGTGAGCCCGATGACGCCTTATCGGTACTTCGAGAACAAGGAAGAGTTGTTCGCGATGGTGCGGACGGAGGCCTTCCGGAGGTTTGCGGATGCGCAGCGTGATGCCGTCGCCGGGATTGAAGAACCTGAGGATGCGCTTCGAATGCTGGGTAGGGCGTACGTGAGCTTTGCGCTCGATGAGCCCGACGCCTACCACATCATGTTCGAGCTCTTGCAAGCGCCGGCAGGGACGTATCCCGAGCTCGAGGCCGAGCAGGCGCGTGCATTCTCCTACCTTCACGAGGCGGTCAAGGCAGCCGTGAACGCGGGGCTCCTGGAGGGGGAGTCGCTCCGGCGCGCGCACTATCTTTGGGCTCAGATTCACGGACTGGTTTCGCTGCACCTGGCGGGCAAGCTCGTCATGGGTTGTTCATTTGAAGAGTTGGTATCGACGGTTTTCGAGAAACGGGAAGCGGCGGAGTGAGCCGCACATAGGAGAAAGACATGCGAAGCGGGACATCCTACAAACAACATCCGGGGCTTGCCGATCACTGGGACGCGATCGTCATCGGCTCGGGCATCGGCGGGCTTTCCGTAGCCGCGACAATGGCCAAGCTCGCGGGCAAGCGTGTGCTCGTCCTGGAGCGCCACTACACAGCGGGCGGCTTCACCCACACTTTCCGGCGACCCGGCTACGAGTGGGACGTCGGGGTTCACTACATCGGCGATGTGTCCCACCCGCGTGGCTCGGCTCGGCGAATCTTCGATTTCATCACGGATGGCGAGCTCGACTGGGCCGATATGGGCGACGTCTACGACCGCATCATTCTCGGCGAGAATTCCTACGACTACGTGAAGGGCCTCGAAAATTTTCGCGCGCAACTCCACGAGTACTTCCCGAGCGAAAAGGACGCCATCAACCAGTACTTGGAGAAGGTTCTGTCCACCGCGAAGAAGGCACAGCTCTTCTTTGCAGAAAAGGCGATGCCTCCTTTCGTCTCGAGACTCTTCGGCGGCATGATGCGGCGCCCAATGCTCAAAGAGGCAACGCGCACGACCAGGGAAGTGATCGAGGAGATCACCCAGAATCAAGAGCTCATCGGCGTGCTGACCGGACAATTCGGAGACTACGGATTGGTTCCGGCCGAGAGCACCTTCTTCATTCACGCCATGGTCACGAGCCACTACTTCCGCGGCGCTGCGTATCCCGCGGGTGGCTCCGGTCGAATCGCCGAGGCTATCCTTCCGGTCATCGAGCGGGCGGGGGGTGAGGTCATCACCAACGCCGAGGTCGATCAGATCATCATCGAGAACCGTCAGGCCGTGGGCGTCAGGCTCCTCAATGGCCGTGAGTTCCGGGCGCCGACCGTGGTCAGCGATGCCGGAGTGCTAAATACATTGTCGCGCTTGCTGCCCGAGTCGGCCGCGAAGGCCGCCGGCCTGGCCAACAAGGCCGATGAGATCGGAGCGTCGGTTGCGCACTTATCGCTGTACGTCGGCCTCAAAGGCACCACCGAGGAGCTCGGCCTCGAGAAGACCAATCTCTGGGTCTATCCGGATCACAGGCATGAGGAGAACTTCAAGCGCTTCCAAGAGGACATCAACGCGCCGCTCCCCGTGGTGTATTTGTCGTTCCCATCCGCCAAAGACCCGGACTTCAATCGTCGCTACCCGGGAAGATCGACGGTCGAGGCCCTTACACTGGGACCGTATGCGCCGTTCAAAGCGTGGGAGAATACGTCCTGGAAGAAGCGCGGCGCCGAGTACGAGGAGCTCAAGGCAAGCCTCTCCGAACGCTTGCTCGATACACTCCACCGACATGCCCCGGGAACGCGCGGGAAAGTGGAAATCGCCGAGCTCTCAACGCCGCTCTCGACCCGCAATTTCGCCGCGCACCCGCAAGGCGAGATCTACGGTCTGCAGCACACCGCCCAGCGCTTCGAGCAACGTTGGCTCAAGCCGCGCACGCCGATCAAGGGTTTGTATCTGACCGGCGCAGACGTCTGCTCCGCGGGCGTCGTCGGGGCATTGATGGGCGGGATGCTCTGCAGCTCCGCAGTCCTCCAGGGCAATGCCCTCGGTCGAGTGCTGAAGCACCAAGCGCAGCTCTCGAGTACGAACATACCCACACGACGGACCCCTGCGCGGGCCTAGAGTCCAGCGAGATTTCCGGGCCTGGTGCGTCTCGAGGCGCGGCGAACTTTCGCTCAGAAGGGCTGTGATCTTCGGTGGTTGGGACCCTGGAGAGGGTCGCCTATACTCGCCGGGTGCGGATTGGAACATCGTACAAGCAGCATCCGGGGCTCGCCGAGGAGTGGGATGCGATTGTCATCGGATCGGGTATTGGCGGTCTTTCGGCCGCGGCTGCTCTCTCGAAGCTCGCCGACAAGCGCGTGCTCGTGCTCGAACGCCACTACACGGCGGGTGGATTCACGCACACGTTTCGCAGGCCGGGCTACGAATGGGACGTTGGCGTTCACTACGTCGGTGAGGCGTCGCATCCGCGTGGGATGACCCGCCGCCTGACCGATTTCATCACCGATGGTGAGCTCGAGTGGGCCGACATGGGCGACGTCTACGACCGCATCATCCTCGGCGAGAATTCATACGACCTGGTGAAGGGCCTCGACAACTTCCGCAGCCAACTCCACGAGTATTTTCCGGGCGACAAAGACGCGATCAATACGTACTTGGAAAAGGTCATGGCGACTGCAAAGAAGGCGCAGTTGTTTTTCGCGGAGAAGGCGATGCCTCCATTCGTGTCCACCCTGTTTGGCGGCATGATGCGGCGGCCGGTGCTCAAGGAGGCCACGCGCACGACCCGCGAGGTGCTGGAAGAGATCACGCAAAACCAAGAGCTCATCGGTGTTCTCACGGGCCAGTTTGGCGACTACGGATTGGTCCCAGCCAAGAGCAGCTTCTTCATTCACTCGATGCTCGTGGCTCACTATTTCCGCGGCGCTGCATATCCGGTTGGTGGATCGTCTCGAATCGCCGAGACCATCCTGCCCGCGATCGAGAGATCAGGTGGCGAGGTGGTGACCAACGCCGAAGTGGCCGAGATCATCATCGAGGCCGAACGAGCAGTTGGCGTCAAGCTCGTCGGTGGGCAGGAGCTGCGCGCGCCAACCGTCATCAGCAACGCAGGCATCATCAACACCTTTGGACGCCTGGTTCCCGCCGCAATCGCCGGACCGATCGGCTACGCTGCGAAGGCTCGCGAGGTCGGGCCCTCCGTCGCACATCTCTCGCTGTACGTAGGCCTGAAAGGCACCACCGAAGAGCTCCAGCTGAAGAAGACCAACTTCTGGGTCTACCCAAATCACCGGCACGAAGAAAACTTCGAGCGCTTCGAAGCGGACATCAATGCGCCGTTCCCGCTCGTGTACCTGTCCTTCCCGTCGGCGAAGGATCCCGACTTCAACCGCCGGTATCCTGGGCATTCGACGATTGAGGCCGTCACCTTGGGCCCTTACGACCCGTTCAAGCGGTGGGAGGGCACCTCGTGGAAGAAGCGGGGCGCTGAATACGACGAGCTCAAGGCAAGCCTTTCGGAACGGTTGCTCGAGAGCATCTACAAGTAC
>CALLDH010000085.1 GCA_937998345.1 uncultured bacterium | reverse complement strand
GAAGCGCGAGCTCTACCGTGAAGCCATTCTCGATGCTGCCGAGTGGGTGTTCGGCGAAGAAGGTTACGAGGCGACCAAGGTTCAACGAATCGCTTCCGAAGCAGGGGTCTCCCTCACCACGCTCTACAGCGTCCTCCAATCCAAGTGGGAGATCTATCGAGCCGTTCACCGCCGGCGCTTGAGCGAGGTCATGAGCCTCACCCAGGGCGTGCTGGCCAAAGACATGTCATCGCTCGACACCTTGATCGCTGGGACTCGGATGCAACTCGCGTTCTTCATGGAGCGCCGTCACTTCACGAAGATGCAGCTCAAGGAGGTGACGGCCTGGTCGACGATTGAGCTCTTGCAAAGCCCTGAGCAAGTCGAAGCGCTCGGCGCCGGTTTGGATCTCTTCGGCGGCGTGCTTCGGCAATGCATCAAGGACGGTTTCCTCGTCGACGATGATCCCGAGCTCATGGCGCGAATGATCATCGCTTCTCAGCAAGTGCGGCTCGCGATGTGGATGGACCGCGGCTGCCAAGAAGAGCCGGAGCGCGTGGCCGATGCTGCGCTTCGGCATTTGCTTCGAAGCTACTGCAAGGCCGAGCATCTCGCGTCGGCGCTCGAAGCAGCAGGTTTGGAGCACGCCGCATGAGCGTTGCGTTTCACGAGCTGAAGGTATCTTCCGTCATTCGCGAGACGCCCGAGTGCAGCTCGTTCGAGCTTTCCGTTCCGACCGAGCTCCAGGCGGCCTATCGCTACAAGGCCGGCCAGCACCTGACGTTCGAGCTTCCCTGGGACGACTTCAAAGTCAACCGCTGCTACTCGCTCGCGAGCTGCCCGGATCTAGGCGAAACCCTCAAGATCGCGGTGAAAAGAGTCGCTGGTGGGCGCGTTTCGAACTGGATGAACGACAACCTAAAGGCCGGTGATTTGATTCGGGCAAGCGTGCCGGAGGGCCGTTTCGTTCTGGACCCTGAGACTCGTGCGGGGGCGCCGCTGTTTCTCTTTGCAGGAGGAAGCGGGATTACGCCGGTCATCGCTTTGCTGAAGAGCGCGCTCACCAAGACGAAACGATCGGTCGCGCTGCTCTACGCCAATCAGGATCGGAGCTCGGTGATCTACAACGAAGAGATCGATCGAATCGCCGCTGAGCATCCGGACCGCGTGCTCGTTCGCCATCACCTCGATTCCGAAGGTGGTTACCTCAGGCCCGACGAGATCCGCGCGCTCCTGCACCACACCGACATTGCCGAGTTCTATATCTGCGGGCCGGAACCATTCATGGAGCTCATCGAGCAGACGCTCGACGAAGCCGGGGTGCATGACGAGCTCGTCTACATCGAGCGTTTCGTCTCTCCGGCCGACCCTGATCGCGTCGAAGCCGATGCGATCGATGTCGCGTCACTCGAAGCGCCTGAAGCGTTCAGCCTTTGGCTCAACGGCCGTTCCCGCACCGTTCCGTACCTCGCCGGAAAGACCCTCTTGCAGTGCGCGCAAGCAGCTGGCCTGCAGCCGGCGCACTCCTGCGAGTCCGGCTACTGCGGCTCGTGCATGGCCCACGTAAATACCGGGAAGGTTCACATGCGGACCCACGAAGCGCTTTCCGAGCGGGACATCGCCCGTGGCGTGGCGCTCCTTTGCCAGAGTATCCCCGCCAGCAGCGAGCCCCTCGAGCTCGACAGCGATTCGACCTCCTTTCGCGCCGCATCCGCCGTGAAATCCTCTTACAGCAAGCGCGCGTCTCAGCTTGCGGCCGTTGCCGTGTTCGCGTTCATGCTCGCCGGAACGCTCATTCTCAGATTGGTGCACTAGGTGGTAAAATGACTCCCCGGAAATCCACATGAAGGTCCTGTACGTCATCCTCGTCAGCTACGCGTCCGCCGGCCTCGCGCAGGCAGTGTTGTTGTACGCCTATCGATCCAAGGACGCGCAGCAGTACATGATTAGCGACGACGCCCACCGCTCCAAGAGCGATCGGGAGCTTTATTGGAGAGTCGCCCTGAACATCGGGGTGTCGATCACACTGATCTTCTCCGTGATGTTCGGCCTCGGCCAGTACCTATACTACGACCACGCTGTGCCGGCATGGCGTTACGTCCTCGAAGCGGTGACGGTAGTTCTACTCTACGACTTCGGTTACTACTTCATGCATCGCTACCCATTCCACGAATGGAAGATCTTGCGCGGAGTGCACTCGGTCCATCATGCCGCGAGGAACCCGCGGCAGATCGACAGCCTCTTGCTGCATCCCGTCGAGACGATCCTTGGCCTCGGCCTGTTCTTCGGGTCGGTGGCCCTGGTCGGCGGCGTGCACATCTACACGCTAGGCGCGCTCTTCACGACGTACACCGCGCTCAACATTCTCAATCATGCGGGCATCGACGTGCCGCACTTCCCGTTCAAGACCTTGGGGGTGCTTGCGGCGAAGCACGACCGGCATCATCACAGCATGCTTTCCGGCAACTATGCGTCGATCACGCCGCTGCCCGACATCATCTTTGGCACAGTCGAGTAAATCATGACCGTTAGTTTGGTAACAGGGGGCTGCGGCTTCGTGGGCGCAGCGATTGCGCGCGCGCTCAAGGCTCGAGGCGACGAGGTCATCGTTCTTGATTTGGCGCCTGAATGTCCCGTCGAAGGCGTGGACTACCGGCGCGTCGACATCACCGACAAGGCAGCGGTCACCGAAGCCTGCCGCGGCGTCGACACGATCATCCACAACGCCTCAATCGTTCACACCAAGCAAAACAAGCAGGACGTGGTCTGGGCCGTGAACCTCGGTGGCACCGAGAACATGCTCGAGGCAGCGCAGCAGAACGGCGTCCCGCGTTTCATCTACATCAGCTCGGGCAGCGTCGTCTACGAGGGCAAAGACATCGAGAACGGGGACGAGAGCCTGCCGTATTCATCGGTTTCCCAAGCGCCGTATGCGGACAGCAAGATCGCGGCGGAGAAGCTCGTCCTCGCGGAGAACGGGAAGGGCCGAATGGCGACCTGCGCGCTCCGGCCCCACGTCGTCTTCGGCCCAGGCGACAATCGCTTCATGCCTACGCTCTTAGCGAAGGGTCGCAATGGGCAGCTGCGTGTTCAAATCGGCCGAGGCGTTTGGCTCTCCGACTATACATACGTGAGCAACATGACCGACGCGGTCCTCCTCGCCGACGACGCACTCGCTAAAGACGGCTTGAACAGCATCGCCGCAGGCCAGGCCTACTTCATCACCAATGGCGAGCCGATGCCGTTCTGGGATTTCATTCGCAAAGTTGCCGCGCGCCTCGGCTTTCCTCCGGTCAAATACACGGCTCCCAAGTCGCTCGTCTACGCGATCGCAGCGGTCAAGGAAGGCATCGATACCCTCAAGGGCGGCACTCTCAATGCAGAGGACGGCCTCACGCGCTTCGCCATCCGCTACATGTGCACCCATCACTACTTCAGCATCGAAAAAGCGCGCCGCGAGCTCGGGTACAACCCCTCTGTCTCCGTAGAAGAAGGGATCGAGCGCACCTGCCAGCATCTCGAAGCAATCGGCGCCGTCTAAGAAGGGTGCGCCCGCACTGACCTGCTTAGGCGTGTAGGTATCCGCACGGCTTCGACACTTGATTACAATTCTATTCATCCCTTAGGTTTAGTTTCGTTCTTCGCGCCTGCCCCCCAGATCGCAGACAAAAACGCGCTCCGAGGCCTGCAATGAGGTAGAACAGCGGGGTTGCTGCCGGGGCCTCAGCTGATAAAGGGCTCGCGTTCGGGGGCTTTCGATCCGGTCGGGGGCGAGTCGAGTGTCTAACGAGATTGTCATCCTTCTCACGGCGTGTGGCGTCCTCATCGCGATGGGGGCGCTCGAGCTGATCCTGCATCGCAGGCGGCTCACGCGGATTCCCATTCGGATCCACGTGAACGGCACGCGCGGCAAGACCAGTGTAACGCGGCTGATCGCGGCGGGGCTTCGTGAGGCCGGGGTTCGTTGCGTCGCCAAGACTACGGGCACGGTTCCCCGCTTCATTCTGCCGAACGGCCGCGAGGTGCCGGTGTACCGCCCCGGGGGCGCGAACGTAATCGAGCAGAAGCAGGCGGTCACCATGGCTGCCGCGCAGCGTGCCGAAGCACTCGTCGTCGAGTGCATGGCGCTTCAACCAGCTCTTCAATGGCTCTCCGAGGGCACCCTCGTCCGCGCGACTCATGGGGTCATCACCAACGCGCGGCCGGACCACCTCGATGTGATGGGCCCCACCGAGGAAGACGTCGCTCACGCGCTTGCCGGGACGGTCCCGATGGATGGGGTGTTCCTGACCGCCGAGCGAAAGCACCGCGCTTTCTTTCAGCGGGTCGCCGAGGAGCGAGGGTCTCGCTTTCACGGGGCCGAAGAGATCAGCCGCCCGCTCACGACCGGGGACGTCGAGGCCTTCCCGTATCTCGAGCATCAGGACAACGTCGAGCTCGCCCTCGCGGTTTGCGAGGAGATCGGAATC
>CALLDH010000084.1 GCA_937998345.1 uncultured bacterium | reverse complement strand
GTAACGTCGGTCGCACGGCAAACCCCATCCGAAGCAAGACCAAATAGGGAGGCGTTGAGGGTGGTCCCGCCCGAGTCTCCGGGTAGCGTCGCTCGAGGCCGATGGCGACATCGGTCCCAGAAGAATGATCACGACCCGCATTTCGGCGACGAGTGCGGGCTACAAAACTCGGCTTACGAATCCTCTAACCACGGCGCCTCGCTTCTGCGGGGCGCCGTGCTGTTTTGAGCCGGGTTCTCGAGTGGACCCGCTGCTAGGTCCTGCGAGTTGGCTCGAGGACGATGCCTCGTTCCCTGGCGCGTTCCAGGGCTTCGGCGCGGGGTTTCTGGTAGTGGACCGAGCCTAAATAGGAGAAGAGCCGTTCGCTCGCTGGGATGATGATGTCCTCGGCGATCCACTCGACCGGCTCACCATCGGACCAGCACACCTCGCCGCGTTCCATCTTCCAGGCCGCCTCCGCGAGATCGAGCGGCGCGAGCACCTCCCGGATCGCTTCGAAGCGACCTTGGATTTCCGGATCGAGGAAGAAGGACTGCGCCCCTCCGATGAACGCGATGTGGTAGCGCGAGGGGTGGTGGGCCAAGCCGTCGAGCCCGAGCCGGGTCGCGCCTTGAAACAGCATGTGCATGGCCTGCTCCCCGATGCCTAGGCCTGGATGGTCCTGCCCCGGCCATTGTGGATGGCGTAGCGAGAATTCTTCGGTCGGGTTCTGGAGCATCATCCACTCCACGTAGAGCAGCTCGATTTCATCCGGCGGCTCGAGGCCCTCGGGGGCGGGTCGCACCACGCGCCGAATCACTTGGTCGACCAGAAGGTGCTCCTCACCGCCCTTGGTTCCGTGCACCGTGAGGTACTGGCGCTCGGGATCGCTCGGATCGGCCGTCAGCCGAAGCTGGGCAAAGCCGAGCTTGCGGATCTCGTCGGCCAGTCCGTATTTCTCCAGCGCGAACTCGATGCCGTGCCGTGAGTAGTAGCCGAGGATCCGTGTCCCCCGGTATCCCGGACCGGCCAGGTCTCCCATCAGGTCGGCCTCGCTGAGCTCCCATTCCCCGCTCGGGCGCTGCAGGTCGTATGGGTCGAGCTCCTGCGCGATCTGAGCGTACTGCTCGTAGACGCTCGTCTTGGGTTCTTCGGTCACCTTCGCTTCGTCGGTCAGGAGCCAACGGATGAAGTCTGTCGAGGAACGCCAGGCATCGTCGCTATAGCCACCGCCGAGCGTCACCACGGCGGGGCACTCGTGTTTGCGCGCCATCTCGATCACGAAGCGATCGCGCTCGAGCACACCCTCGCGGGTCAGCATGAACTCGCCGAGACGATCCCCCTTCAGAACGTCGTTTCCGGAGACGTAGAAGAGCAGTCCAGGATCGATTGCATCGAGCATCACGGGCAGCGTTTCGCGGAGCTCGTGCAAGTATGCGTCGTCGTCGGTCTCGGAGGGCATCAGAAACTGCTTGTCTGCCGCGGCCTCGACGTGGCTCCAAACCGAGCCGTGAATCGAGTAGGTGCAGACCGTCTTGTCGTCCTCGAACGTGACGATGTTGCCGTTGCCCTGGTGATAGTCGAGGTCGACGATGGCAATGGGGGCGTCGAAGCCCTCGTCGCGCAAGCAGGCGATCGCCACGGCGATATCGTTGTAAACACAGAACCCCATTCCCGACTCGGGTTCGGCGTGGTGAAAGCCGCCCCCGATGTTGAATGCCACGCGGTCCTTGCGGCGGATGGCCCACTGGGCCGCCTCGACGGTGCCTCCGACCTGCCTGCGCTGGGCGATCAGGATCGGATCCGGGTCGATGAAGTGCGGCTCGAGCCCGAAGATACGGCCCAGATAATCGGGGCGAGCGGTTTGATCGAGGTAGGTCTCGGAGTGAGCCTTCGTGAGGTCCGTCAAGGCGATCAAGGGAGCAGGGCGCACCAGCTTGGGGCCTATCAGACCCTCGGCGCCGAGGGTTCCGAGGATCATTTCACCTCGCGCGACTTCGACCCCCGGAACGCGCGCCGTTTCGGCGAGCGCCTCAACCTTGTATTGCGGATGGTACCAGAGGCCGACCTCGTCTTTGAGCCGGCGCTGTGCCCTGCGTCGTTGTCGCCGTGTGGCCATCGTGCCTACACCGAAATGGAACCCTTGCGAAAGTCGGTCGCGGCAATGTGCACGTTGATCACGACCGGCTTGCCGGCCGCGGCGAGCGCCTTGGCTTCTTCCAGCGTGGCGTCAATCTTGGACGGGTCGTCTAGGACAAGCCCGACCGCGCCGTACCCTTGCGCCGCCTCGTGGTAGGCGGTTCGATTTAAGACCGTCCCGACGTCCGTGCCGAGCATCGGGATCTGTTCGCGGGCAATTTGTGACCAGGAACCGTCGGTTCCGATCACCGCGATGGGAGCAAGCCCGTGCCGAACGCAGGTGTCCATCTCTGCGAGGCTGTAGGCGCAAGACCCGTCGCCGTAAATCAGCCAGACCTCCTTGCCGGGCCGAACCAAGGATGCGCCAACGGCAAACCCGCCACCGACGCCAAGCGTGCCGAACACGCCTGGGTCGAGCCAGGAGAGGGGCCGTCGCGGTCGCAAGATGTACGACGCCGTGGCAACGAAGTCCCCTCCATCGACGACGAGCACCGCGTCGTCCGCCATCTTCTCTTCGATGCGCTGAAACAGCTGAAGGGGGTTGACGAGATCCGTGGCTGCTCGCGCTTGCTCGTTGATCTCGTCATCACGCCCGACCTCGCGGGCCCGCAGCGTATCGAACCAACCGCTCCAGGGACCAAGCCCTCCGCCCACCGCGCTCGCGAGCTCTCGCAGAAATTCTCCCGAGTGCATATGAACGGGAATCTCGGGCCGTCGGTTCTTCCGCATCTCGCTCGAGCTGAGGTTCGCAGCGACGAGTGTCGCCCGGCTCGAGATACTTCGCCCGTAGCCGAGACGGAAATCAAAAGGGAAGCCCGCGACGATGACCAGATCGGCCTCCTTGAGCGCAGCGCTTCGCTTGTGGCGAAACTGAATGTCGCTGTGCCGGCCGAGCAAGCCTCGCGCCATGCCTCCGAGCCAAGTCGGGACCCCCAGGGCCTGCACGGCGTCTGCAATCGGAGCAGCGTCGCGGCAGTTGACCAGCGCCTGACTGCCGATGACCAGCGCCGGCCGCTCGGAGGTGCGCAGGAGCGAAGCGACCTTGGCGACGTGCGGGCTCTTGGTACTCGGTTTGGGGGGGAGGGATTCGCGAATCGGCGGGGCGATACTCACATGGGGCTGGTGGAACTGCCGGTACAAATGGCCACGCATGTAGAGCTCGAGCGCCTTGGAGCCGAGGTTCTTGCCATCTTTGACGCCGCTCTCCTTCATGAACATCTCGCGGACCATCTCCTCGGGATAGAGGACGTCGATCGGCACTTCGATGAAGACCGGCCCCGGAACCCCGTCCTGGGCGAGATCAAAGGCCTTCTCTACCGTCGGCCCAATGCTATTGACCTTCTTGATCGAGACCGCCCATTTGGTGATCGACTCCATCAGCGAGATCTGGTCGATGTCCTGCAGCGCGCCGCGGCCTTTGAGTAGCGTTGCCGCCGCGCCGCCGAAGATCACGAGCGGGGACTGAGCCAGTTGCGCGTTCTTCACCGCCGTGACTGTGTTCGTCACGCCTGGCCCGGCGGTCACTGCCGCAACGCCGGGGATGCCGGTCATGCGCGCAACCGCGTCCGCAGCGAAGACCGCGCTCACCTCGTCGCGCACGTCGACGACCTTGATGTCGTTCGCCTCTGCGCCGACGAGAATGGGTGAGATGTGTCCACCACACAGAGTGAACAGTTGCTTCACGCCGCGAGATGCGAGGATCCGTCCGATGATCGCGCCGCCGTCGTCTGCCATTACTTACTCCCAACTTCCCCGAGCACGTGTTGCTCGAGCACGAAACAGTTAAACGTCCCTTCGAACACTTTCTGGGCGTTCACCGTGGCCTCGACGCGCACCTGGTGCTTCCTGCCAAGCGCATCGATCGTTTGCGCGCTCGCGATCAACTGGTCCCCGAGGCGAACCGGCTTGAGGAACCGGGTCTCCGCCGCTCCCAAGACCACGTTGGGGTCGTTGACCGCCAGCATCGCCGCATAGTCGGCGAGACCGAAGATGAACCCGCCGTGAATCAGTCCGTGGGCGTCCACGACCATGGAGTCAATGGCCTCGAGGGTCACCCGCGCGGACCCCTCGCTCAGCTCGATCGCTGTGCCGCAGAAGCGGGGATCGGCTCGGAGATGGGTCCTGGGCTCCATAGCCGGGCACGATTACACGTGCCGGAGGTCTAGAAAAGCAGGCTAGAGCCCGAC
Organism: uncultured bacterium; assembly: GCA_937998345.1. Lineage (GTDB taxonomy): Bacteria > Myxococcota_A > Polyangia > Polyangiales > Houyiibacteriaceae > SG8-38. Next base: position 11,860 of record CALLDH010000084.1, on the reverse strand, counting down.
GAGGACCTTTATCGCTTGCCGTTTCGGCATTCGGGTGTCTAATAGATGACCGAATTACGGTGAGACGGAGGGTCATGTGAACGAGCTTGCGCGGTACCTCATGGAAAACGCCTACATCGACTTCCAGGGCGGAATCACAATCGAGGAAGTCCGGAAGTTCCTGCGGGATGAAGACAGCCGCGAGTCTAGGGCCCTTCTGTCCAGGCTGATCGAGGACAACGGAATGGATGACCTGATGGTAACCATTGCGGATTGTCTCAAGGAATACATCCGAACCGGCATCAATGAGGACATCGTTCGGGCTCAGCTCACCAGCTACAGCGATTCGTAGCCCCACGGCACCCCCCGGAATCTCTGCTAGGATCGGCTTCCCCATGCGCTGGATGGCACTGTGCGTTTTGTTGGTTTTCGCGTTGCTCGGCTGTGAGCGCTCGACGGAAGCGGATACCGGCCCCAAACAAGGCGCTCCGACGGTCAAGCCCGCGCCCGGGGCTTCCAAGGAGCCGGTTCGCAGCTTACCGCAAGTGGACACGAGCGCGCTCGACGAGTTCGCCCAGGGCATCTGGCTCGACATGGTCAACGAGCTCCTGTCGCCATGTGGCGAGCCCGTGAGCGTGGCCCGTTGCATCGTCGAAACCAGGCAATGCAAGCGGTGCGTGCCCGCGGCGCGATACCTTGCCCGCCTGGTGGATGACGGGTACTCGCGTGACGAGATCCGGGACATCTACCGCGTCCGCTACGGCGAAGACACCAGGATCGAGAAGCTCACCTCGCACGATTCGCCGCTTCGGGGCTCCCCGATGGCGCCGGTCACCATCTATGAGTTCAGCGACTTTCAATGCCCGCACTGCAAGATGGCCTCGCCTTACCTCAAAAAGGTCGTCGAAGAGTCCAACGGTAAGGTGAAGCTGGTCTTCAAGCAGTACCCTTTGACCGCGCACCCGAAGGCGCGTGAGGCGTCCAAGGCCACCATCGCAGCCGATAAGCAGGGCAAATTCTGGGAGATGCACGACCTGCTCTTCAAGAACCAAGATGACCTGCAAACCGCCAACCTCGACGACTACGCGAAACAGATCGGCCTCGACATGAAACGATTCAAGGCCGACATGCAGTCCAAAGATACGGAAAAGAAGATCGACGCAGACATCGCGGAGGGACATGCAGCGGGCGTCGATTCGACTCCATCGATCTACGTGAACGATCGCCGTTTCGTGTTCCCACCCGATCAGCTGGGCGCCTATGTTCGCGAAGAGCTCGACCAGTGAATCGCCGACGCGCCACTTGCGTCGAAGCCGGATGAAGACACTCCTCGGCGGGCTTGCGGCCGCTCTTCTCATCGCCTCGACCGCGAGCGCACTCAGTTCCGGCGATGACCCCCCCGCGATCGACATGCCGGATCAAACGGGGAAGAAAGTCGATCTGAATGAGCTGAAAGGGAAGGTCGTGCTCGTCGATTTTTGGGCGTCTTGGTGCGGCCCGTGCAAGCAGGAGATGCCGGTCCTCGAGGAGCTCCACAAGAAGTATGCCCGGGACGGACTGGTGATCGTAGGCGTCAACATCGACAACAATGCGAAGAAGATGGACAAGTTCTTGAGGGGCACGCCGGTCACCTTCCGCATCATCCACGACCGAAAACTCAAGGTCGCATCGAAGTACGAACCCGAAACGATGCCCTCGTCTTACTTCATCGCCAGAGACGGCAAGATCCGATACGTCCACGAAGGCTTCCGCAAAAAGGACGCCGCCGAGCTCGAACAGCGGATCAAGGCATTGCTGGCTGAGGGGGCATCGGGGACCGGGCCCGCTTCCGAGACCGAAGGCCCGAGACAGTAGACCCGACACCGCCTCAGAGAAAAAGGGGACAGTCCCCTTTTTGAAAGGGTTAATTCTGCCGGTGCCGGTGCCGGTGTCAGCGTGGGCGGTTGGGCTTCGCGCTGTTTTTCGAGTTAGCGGCTGTTCTGAACGGCTGCTGCCGCCTTGGGCATGGACGCTCCGCGCGCGACAAAGGCGCTCAACTGCTGCGTCACATAGTCGACTACTTCGCAGTCGGATTCGGTGAACATCTTGCGGGCTACGCCGTTGGCTAGCTGCAGGACGCCGAACATTCGGCCCCGGTGAACCAGAGGGCGGTAGAGGAGGGCGCGGACGTCTAGGCCGGGGACGCCGTCGATCTGTTCGTTGTAGCGTGGGTCTGCTGCGGCGTCTGCGAGGACCAGCACCGCGTGTTCGGCGAGTCCGCTTGCCGCGCCTAGGAGGCCTGAAGAAGAGGGCAGCGCCTGGCCTTTTCGCGCCCGTGCGCCGGTACCCCGCGCGGCTACCACTCGGAACTCATCGGTGTTGATGTCCAGCAGGAACGCTGCCGTCGCTTCCGAGGGGACCAGCTCTTCGAGAAGGTGCACCGCGAACTCCAGCGCCTCGGCGCGGTTCTTGAGAAACAGTAAATCATGGCAGGCTTCGAACGCGACAGCGAGGCGGTCCTCCGTTGGAGGCGGGGGCACGCTGCTGACGCTCGGCGCTTCGGAGTGGCGCGTTTCCTCTTCGAGCGGGAAGTCGATCTCGATGCTCTTGTTCCAGTCCTTCCACTCGATGCGGACCACCGGCGCATGCTCGGGCGTGCTTTTCCAAATGTGATCGAAGAGCTCGATACGGATGAACTTCGCGCCCCGTTCTTTGCCGATCTCGTCTTGCACGCGACGCAGGAGCTTGGTGGCGAGCTTCTCACCGGTTCCGGGCTGCAGAGGAACCGGCACGGCGTACATGCGCTCGCGGAAATGAATCGGGCTCGACCCCGTAGGCTTCTCGTCTCGCGAGGCCAACAAGATCAGCTTGTTCTCGACCGTGGTAGGCGGTGGGCTGGTGGGCCGCGGTGCGCTCGAGCGGCGCTGCCGCACAGCCTCGGGCGAGGGTGGGGGCGTGCTCTGCCGCGAGGCGCCGTTCGTCGCGACGACTGGCTTCGGGGCGGGCGCCAGAGCCGGCATCTCAGGGCTGCTTGGCACTGGCCGCTTGGTGCCAGGCGGTGCTGCGGGCGCGGCGGCGGGGACGATCTGGTAGCGCCGGCGTTCCCGTGCATCCTGGATCGTGACGGTCCCGTTTGGATTGACGTTGCAGCTCGCGCCAGCCGGAACACCACCCGACTCTCCGATCTTGGAACGACCTAGCTTTAAGGCGGCCGGCCAGCTCGCCGCCTCGACGGTCCCCAAGAACAGCGGGTCCGACGCGCCGAGTCGACTGATTTCGACTTTCCAATACTTCGTAGCCACGTGATCCCGTTGGTGCGCTCAGCCATGATAACCGGGATTGACGGCGAAGTCGCATCCCCGGCTGGCACCGTTCTGGCCCCCGTTGTAGGAACGGCCGGTGTGGATTCTCGTCATCGGGCGTGAGGGCCTTGAAGATCGCGAAGGGAGCGCCGTGGCGTGCCTTCACGAGCTCGGCTGCGAGGTCCAGACGGCCAACCTTTGGGATCGGTTGGACACTGAGGAGCTGATCAGCAATCCGCCGGCCGCCGTGCTGATCGAGGCCGGGGAGGAAGCCGACGCCGGACGAGCCGCCCTGGTCCGGGTGCGCGCGGCTGAGCCCTTGCAAGAAGTACCGGTTCTCATCGGGGTCACCCTCAATGCCCTTTCCCGCCTCGACGCCGGCGACGGGTTCGATGATTTTGCCCTGATGCCCTACGTGCCCGCAGAGCTCTACATGCGCATTCGGCGAATCGAATGGAGCCGAAGCGATTTTGCGCAGCAGGAGCGAATCAAGATGGGGCCGCTCTGCATCGACCTCGCCGCCCACGAGGTCACGATCGACGGCCGGTCCCGGCAGCTCACCCATCAGGAGTTCGCGCTTCTCAGTTTCCTTTGCCAGAACCGCGGCCGGGTGTTCTCGCGGCGCCAGCTCCTCGAGCGCGTCTGGGGGGTCGACTACTACGGAAGCAGCCGAACTGTGGACATTCACGTTCGGCGTCTGCGAATGAAGCTCGGCCACTCGGTGAACAACCTGGAGACTGTTCGCGGCGTCGGCTACAAGATGAAGGAACCGTGATGCTCGCGCCGCTCGCGATTTCGGCAGGTGACCCGGCAGGCGTCGGTCCTGTAGTAACAGCGGCGGCGTTGGCTCGGGGTTTGGGTCCAGATCGGGCGTTCGTGTACGGGGACGCAGCATGGATGGAGCGTGCGCTCAGGCGATATGGTTTCGAGGCGTTCAAGCGCGTCGACACCGCCGATGGGGGAAGCTTGAGCCCGGGCGAGGTCGGTCTGGTGCATGTGGCAGATTGGCCCTTGACGATGGTGCAGGCGAGGGCGGCCACGATCGACGGTGGCGGCGTGCAGCGTGAAGCGCTCGATGCGGCTTGCGACGCTGCGATCGACGGTACGGCGCGTGCCATCGTGACAGGACCGGTCAGCAAGGAGGCCGTGAGCCTGTCTGGCGTGCCGTTTCGCGGACAGACTGAGCATCTCGCTCGTCGCGCGGGCGTCCACGTCGAGAACGTAACGATGATGTTCCTCGGGCCACGCCTCAAAGTTGCGCTCGTGGCGACCCATTGGCCGATCAAGCGGGTGCCGTCGACGGTGACGCGGGAGCACATCGAACGTACTGTGCGGCACCTGACCGATGCGCTCGGCAGGTGGCTGCCGGAAACGACGCCGCTGCAGATTCAGGTCACCGGCCTCAACCCTCATGCAGGCGAGGCCGGCCTGCTCGGGACCGAAGAAGAAACCACAATTGGTCCTACGCTCGACGACCTTCGAGAAGAAGCGCCGTACTCGACTGGCGAGGTGGAGCTGCTGGGCCCGACGCCGGCGGAAGCCGCGTTCCGCTATGCCGCCGACGGGAGGGCGCACGGGGTCGTGGCGATGTTCCACGACCAGGCCACCATTCCCTCCAAGATTCTCGATTGGGGAGAGGCGGTGAATGTGACCTGGGGCCTGCCGTTCGTTCGGACGAGTGTCGATCACGGCGTCGCGTACGACGCTGCAGCCGCCGGCACCGCATCCGATAGCGGAATGCTCGCCGCCATCCGCGCGGCCCAACGCCTGACCGGCGGACCGCAGGAATGACGGCAGACATCGTCATTCGAGGAGCCCGCGAACACAATTTGAAGAACGTGACGGTGCGCCTTCCGAGGGGGCGGCTGACTGTGGTCACCGGGCCGAGCGGAAGCGGCAAGTCGAGCCTGGTCTTCGACACCTTGTACGCCGAAGGCCAGCGGCGATATGTCGAGTCGCTGAGCGGCCATGCGCGCCGCGTTCTCACGAAGCTGCGGCGGCCCGATGTCGACGTCATCGAGGGGCTTTGCCCTGCGATCGCGGTGCGAGAGCACGCCCCCTCGCGCAATCCGCGCTCGACCGTGGGCACGCTGACGGAGGTTAACGACTATCTCCGAGTGCTCTTCGCAGCGGTCGGGGAAGTGTACTGCCCCGTGTGCGGCGAACGGCTGACGGCGCACTCGGTTGCGCAGGTCGTGCAAGAGGCGTTGCGGCTCCCGGAAGGCACACGGTTCTCGGTCCTTGCCCCGGTTGTGCGCGCGGGCGCAGACATTCCCAAGGAGCTCATCGCGGACTTGCGCGGGAAGGGCTTCGTTCGCTTGCGTGTGGACGACGCGGCGGTCGACCTCGAGGACCTCGGAATGCTGCCCGCAGGGGTGTCGGTCGAGGTGGTGATCGATCGTCTCTCGGTCCGAGAAGGGATCGGCTCGCGCCTCGCAGAAGCGGTGGAGCTGGCGTACCAGTTGAGTAGCGGGGTGGTCGAGCTTCGCGAGCAGGAGGGCGCACGGCATCGGTTCTCGGAAGGCTATGCGTGCTTCGAAGGCCATGCCTCGATTCCGAGGGTCAGCCCGCGACTATTTTCATTCAACACTCCGATTGGCGCCTGCCCGACCTGCGACGGGCTCGGGCGAACGCGCCGGTTCACCGAAGAGCTAGCGATCACAGAGCCAAGCCTCCCCTTGCGGCGGGGCGCAGTCGCTGCCTGGGGGAAACCGAATCTTGCGTACTACCGGTCGATGCTGGGGAAGATCAGCACCGCCGGCGTGGACTTGGACGTGCCGTTCGAGAAGCTCCCTCCGAAGCAGCGACGCGTTGCGCTCGAAGGCGGTACAGGATTCGAAGGCATTCTGCCGGGCCTCGAGCGACGGGCAAAGGAGTATGCGCGCCGCAAGCTTGCTGAGGGTGGAGACGAAGAACGCGTGCTCGAGTTCCTCGACGAGGAGCTTGGGCAGTTTGCGCGAATGGAGATTTGCCCCGGTTGCAATGGTTCGCGTCTGAATGAGAACGCACGTTCGGTTCGCATCGAGGGTCGGGCGATCCACGAGTTGAGTGCGCTCGACGTGAGCGCCCTGATTGACTGGCTCGACCGGATTCGAGTTGGGCCGCAGCGCGAAGCAGCGGTCCGACCTCTCGTCCAGTCGATCGGCGATCGCCTTGCGTTCCTTCAGCAGGTGGGGCTTGGGTACCTCAGCCTCGACCGCAGCGCGGCGACCATGTCGGCGGGGGAGGCGCAAAGGGTCCACCTCGCGACCCAGCTTGGTGCGCGTCTGTCCGGGGTTCTCTACGTGCTCGATGAACCGACTGCCGGCCTGCATCCTGCAGATGCCACGCGACTGCTGACCACTCTCGGTGAGCTTCGCGACATCGGCAACACACTAGTCGTCGTCGAGCACGACGAACAGACCATCCGCTCCGCTGAACATCTGGTCGAGATGGGGCCGGGCGCTGGTGAGCATGGAGGCGCCGTCGTCGCCGAAGGCAAGGTCGAAGCCTTGATGGCGAATGAGCAGTCGTTGACGGGCGCCTACTTGTCGGGGCGACGGACGTTAGAAACGCCAGCACAACGTCGCGAAGGGACGAGGTTTCTCGGCGTTCGCGTCGCCAAGCTTCACAACCTGCGCGACGTGCACGTGGAGTTCCCATTGCGCTCCCTCTGCTGCGTGACGGGCGTGAGCGGCAGCGGCAAGAGCTCCCTCGTCGTCGACGCGCTCCTGCCGGTGCTTCGGGCCAAGCTCGGACTGAACGCGGAGGTGCCGCCGGGGGTGTCGGTCGAAGGCGGGGAGGGGCTCGCCCGCGTATCGTTCGTCGATGCGACGCCGATCGGACGGAGCCCGCGTTCGAACCCCGCGACCTATCTCGGTTTGCTTGGGCCGTTGCGAGAGCTCTTTGCCGGGTTGCCGGAGGCGCGTGCTCGCGGCTATCGCGCGGGCCGGTTCAGCTTCAATGTCAAAGGCGGCCGATGCGAGGTGTGCAAAGGTGAGGGAGTCCAGCGCATCGCGATGCAACTTCTGCCCGACGCGGAGGTCGAATGCGAGGTTTGCGGCGGCCGCCGCTACAATCACGAGACCCTTCAGATCCGATACCGCGGCTTGAACATCGCAGAGGTGCTCGCGCTCCCAGTCGAAGAGGCCCGCCCACTGTTCGAAGCCGTGCCCGCCATCCGATCACGCCTCGATGCCTTGCGGCGCGTAGGTCTCGGCTACCTCGCGCTTGGCCGCCGCTCGACCACACTCAGCAGCGGCGAGGCCCAGCGCATCAAGCTCGCGCGCGACCTAGCGCAACCGGCGCGCACACCCACACTATACATCTTCGACGAGCCCACCCGGGGTTTGCACTTCGTCGACGTCGAGCAACTGATCACCATTTTTCATCAGCTGATAGAAGACGGACACATGGTCATCGCGGTTGAGCACCAACTCGATGTGATCCGGAATGCGGACTACATGGTGGACCTGGGCCCCGGATCGGGGCCGGACGGGGGGAAGGTGGTTGCTGCCGGGACTCCGGAGGAGGTGCGGGGGAGCGGGTCGGTCACTGGGGGATACGTTTAGCAGGGTCCGGGTCAGTGTCGGCGACGGTGCCACTGCCAGTGTCAGCGACGGTGCCAGCGTCAGTGACAGGGTTAGCCGCTGGCGTTTAGTGAGCGGCTGAATGTGTCGCCTACGGTAATGCAGGCTTCTCGGACTTCGAGCTCGCCTCCAATCAAGATCGCCAGCGGGTTCACCTCCAGCGCCTCGATCTCGCCTCGCCACTGGTGCACGAATGCCGCGAGTCGCATCAGCACGTCGCCGATGGCGCTTACCGCCTGGCTCCGCTCCGGAGTCGTGCCCTGGAGGAGTAGCGAGCTGCCTCGCAGCCGGAGCAAGACCCGTTCGAGGGCCTTCGCGGTGGCGGGCAGGACGGTTTGGGTCGTGTCGGCGGATGCTCGGCCGTGTGGATCTGCGAAGCCGATCTCAGCCAGTACGGGACCTGCGGAGAGCGGCTCCATGCGGACTCGCAATAGGGTGCGCGCCATCGTCGATGCGCTCACGGTCACGCCGAGGAGGCGTGCGTCTTCAGAGCGGTTCTTGGCCACGGCCATAATCTGGCGGAACGCATCGCGCGCTTGGCCGGCGGAAAAGACCTCTGCTGCCAGGTCCGGGTGGTCCCAGAGTCTGAGATCGGGTGACGCCAGAGCGACACGTACTGGGAAACCAATCCTGGCCGCCTCCGAGGCAGCGCGCGATGGCGTCGCACACAGCTCCTCGACAGGGAGCGGAACGTCGTAGGGCGCGAGCGCCGCCTTGCTGGCGGGATCTGAGAGGGCGCGTCTGGGGCCGAGGATCACCTCGAGCACGGCATCGGCTTCGACGCCCTGGACCACTGGGACTTTGGGACGCGACGGGTCCTGTGAGGCGCGCATCGCTCGCAGCGCGGCAGCCACGTTGCGGGGTGAGCCGATTCGCTTGCTCTCGGCGCCTTCGCCCTCGTGTGCGATCAGGCCGTCGTCGACCCGGACGAATCTGCCGTCACTCCGGTGACTGACGCTGTCACCTAACCGCACCCGATCGACTGCCGGGAGCTCCTTGGTGGTGGCCGCCCAGGGACGCTCAGTCGAAAGCTCCAGCAAGGCGGCCACGGCCACCAGGGGTCCAGTCTCGTGGACCGCAGGCAGACCCAGATCGTGGAGCAGTCCCAGCGCCTGCCGGCCAATGACCGCAACCGGGATCTTCTGCTTCTGGGCACGCATCGCGTCCGACAGCCGAACGAGGACGTCGGCTGCGAGCGGTTCCTCGACGGCCAGCCCGACCGGCGTGCCCGCGTTCAGCGCCTCGAGTGCGCATTCCCACGGGCGGTCCTGGGCCTCCGGCTCCACGGACAAACCAATCCGCTCGGCGTCGCGCGCCACATCGACCGCCAGCTCTGGGCAGTCGCAGAAAATGCTCCACGCCTTCGGCATTGCCGTGGCCGGAAGCATACCCCCGGTGGGCCTCTCCGCCCACTTCCTCGAATCCGGACTCCTACGGGAATTGCCGTGTGTGCTCCTATAGGTCGATCCCAAACATCGGATCAGCTCTAGCTTTGTAGCGACGCGAGCTTGACGCCCCGAACAGCACGGTGATAATCCGGGCTCGGCTGGTGTAACCCCCCTTATCAAAAGGGGGAATCAGGCGGTGGGGGTCATTCTGAGGAGAGTCGCGACATGCGCCTGAAGCTGATTGCGGGCAATCTCGCCATCGTGCTCTTGGTGGGGGCGGGGTCGTATCTGGTGGTGCGCACCCAGCTCCGCGCCGAATTGTCGAGGCAGCTCGAGGAAGGTATCGGCGACGATTCTGAGCTTTTCGCGAGGTCCTGGCGTGCCGACGGCGCACGCCTAGCCGAGGGCGTCTCGAACCGCGCGTCGAGCAATTCCGTGCAGAACGCCTTCACTGCGTCCGGTGAAGACAAGCGTCGGCGACGCGCGTTCGACGCGGCACAGGATGTCTCCAAATGGTTCCAGGACCCGGCCCGCGGGCGCCGCGAGCGCCCGCATATCGTCACCGTCATCGATGAGACCGGTCGCGTCATCGCTCGCGACACAGACCCCAACCGAATGGTTGGCGAGCCGCTCCTCCACCAGGTTCCGGTTCTTCGAACGGTTCTCAAGCGTGGCGCCTCGCGGTATGGCGTTTGGCATCATCAGGACAAGCTCCTGCAAATCGGTGTTGCGGCGGTGCGCAATGATCAAGGAAGCATCGTCGGCGCGTTGCTCGTCGGATACGACCTTTCCAATGGCTTTGCCAAGCAGGAAGCCGCGTTGATCGGGCACGAGCTGTTGTTCATCATGGCCGAGCGGATTTACAGCACGTCTACGCCCGTCGAGGTCCGCGATGCGGTACAAGGGGCACTCTACTCGCCGCCTCTCGACAATGGCACCAAAGCCGCGCTTCAAGGGAAGCCGACCCTGCCTTGGACCGCGACGCTTGCCGGTGATGCTTACGTTGGGATGACCGCTGGGCTGCCGATGGCGCGTGGCGTCGAGGCCGGATACGTCGTGTTGGCGCATCACGGTAAACACACCGCGCTGGCCAGCGTGGCTGACATGATCCTCTGGCTCACCTTGCTCGGGCTCATCGGGGTCGCGATCTATGGCTACATCATCTCCAACAACATCATGGAGCCGATCGAGCAAATGGAAGACGACATTCTCGCCGTCATCAATGGCCGCGGTGATGTTCGGCTGGAAGTGGAGACCGTCGAGCTCGGTGGCCTGTCGTATCGGATCAATCAGCTCATCAATTTGTTCACGGGTGTCGCCGAGGAAGACTCGGAGGGCCGCGCTGTGACCAGTAGTGGAGGCTGGGAAGCGGTGAGCGCCTCCGGCCCGGACCCGGGGTCGCGTCCGAGCTCGGCGGGTCCGGTTCAGAGCGACGACCCAGAGGCGGCCGCGCTCGCCGCGCTTCCCGAAACCCAGTACTACGCACTTCTTTATCAAGACTACGTGGCGGCGAAGCAGTCTGTGGGCGAGGATGTTTCGAACGTTCCGCAAGAGCGCTTCATCGAACGGATCAGGGGTAATGCCGCGCACCTCGTCAAGAAGCACGGCGCGAAAATGGTCCGCTTCAAGGTCGAAACCATCGGCGACCAGGTGAATCTGAAGCCGGTGGTCATCCACTAGGCCCGCGTGTTTGACCCCGCCGCCGCATCTCGTTGCGCCGTCCGTCGGTTCGGCCTAGTTGTTCCCCCGTCATGGGGCTTTTCGATGTGTTCAAAGGCGGTGGGGGCGGGCTCTCAAAGCACGTGGCCCGCGTTGCCAACAAGCGGGCTCAGAAACACGAGCGGTACGAGTCAATCCAAGTTCTCGCGAATGATGGTTCCGACGAAGCGCTTCGCGCGCTGTTGACCCGGTTCACCATTCGTGTTGATCCGAGCATCACCGATGGCGAAGAAAAGAACGCGGCGTTCTTGGGCATCGTGCAGAACGGTGAGGCGGCTCTGGGTCCCGTGCTCGATTTTCTCGATTCCTCCGACACCCTGGCCTGGCCACTCAAAATCTTGAAGGAGCTCCAAAGCGAAGAGGAGGTCACCACGACCCTGCTCGAGTTGCTCTCCAAGATGGACACCGAGTACGAACGCGATCCTCAGAAGAAGATCGACGTCATTGCCAGCTTCGAGGAGCGCAAGGACCCCCGTATCGTCGAAGCGGTGATTCGCTTCCTGGACGACATGAACGAAACCGTTCGCTTCTATGCAGCGGGCGCGATCCTCGCCCAAGACGAAGCCGACGCCGCGCTCGAGGCGATGACGAAGGCCATGCTTGCGGAGGAAAGTGTGCGCGTGAGAATGCGCATGCTCGACGGCTACATCGAACGTGGCTGGACCCTCGGCGACGTCAAGGACGAGGCTGCCAAGAAGATGCCGACTGGCTACACCCTCGGCAAAAAGGGCGAAGTCCGGAAGAAGTAGCGGGGCGTACCGGGGCACGGCGGGACACGACACGGGAACCCTGCGGACGGGTCGGCCTGCAAAGGTGGCCGGAGGGGCTTGAGGCCTGAGGCCACGCAAGCCTCCCCTCGGAGCTCGCGCCCAATCGGCGGTGGTTGCTGTCGTGCCGATTGTCACTCGCTACGCCGCTGGGTCCC
>CALLDH010000083.1 GCA_937998345.1 uncultured bacterium | reverse complement strand
GATACTTCTTTTTGAGCTGCTGAAGCTCGTCGCGGCTGAGGTCGCGGTACTCGCCAGGTCTCAGTCCATCGGTGCTGATGCCTGCAAACGACTGCCGTGCGAGCCTCATCACGCGACGGTGAATGGCGTCGCCCATCCGGTGAATCTGCCGGTTCTTGCCCTCTGTCAGGGTGATCTGAACCCAGGTGTGGCCGTGCTCCTGCCGCAACACGAACGCCTCCGCGGGCTTGGTGCGATAGCCATCGTCAAGCCTCACGCCGTTTCGAAGCGCATCGAGCTCCGGGACATCGAGATGGCCCTGAAACTTCACGGCGTAGATCTTGGGCACGCCGGCGACCGGCCTCAGCAACGCATCGATCATGTCACCGTCGTTGGTCGCCAAAAGCGCGCCGCTGGTGTGATAGTCGAGACGCCCCACCGGAACGACCCGCTCGGGAATCTTACGCAACATGTCCGCGATGGTCGCCCTTCCCTCCGGGTCGTCGAGCGTCGTCACCATCTCGCGCGGCTTGTGTAGGAGATAGTACGCGGGCTTCTCCGCAACGAGCCGCCTACCATCGACCTCGACCCGGTCCTTGTGCGCATCGACCTTCGTCCCGAGCTCGGTGACGACCCGCCCATTCACACGCACTCGCCCAGCCTTGATCAGCTCTTCAGACGCACGCCGAGAAGCAACGCCAGCACGGGCTAGAACCTTTTGGAGCCGTTCCACCGCGGGAAGCTAGCTGGTGGGGCGTTGCTGGAAAAGGGGACAGTCCCCTTTTTCTGAGGGTTAATTGTAGACGCTGTTCTTGGAGTTTTGGGCGCCGAAAAAGAGGATAATCCCCCTGGTCCCTACTGGCTTGCTGTTTCGTCTGTGGTGGCTTGGGTGGCCAGGGCGGAATTGCGGAGGCGTTCTTCGTCTCGGTCCCAGCGGTCTACTTTGCCGTCGCCATCGAGGTCGGTGCCGATGCGGACGGTGCGGCCGTCAGCGTAGTATTCCCAGCGATCCGGCTGCCATTTGGCGGCGGTGCTGCGGTTGGCCATGTCGCGCTCGGCGCGCTCGGGCTGGCCGTTTTCGTAGAAGATCTTCGTGTCGATCATCCCATTACCACTGGTATCGATTTCCTGAAGGCTGACACGGCCGTTGGTGAAGTGGGTGACCTCGTCGATTCGACCATCAAAATCACGGTCGGCCTCCTCGCGCATGGGCCTACCTTCCGCGGTGTAGAGCCGGACGATGTCCTTGCGCCCGTCCCCGTTCAGGTCGGCCTCTCGGCACACCAAAACGAGGCGCGCGACGCTCCCCTCGCCCATGGTTCGGAAGAGCTTTCGCACGTCCGCTGTGTTGTCGCCGGAGGTGTCGTACTCGGTGACTTCGTACCCGGCGCCGTTCGGCACACAGCGCCCACCGTCCGCAATTTCGCCGCCACTGGTCGACTCGGCTGCCTCAGCGCCCGGACTCGTCACCGGTTTCGGATCCTTGGAGCCGCAAGCGACCACGGTGAGACTCAAGAAACAGAGCAACAAGTATTTCATGGTTCGCCCCCCTCACATCGAAGTGCGTCGTCGGCAGGGCCCATGCTCTGAAGCGGCATGTCATGGCTGCGATCCGGCTCACCATCCCCGTTGTCGTCGTACTGCGTCAGCACGAGCTTTCCGGCCCGAAACGAATCCCACCTGTCAATGCGTCCATCGTTGTCGTCGTCGTACTTCGCCTCGGTGATGAGGCCTTGGGTGTACGCTTCCCACGCGTCGACCTTGCCGTCGCGTTCGCGATCCCGTTCGGCTCGAACGACCCAGCCCTCGCCGCACCAGAGCCAGGTATCAATCGTGTTATCAAAATTGGTGTCGAGCTCTTTGCGAACGAGTTGACCGCCTTCATAGAAGGACAGCTGGTCGAGACGCCCATCGAAGTCGAAGTCGTGCCGCTCCTGCGCGACATGCTCCCCGTCTGCTTCGTAAAAGCGTTCCATATCGACTTTGCCGTCAAAGTTCATGTCTGCTTTCGTGCAGTAACGACGACCGTTTCGTCCGACGTGTTCAATATCGACACGCCCGTCTCCGTTGGCATCGGTCGCTGTGATCTGATTTCCCTTGCACTCCAGTGCCTCAGCCATCGAGCCCCGCGGCAAGGTGCTGGAGTTGCTCTGGCCGCAACCCACCGCCGGCGAGCATGCCAAGATGGCAAGCCCAGCCACCGCATGCGCGAAATTGCTCATGTTTGCGGTCAACTTTGGGTCCCCCGAGAACCGAATCCCCATAACAATAAGGTCGATCCACCGGCCTGCGCAAGTCCGCGACCGATCGGATTGACAATATATATGGTGCCATGTAGTTTCATGCCACTTCTGAGGTCCAAATGGCGCGCAAAAAGATCTCGACGACGGTCTACATCACCCCCGAGCAGAACGAGCGACTCAAGCTCTTGCACGAGCGCACCAAAGTGCCTGTGGCGGTGTACATCCGCGAGGGCATCGATCTCGTCTTGGATCGTCACCAGGACGAGCTTCCAGGCCAGATGAGCTTGGACGCCACGCCCACTAAAAAGGGTTAGGGACGGCGTGTTGCTGTAAGCCTGGTGCGAGGCTAGACAGGTCGCACTTTGGCGCAAGATCTCCAGCACATCCGGAACTTCTGTATCATCGCGCACATCGATCACGGCAAGAGCACCCTTGCCGACCGGTTCCTCGAGGTGACGGGAGCGGTTTCGGCGCGGGAGCAGAAGGCCCAGCTGCTCGACCGGATGGACCTCGAGCAGGAGCGCGGGATCACAATCAAGGCGCAGGGCGTCCGGCTTCCCTTCAAGTCGGCCAATGGCGAGACGTATCAATTGAACCTCATCGACACCCCCGGCCACGTGGACTTCAGCTACGAAGTGTCGCGATCGCTCGCGGCATGTGACGGGGCTCTCTTGGTCGTCGATGCCACGCAGGGCGTCGAGGCCCAGACCCTGGCGAACGTGTATCTCGCGGTCGAGAATGACCTCGAGATCATTCCGGTGTTCAACAAAGTCGACCTGCCGAGCTCAGACGTGGACCGAGTTCGCCAGGAGGTCGAGGATGTCATCGGACTCGATTGCTCGGAGGTGCTCGCGTGCAGCGCCAAAACCGGCGAAGGCGTCGACGAGATCCTCGAAGCGGTGGTGCGGCGCATCCCGGCCCCTCAATGCGATGACAAGGGCTTCCTGCGAGCCCTCGTCTTCGACAGTTGGTACGACAGCTACCGCGGCGCCGTTTGCATGATTCGCATCAAGGACGGGACGGTTCGCAAGGGCGACAAAATCCGGCTCATGGCGACGGGCGCAGAATACGAAGTGACCGAGCTCGGGGTGTACAACCCGTTTCAGCAGGAGCTCGACGAACTGGGGCCCGGAGAAGTCGGCTACCTCGCCGCTAGCATCAAATCGCTACAGGACGCGAAGGTCGGCGACACGATCACCTTGGCCAAGAAGCCCGCCGTCGAAGCGCTCGCTGGGTTCAAAGAGGTCAAGCCGATGGTCTTCTGCGGGATCTTTCCTACGGACAGCGACCAGTACACAGAGCTTCGGGACGCGCTCGAGAAGCTAAACTTGAATGACGCTGCGTTCATGTTCGAGCCGGAGACCTCGGATGCGCTTGGATTCGGGTTTCGATGCGGGTTCCTCGGACTCCTGCACATGGAAATCATCCAGGAGCGCCTCGAACGCGAGTACCACATCGGACTGATCACCACCGCACCAAGCGTGGTCTATCGAGTGACGACTGAAGAAGAAACAATCGAGATCGACAACCCATCGCAGATTCCCGACGGGCGCATCCGAGTCGAGGAGCCCTACTTCACGGTTTCGATCCACGTGCCCGCGGAGTTCGTCGGATCGGTGATCAAGCTCTGCCAAGACCGCCGCGGCGAACAGCAAGGCATTCAATACGCATCGACCGAGCGAGTCATCGTCACCTACCTGATGCCGCTCGCTGAAGTGCTGTTCGACTTCTTCGACAAGTTGAAGAGCGCCACCAAAGGCTACGCATCGATGGACTATGAGCTGGCCGGCTATCGCGAGAACCCGCTCGTACGCCTCGACATGCTGCTCAATGGTCAGAAGGTCGATGCGCTCAGCGCAGTCGTCCACAAAGACAAGGCGTACTATCTTGGGCGCGCGCTGGCGGCCAAGCTGAAGAAGATCGTGCCGCGGCAGCAGTACGAGGTGATCATCCAGGCCGCGATCGGGTCCAAGGTGGTCTCTCGCGAAACCGTCCGCGCACTACGCAAAGACGTCACTGCCAAGTGCTATGGCGGTGACATCTCGCGAAAGCGCAAGCTCCTCGAGAAGCAGAAAGAGGGCAAGAAGCGGATGAAGGCCGTGGGCAGCGTCGAAATACCCCAAGACGCCTTCCACGCCATCCTCAAAGTAGACGACTAGGAAAAGGGGACTGTCCCCTTTTTCTCGGTTAGTTGCCTGGGAGGGCTGAGGTGTTGGCTACTTGGATCTCGAACTGTTCTTCGACGTGGACGGATTCGGTGCCCTTGGCGGTTTTGACGATGATGCGGTCCTCTGCGGTGCCGGTGGCCGACGCGTCGGACTCGAGGGCATTGAGCTTGAGGATGATCTGGCCGTTCGCCTGAGCGGTCATCGACTCGACCGAGATTTCGATGCCCTCCTCGGGAAAGTCGATCGTCTGCGGAAGCGCCATCTGCTGCACCGTCACGTTGAGCATCAGCTCGTCGGCGGCCTGGTCGACCAAGGTGTAGGTGTTCACCTGCTTGACGTTGAACCCGTAGGCTATGATCTCTTGGGTCGTCTCCCAGCGCGCGCCAAGACCCACCTTCTCCGCGGGGAGTACGACCCGCGTCAGCGTGGCGCGCGTGTTGACGATCATGCGGAGCAAGCGCATGGGCACATCCGAACGCTTGGTCTGCTCATTGAGCTCGCCGGCCAGCAAGCGGCCCCGGTCGTCAACCTCGACCCATCCGCCGACTTCATCGACGATGGCCGCACCGTTTCTGAGGAGCTCGGCCATTTCCTCGTCGAAGTCGTCGGGCACGAGGGCTTCGGACTTCACGACGTCAACCGGCAACTTCACCCCCCGGTCCGTCAACTCTGCAGGCCCAGACACGAAGTCGAGACGGAGCCCTGGCAAGACGCTGAGTGCTGCGGTGTCGCCGCTGGTCGCAAGGGTCGCCACGCGAAACGTCGTCGTCGAGCTGGTCGTCGTCCCGGCGGGAACGCGGTAGCGAAGCTCCGCACGCGGCCTCTGCCCCTTGTCGAGGAGTCGGACTCCGTTGTCGTCCCCCTCCGAGTCGGCGTCCGCGGCCGTGTTGGACTTCTTGCAGCCGGCAAGAGCTAGCAGCGCAGACGCGAGCACGAGCACGCGCATCATTGAATGCCTCATCATGGAACCCCTTACTTCTCCGTGAAAACTGTCTTCCAGTCGTTCTTCATCGAGACGATGACCCACCCCGACTGGCTCGCTACATCGAGCGCCTGGTCGAGCTTGCCGACTTTGCTTTGGCGATCGTATGCGTATTCGCGGTCTGCATCATCGTGGTGCAGGACGAGCCCGAGTCGTGTGCCCCCGCTGCCCACAGT
Source organism: uncultured bacterium (assembly GCA_937998345.1). Classification (GTDB taxonomy): domain Bacteria; phylum Myxococcota_A; class Polyangia; order Polyangiales; family Houyiibacteriaceae; genus SG8-38. Next base: position 5,963 of record CALLDH010000083.1, on the reverse strand, counting down.
AGTCCACTGCAGCATTTCGAGGTCGCCATCGGAATTACCGAACGCGAGGATCGGCCTGCGGCCAATGTGCTTGTGGATCCCGACGGGCTTGCCAGCCTTGTCGTCGACGAAATCGATCTGCGGGAGACGCAGGAGGGACGGCTTGCCACCCTGCACTTCGTATCTGGTTTCGATCGAGGAGCCGACCACCTGCTCACGCGGGATGCCATAAATCTGCTCGGCGTACGTGCGTATGAACTCGACGCTCCCGCCAGAAACGATGAAGACCTTGAAGGAATTCGCCTCGAGGTAACGCAGGAGCTCGAGCTGCGGTTGGTACGCGAGCTCGGTATACGGCGTCTCGAACTTGGGATGCCGCGCGTCGCGCACCCACTCGGTCACGATCGTCTCGAACAGGGTGGTGCTCATCCCGGTGTGCGAGGCAACGACGATTTCGACCAGACCGCGGCTCCCCGCTTCTACGATCGCGGCCCTGTCGCCTTCGATGACCGCCTGGAACGGCTGCTGGGTCTTCCACTCCGGATGAACTTTCGCGAGGTCCTGCACTCGATGAAGTGCAAACGCCATCTCGGCGTAGAGGGGCTGCTCGACCCACAGTGTCCCGTCGTTGTCGAACGTTGCGATGCGCGCTTCCGGCTCCACGAAACCGGTGTCGTCTGGGTCGGTGACCGCGCGAACGAAATCGAGGAGCTTCGCCTTGGTCGTTGTGTCGTTCCACGAGGGAAGCGGGTCGACAGGAGCTTCCGCCTTCCTGCTGGCTTTCGGTTCGTCGGCGCCGGGCTGCTGCGAGCCGGCGCAGCTCAGCACGAAGAGCGCAGACAGCGCCAGACTCAGGACCCGAGAGTGGCCTGCTGTGAAACTCATGGCGCGAAATGTAGGAGTGGGCCCTAGGCGCGTCCAGGCAAGCTGCCCCTTTTTCAGCCCTGTGCGTCCAGGGCCGCGAGAAACGTGCTTGGGTCGGGCCGGACCCGGTAATTGTCCGTCAAATCAGCGAAAATGAGCCTTCGGCTTGAATCGATGATCAGGACGGTTGGCAGGACCGCGTCAGCGTCGTACCCGAGCGGTTCCCTGAGAAACGGGAGGCCCCCGACGTGCTCGATGCCCAACTGGCGCGCCAGCTTTCCTTGCTCGTCGACGCAGAACCGAGTCGGCACATCGAAACGCTTCGCGAGAGCCCGTGTTCTGGCCGCTGGCTGACGGGAGATCAGGAAAACCTCCACGTCACGCGCGGCGAGCTCTCGATACTGTACTGCAATCTCCTTCACTTGCGCCGTGCACGAGGGGCACCAGTTGCCGCGAATGAACATGTAGAGGCCATGCTTGCCCTCTGTCGGAGTGACTGGCTTCCCCTCGCCATCGAACAGGGCGAGCTCAGGCAAGATAGCGCCAACCGCGATGACCGCGGGAACCGCGCGATCGAGAACTGAATACCAGAACACGTAGGCAAACGTAGCGATCAGCCCGAGGATGAGCGCATACCAGCTCGCTGGCGATTCGAAACCGATGAACGAGATGACGGTGCCGGCCAGCGCTGAGGCAAGCAGAAGATACTGATTGCGATGCGTCCGTGGTCGCTTGACCAGCACGAGCGACGACATGAACGCCACGCAGACACCGCCACGGTCTCCGTCCCACGGTCCTGGCGCCGGTCCCGCAGCCCCGGATCACGGCCTCGGTCCCGGCCCTTAATAAGGGTCGCCCGGTCGCTTGGAGGGGGGGAGATGCGACCGGGCGGGGGGCAGCCGGTGGACATATGGGGGGGTTCCACCGGCTAAACTTTTTTGTTTTTTGGCTATGAGAACGTCTCGGTCCTCATGGATTAAAAACTAGGTGCTGAGACTGGAATCGTCAATGGTGCCTCACCCAAGAAGGTCGACCTTACGGTGCATTAGCTCACAGTTCTGTGCGAAAACAGATGCCAGCCTGCGACGCCTGCCACGCTGCCAAAGAGATCCGCAATGACGTCGGCGAGCTCCGACGATCGCCCGGGCACGAGTGCTTGGTGAATCTCGTCGGAAACGCCCCAGAGGACCGAAACGAAGACGGCGAACGCGGCAGTTCGCCATGCAGAAGCGGAGGGCCAGGTGCGGGAGGAGGCCGCGGCGCATAGCCATCCGAGCACCCCATACTCGACGAAATGGACCCCCTTGTCGCGCAGAGGGAAGTGACGGACCACGGGCACCTCCACCTCGAACGACGAGATCACGAAGATCAGGGCCATGTACAAGACTGCGAATCGCCAGGGGCGCGCGCGCTCCCACCAGGTGTCGGTACTCAGCTGGCGCCTCCTACATCGAGTACCGATAGACGCGTGCGCCGGCCGCGCTCGGGGAGCCCGGCCGCATCGGCCATGTACCCGGAGAGGCTGTGACGGTAGGGCTCGTCGATCGTGACGGCCACGAGCTCGCCGGTTGGATCGTAGCCTTCAGGCGCCATGAGATGAACGATCTCGTTGCGTTCGCTGCGGCCGGCGAATCGCCCTGTGTCACCGGGCGAAGGCCCTTCCACCAGAACCTGCAACTCTTGGCCGACCAAGGATTGCAAGTGCGCGGACTGCTGCGTCGCAACCGCCGCGAACAAGCGCGCCAAGCGCTCGTCCTTCACTTCTTCGGAAACTTCGTCACCGAGCTTGAGCGCCGGCGTGTAGGGCCGCGGCGAATACTTGAACGCAAAAGCGGCCACGAAGCCGACACGCCGCACGAGCTCGAGGGTCTGCTCGAAGTCGCTTTCAGTCTCCCCTGGGAAGCCGACGATGAAATCCGAGGAAAGCGTCAGCCCGGGCTTCGACCGCTTCAGCGCATCGGTGCGCGCGATGTAATCCTCGGCCGTGTATCGACGGGCCATACGCCGCAGTAGGCGATCGGAGCCCGATTGCACCGGCAAGTGCACATGCGCCGGAAGCACATCGAGGTCGGCATGTGCGGCTACCAACTCGGGGGTGATGTGACGCGGGTGCGGCGAGGTGTAGCGAAGCCGCTGAAGATCGGGCACCTCCTTGGAGATCCGCCGGAGTAGCCCCGCAAATCGAGAAGTGGAAGCGGCCGTCCTGGACTCGGATTTGCTCGCCTCGGCATCAGCGCCCGGCTCATGCCACGAGTTCACGGTCTGCCCAAGCAAGGTAATCTCCCGACCCCCCCCCGAGACGAGATCCTGAATCTCGCCGACGATCTCGTCGGCCGGCCGGTAACGCTCGGACCCACGTGTATAGGGAACGATACAGAACGTGCAGCGTTCGTCGCAGCCCTTCATGACGGTGACGTATGCCGTGACCTCCCGGCGATCTGCCTGCGGCTTCGCCCGCAGGAATTGCGGATCGTCCATGTCGAACACCGTCCGCGTGATCGGTGGGGCGCCCTGCTCGACCTCCCGGATGAGGGCCGGAAGCTCGGGGATGTTGTCCGGCCCGAGGACGATGTCCACGAACGGGGCTTTACGCAGTAAACGCTCGCCCTCTTGCTGGGCGACGCAGCCTGCGACCGCCAGTACGGTGCCTCGCTGGCCCTCCTTGAACGGCCGGAACGTCCCGAGAAGGCTCATCAACTTGTGCTCGGCCTTCTCGCGCACGCTGCAGGTGTTGACGACCAGGAGATCGGCCAGCGCGGGCTCGGTCGCCTCACGGTACCCGCTCGCCCGCAGGACCTCCTCGATCCGACGGGAGTCGTGGACGTTCATCTGGCAGCCGAAGGTCTGGACGAAATACTGCTTCATCGCGAGTCTGGCGATGGCTTTAGCAGCAGGCGGGGCGGCCGCCAAACGGCCGAAATCACGCCGTTCGCTGGCGGAATTGGGGCTCTCCGCGCTACAAGCCGTAGGTAGATGGCTCGCCGGCGATGCATCTTCTTCCTGCTCGTTCTGGCGAGCGGCTGCAAGACGATCCCAGAGGATGCTTACGGCATCGACCGGATCCGTTTCAGCGGCATGGAAGCCCTCGATCAGGAGGCCCTGAGGGCCTGCCTCGCCTCCCAAGAACGTGAGCGGGTCACCCTCTCCTTCGGCACCAGCCCGGACCGGGCATGCGGCGTCCCACCCTTCGACGGAAAGCGGGTCTCGTTCGACCTATGGAAAAAGCTCCGCAAGGGTTGGCCGACCCTCGACTCGTCGGTGTTCGACCGCGATGTTCAACGAATCGAGCGATGGTATCAGGCCCGCGGCTACTACGACGCGGCGGTCGTCAGCACGGAGTTCGACCCGCCCTCGGCGGCCAGCGACGACCGCATCATCGTCTCGTCTGGGGGCGAGGCTCCATGCGAGCGCGAAGACGATGAGGAGGGCTGCAAGCTGACCATCGGCATCGAGGTCGAGGAAGGCCAGCCCGTCCTGCTTCGCTCGCTTAGCGTGTTCGGCCACGAAGCCTGGGACTCCGACCAGCGGGCGAAGATCGAGAAGGCTGTAGAGCTCGAGATCGGCGAGCCGTTCGACGAGGCTGTGTACGAACGCAGCAAGCGCGAAATTCGGCGAGTGCTGAGGGAGACGAGCTACGCCTGCGGCTCCGTATCAGGGCGCGTCGAAATCGATCGCGACGCACGAGAGGCGTTCGCCGAGCTCTACGTCGAAGGAGGGCCAACGTGCTCGTTCGGCGACATCACGGTCACCGGCAACGGCAAGCTGCCCGCGCACACCATTCTCGCAGTCGCCGACCTCAAAACCGGCCAAACCTACAGCTCGCTCACGCTGGCGGACGCGCAGCGCGCCGTGTACGCGCTCGGTGCGCTCGCTTCAGTGAACGTGACCTCGACCCCACGGCTCGGCGAGGACGAGCAGTGCACTGGCGTCGTCGACGTCAACATCGCCGTTGAGCCCGGCCGGGAGATCCGCTGGGGCATCGGGGCGGGCCTCCAGAGCGGCACGATCGCCACGTTGACCCTCGATCAGGACACCCGAATCTCGGATGTTCACTTGTTCGGGCTGTTCGAGCACCGGAATTTCATCGGCGGGTTCCGGCGCCTCCGCATCGAAGACCGCCCGAAAATCGTCGCGCAAGATCCACTCTTCCGGTTCGGCCGAGGCTTCATTTTCGGCAACGAGCTCCGCGTCGAGTACCGGCGACCGGCCTTTCTCGAGCCGCGCACGACGTCCGCGATCCAATTCCGCCACGACTGGGGTCCGGATCCCTTCGAGCTCTTTCGCCGCCACGACCTTCAGCTTCGCGGGAGCCTCTCACGGCCATTCTACGACGGCCGCCTTATTCTCGTGGGCGCCCTCAACTACGATACGTTCTTGACCGTCGACCAGGATCCTCGCTACCCGACGAGCTACCAGGTTGTCTTTCTCGACGAGCGCGTCGTCGTCGACCTTCGAGACGACTCTCGCAGCCCGCGGGCCGGATTCTTCTTTCAGCTCGGCACCCAGCAGTCGCCGGCCAAGCTGAAGCGCTCCTGGCAATACATCCGGGTCACACCCGAGGTCCGAGGCTATGCGCCCCTGCCCCTGTCTTCGACGCTCGCGTTTCGCTTTGGCATCGGGGCGATGTTCCTGTTCGCGCGAGATCGAAATCGGCTGGACTTGATCGGCCAAGCGCTTGGCCCGCAGAACTATCGCTTGCGTTCCGGCGGTCCGACGACCCATCGGGGGTTCTTTGGTGGCTTTCTCGGGGACCCGGGGAGCATCGACTCACTCAACCGGGAAGGCTTTGACGCGCGCAACGACGGAGGCCTACGCAAGTGGGAAGCGGGCGTCGAGTGGCGCGTTCCTGTCACACAGGCCTTTGCAACCGCGCTGTTCATGGACTTCGGCGACGTGAACCGCGGTGAAGCGTTCCGGTTCAACTACATCCGCGCGGCCGCAGGGTTCGGGTTTCGTTACCAAACGCCGGTCGGACCGATCCGCCTCGATTTCGGCTTTCTGATCCCGAAGTGGCAGGTCGTCGGCGGAGACGCGCCGCCGAACGCGTTCAACATCTTCCGTTTCATTCGCGGGGGCGTGCCGGGTGCCATCCACGTCACCATCGGCGAGGCGTTCTGATG
>CALLDH010000082.1 GCA_937998345.1 uncultured bacterium | reverse complement strand
TACCCGCCCCACCAAGTCGACGATGATGCCCCAGCCGGTCGGGATCCCGGAGGTGGCCGACACGCCCGAGCCGAGGAGACAGGCGTACGTCCCGGGATTCGCTTCGAGAGTGAGCGACAGACTGACAGTGGGCTCGATCATCGGCGTGGTCCGATACAATCACGATCGACAGGACCCGACAATGGGCTTGTGTCTTCGCTGTGGTGCGCATCGCATGCACCAAGACCCCGGTGCGCCGCATCGCGACAAGCCCCCAGGCCCTCAAGAATCGGGCCTAAGCTCCAAGGGGAGGAGCTGGGAGACCGCCAACTGAGCTGCGTCACGCGCCCCGCGCGGGCCACCTGCCTCGTCCACATCGATGGGTGGGCCGAACCGTAACGCGCACGCCCCGGGGCGGACCTGGCGCTCGCCGATGCCGATGAGTTCGGTCGTTCCGGTTAGGGCCGCTGGCACGACGCGGATGCCCGGCAGCTTGAAGTATCGATAGACTGCGGGCAGAAACGGGCGCATGCGCCCCGTCCGGGTTCGGGCGCCCTCGGGAAAGATGAGGAGGACGTATCCCTCTTTCATGGCCGCATGGGACTGCGCGACTGCCTCGAGCGACTGTCGTGCCAGCTTGCGTCCCGGGAGCTGGGTGGTGTGGTTGAGGGTGTTGCTCTGTGGAACGGGGATCGTGTTGAGCGAAGCGCTGACGAGACGACGGAGCAGGCCTTCGTAGACTTTTGGCCCGGCCGCGGAAACGATACGATTGGCTAGCTCGTCACGCGCGTGGCCGCAGAGGACGGTGTCGATCGCGTTGGTGTCGATGTAGGACTGGTGATTGCAGACAACCGCGGTGGGTCCCGTGGCCACCGCGTCCGCTAAATGCTCGACACCCTCCACAGTGGAACCGGCGAGCAGGTGGCGGCAGCAGACGCGCACTGCTTGCCGCAGGAGAGGATGGGCCGTGTGCAAGCGTCGCTCCACGCCTACGGCTGCTGTCGCGTCCACGACCGACGTCACGTCCGAGTCGCTCCAGGAGGCGGTTAGCTCCGCCAACTCCGCGGAGATCGACTCCGACCGCAAAGCGTCATCCACCTGCTCCGCCACCAGCGCGGGGAGACGCGCGCGAAGCGCTTCGGGGCTCAACTGAAGGAAGACGTCGACGTCCACCTGGGGCACTCTAGGCATCGCAGAATGACTGTCCAGCGGGCGGCAAGCTCACACAGCGCCCGAGGAGCACACCGACGACGTTCAGTCGATCAGTTCACAAGCTTCGGTTTTCGCAGATCAATGGTCCGCTCAAACGCGCCCAAGCAAGCGATCGGTGAGCTTCGATGGAAGTCGGCGTGCCCACCATGCGAGTTGAGCTTCTTTGCCGATGAGCACGATGGGATCGTTCTTCCGAATTCCTGCAAGTGTCTTTTTCGCCACGTGCTCGGCGGTCAGGTCGGCGTTGTCGAACATCGCGCGAACCCGGTTCTGACCACGTTCGCCGCTCGCCTTCCCCGCGAGCTTCACCTTGTCCTTGATCGGCGTGTCCGTAGTCCCCGGACACACACAGGTGACTTTGATGCCGTGCCGCCCGACTTCTCGTCGGAGCGAGTCGCTGAGGCCCACCACGGCAAACTTCGTGGCGCAGTACGTCGACATGAGCGGTGGGGCCATCAGACCTGCGGCCGACGAAACGTTGACGACGTGCCCCGACCCGCGCGCGGTCATGTCGGGGAGAAACAGCTTCAATCCGTGCACGACGCCCATCACGTTGATGTCGAACAAGCGCCGCCAATCCTCGAGCTCGACAGATACGAGGTCACCAGCCATCACCACGCCCGCATTGTTGATGAGGATGTCCGGTGTACCGTGCTCTTTGCTGACCTTCGCGGACAACCCTTGCATTTGCTCGAAGTCGGACACGTCGGCAGCGTAGGTCGATACGCTTGCGCCGAGCTGCGCGCATTCCTTCGCCGCATCCGAGAGACGTGCTTCGTTGATTGCGGTGAGAACCAGCCGGGCGCCTTCGCTTGCGAATGCGTACGCGAGAGCGCGACCGATGCCGCTGCTTCCACCCGTGATGACGACCAGCTTGTCCGCGAAGAGCGTTGCCAACGGTCGACTCAAAGGCTGAGGGGGGATTCGTGCCAGATCGGCGAGGTCCAGGCGCGCTCGCGAATGACGTCGAAGCGGTTCGTGCCAGCATAGTTGCCTGGCGAACCCGTGATGTCGCAGCAACCTTCGTAGCCCGCGTCACCGGATTCCGCCGAGAACGTCCCGTCAGCCTGGTCAAGTGCGCCACAGTCGACGCCCTGCTCGAGGCAGTTGACGTTGTTCCAGCGACAGGTTGGCTGCTCCAAGACTCTTGCGTAGTAGTACGCGTCTTCCGCCGGATCGAAGTCCGGGTCGGCCCATACGGCGCATAACGTCTCCGGGCGCCCAACCGTGTTGATCGTGCAGTCCGCGTTTGGCGCGGGCCCGTCCTGGGCCCCGGCCACGGTGATCACGGCGGTTTCGACCTCGCCCGAGGCCGTGAGCTTGCCCTTGATGATCTGAATTCGCTCGAGCGGCGTTCCGCCGCTCACGCCCCCTGCGTCTTGGGCAGCCCAGACCGCGAAGCTTGGCGCGCCCTCGCCGCCGCTCGGCAACACGGCTCCCATCATGACGGCTTCCACATCGCCATCCTCTACGGGCGTTTCGCCTCGCGACAGTTGCTCACAGAAATCAGCCGGGAAGCCGTCGAAGCTTGCGTAGCTGCGCACCTCGATCCGCGGCCCGCTGGTCGAGTATGTCCGCCTCGCGCGGAGGGCTTCAAAAATCGACTCGCGTGTGTTCTGCGTTGCCCAGACTGCTGCCATCCCGCCCGGATTGTTGTTGAACGCGACGGTGCGTCGAAACTCTCGCTCGTCGCAGTCATCTTCGGCCACGTCACACCATTCACCGAGCTGCGTCTCCGGGTTGTTGTCGAGCGCACCCGCGATGCCCCGGTAGATCGTCTCATCGACATCGCTCGGGTTTGCATTGTGGGTATCGGTGGAGCCGATGAAGCCGAGCTGATACGGATTGAGGCCGACGATTTCGCGAGCCTTGAGACCCTCGGCCATGGCGCCGCGCATGAAGTCGTTGGGAGACGAGCAGTTGAACGGGACGGCTTCGCCATCCAAGTCGCCGGTGATGCTGGTGCACACGGCGTCGGCCGGGGGCAAGCAGCGCGGATCATCTTGCGGCATCCCCAGGCAAATCGGCTTGTTCGGCTCGAAGAAGCAATCCATGTCCATCTCGTCGTTGCCGAGACCGTCGAAACCGAGCCCGGCCATGCACTCCGATTGCCCCTTGGCCTGGTGCATCTCGACAACCGCGTCTGCTCTCGAACGAAGCGCGGCGTCCTCGGGTGTGAGCGGCTGATTGTTTCGACCGGCAAACACCCCCGGTGTCCCGACGGGAAGGAACATGCGCCCTGCGGAGTTGTTCGGGTTGTGGGGACTCGTGAGGTAGTCGCAGCCCGAAACACTGCCGCACTCTTGCTCGAGGTGGTCGAGAAGATCCCAATAATCTTGGGACTCGTAAAGTGAGAATACGTCCTCGGGAAGATCATCGCCGACGAAAAGCACGTTGCGATGCATCATGGAGCCGCTGATCTGGGGGCTGTGCTCGTAGGCGGCGAAGGTGGTGAAGGTGCAGGGCTCATTCTCCGCTTCAGCGGCCGCAATGACCTTCCCCCAGTTCTCGCTTCGCGGCGCGCGGTTCGGGTAGAGCGCGAAAACCACATCTGCGTCGATCTCGTTCGTTCCCGCGAGGAACGCGTCGATGTTGTCGAGAACGGTTTGCTCAGTGAGACCGCAGTTAGGAGAGGGGTCCTCGCGGCGACATTGCTCGTCGAAGAGGCCCAAGAACTCCGCGTGCTCGCTCACCGCTGTGAAATCGAGCGGCCGCTCGAGCTGCCTGGTCTCGCACGGAACGGTTCGGTCATCGCAGGCGATGTCGACGGTGCCGCCTTTGGCGAACTGATAGGCTTCTTGCGGACCCGCCAGCGAGTTGAACCAGAAACTGTCGAGCGACATGCGGGTGTGGACATGGGTGTCTCCCCAGAGCACGCGCAGGCCCTTGTCGATGTCGTCACAGACCACAGGTTCCGTGCCCCCCCCCGAACCACCGCCTCCGTCGCCGTTCGAGCCGCTACTGCACCCAACCGAAATCACGCAGACCGCGCTGATCACAAACGATAGCTGTTTCATCCCAAGATCCATCCCAGGCTTCGTTCGAAGCACCAATAGGCGGTGAGAGTGCCGATACCATAGATGAGGGCCCAGTCGAAGAAGGACCTTTGACCGGCAGCCAGCCGGCGCTTTCCTGCGATGGAACTCGCCACCCCAAAGCCTGAGGCAGCCGCCAGGACGGCGAGGATCTGTCCCAGTTCGACGCCGAGGTTGAACAGCAAGAGGGGCGCGGCGATGCCCTCCCGGGGGAGTCCGATTTCGACCAGCGCGCCGGCAAAGCCAAAACCGTGAAGAAGCCCGAAGGCGAATGCGACGATCCAAGGAAAGCGCATGGTCAGGGTAGACCGATCGTCACGCGCGAGCTCGACCGCCAAAAGCAGAACGCTCAGCGCGATGACGAGCTCGGTCGGCGCTCGAGCCAGCCTCACGAGGCCGAGGGTCGCCGCGGCGAGTGTGACGCTGTGGCCCACCGTGAAGGCGGTAATCGTTGCCAACATTCTCTTGGAGACAGCGCGTCGGCCGTACGGTGAGCGAGTTCGCCAGACGATCAGCATCAAGGCCAACACGAAGAAGACGTGGTCAAAGCCCGAAAGAATGTGCTCGATGCCGAGCCGAAGGTAACCGGCGCGGCTATCGAGGCCTTGTGAGCTCCGCACGCCGAGCCGCGTGGCGGGGAGCCCTCGGCGCACGACCGCGCTCCACCCCTGTGTGTCGGGCGACCGGAACTCGACCAGGACCTCACCCAAGATCGCGTTGAGGCCTACCAGCTCGATCTTCATCCCGGTCAGTGGGCGCTCACACCGGATCGCCCAGCGTTCGATCACGCCGTCCTTTCGTTTGATCCGAGTTGGCGCCGTAAGCGCCTCGCAGTCGTCGGCAAAGCGCACGCTCAGTTCGGACGTGCGGCCCTCGATCTGTGGAAGCTTGATCAATACGTCCGCTTCGTAGTCATCCGCCGTTTCGATGCTGACGAACGCCGCCGCGAGCCCGTGGGCCCTGACCTGGACGCTGGCCGTTACGAGCATCAGAGCCAAGAACGCGCCGTGTCTGCGGCTCATTCGGGTGCCTCGGGCGCATAGCGGGCTCGCAGCTTCGCGAGTGCCTCCTCGTTGTGACGGTCACGCTCAGCCTGCAGCCAGTCTTGTTCGACCTTTTCGCGCACCATCTCGAGCTTGGGTACCTCTGCCGAGGTTCGATCGCGGACGTACACGAGATGAAGGCCGTAGGAGGACATCACGGGTCCCATCCATTGCTCGAGCGGAAGGTCGGCGATGCTCTCCTCAAACTCGCGCCCGAATGCCCGCCTGATCTCGGCGAGCGTGGTGTCTGCAAAGCTGCTGCCACGGAAGAAAGGGTCGGCCTCGACTGCGGCTGTTGAGTCATTTCGCAGGGTCTCCAAGGCAGAGCGAGCGTCGGCAGTAAGCGCGT
>CALLDH010000081.1 GCA_937998345.1 uncultured bacterium | reverse complement strand
AAATTACAAGTGAGAACGGAGTTCAGTAGTCTCGGCGGGCTGACGCGTGCCTGGCGGGTGGATCGGGCGAGGGAAGCGCGTAGCCGTAGTGACCGAGTTCCAGTGCGGTCAGTTGCTCTAGATGGGCGTTGCTTCGTGCGTAGCGCGTTCCGATCTGCACCTCGATGTACTGGCCCAGACGCTCCTCGTAGGCGCCCTGCCATGCATCGGGCGCCAGCCGCTCGACCCACCCGGCCGCCTTCGAAACGGCGCGCGCCGCAAAGGACTGGCGTGGTCGAGCCCAGTCCGTCTCGCCGAAGTTGATGCGATTGCAGGCTTGCTTGAACGCAAGGCCGAGACCTTTGACGCCTACCCGTTCCGGAGCGCGGTCGGGTACCCGGTGTACAGGCCGCCCGACGAACCGGTAGAGCTCGCCAAGAAAGCGTTCGCGCTCTCCCTTGAGCATCTCGAACGGCAGCACCAGAACGCTCTCTGGGCCGAACAGCGACTGGGTATGGCCTACCAAGCCATCGTACTCGAAGTGATCGAGCGGACAATCGGGCGCAAAGCCCGGTGGAAGCTCGGGGCCGCCGATGAAGCGCGCGAGGTCACCATGGAACCCGTTGGCGATGTATTCGCGGTAGTGCGAGAGGAGCGCGGCACGCTGTTCCCGCACGACGATCAGGATCTTCCCGCCTGGGAACGTCTCACGGAGGCGCTCCACGACGAATCTGCCATAGGCGAATCGTCCGCCACTGACGGGCTGCCCGCAGAGCGCCTCATTCGACAGCACAGGCACGAGCTGCCTCTCGGATGCTTCGGCAAGACCCTCTTCGAAGCGCGACCGAGCCCGCACCGCGTCGAACCGGTACGGATTGGCCAACACGAACTCGTCGACTGCGATTCCCGCCTGTGGTCCCCACGGAGAGATGAACCCGAGTGTTTCGTCGCTAAAGACCGCGTTCTGCAACCAGGTTGTGGCGGTCTTGTGATAGCCGAGATGAAGGAGTGGGAGGCACATAGCCGAGTTGTCCATATGCTAGCATGCGGCTGTGCCTTCCTCCCGCCACCTTTCAGAGCGCAATCGCGTGCGCTCGCTAGAACCTTCAGTTGGTTTGCGTAGTGCCGAGCCTCGCTAATCCGAACCCGGACATTTGTGTCGTCGGAAGCGGGCCTGCGGGCCTCGCCGTGGCCTTGCGGGCCGCTGCAGGCGGTAAGAGCGTTCTGTTGGCGGAGAGCGGCGATGGTTCTTCAGATCTCAGCGACCTGAACGCTGGGGAGGTCGTTGATGCAGTGTCAGCGCCCGATCGCACCGATTCTTTGCTCGTCCCGGGGCCGAGTCTATTTGAGCCACACTATCTAGTCTCAGGTCGAACTCGCGCGCCGGGCGGCTGCTCGACCATGTGGTGTGTTCGTGCTCGAGCCGGTGCCCCGGTCACTCTTCGCATCGCGCGCCCGGAGCGCGCTGACTTCGAGGCACATGACCACTTCGACATTCCGCCTTGGCCGGTGGCGTTCGAAGACATCGACAGTTACCTCGATGAAGCTTGGGAATTCTTCGGTTTACGTAAGTCGCCATCCGCGCCGTCCGACGAGCGCAACCCCTATTCTCTCGACAGTCGGGTTTTCGAGCGGAGATACTTTCATTTCCCCGAGGCAAGCGTGGTCCACCAAGAGCGGCTTCGCGACGCGCAGAAGAGCGAAAACATCGACGTGCGAACCGGCTGGACACTGCTCGAGCTCAAGACCGACTCGACGAAGTCCAGAGTGACGGGCCTTACGTTCGTGGATGCGAAAGGAGAGCGCCTTGTGGTGGCGCCCGAAAACGTCGTTCTCGCAACCGGGGGAGTGGAGAACGCTCGCATCTTGTTGAACGCCTTGGACGAAGGCCAACTCGTGGACCCGCACGACACGCTTGGACGATGGTTTATGGACCATCCACACGCTCGCCTTGGCGTCCTGCTCCCCGACAGCGACATCCGTGAGACCGGCCGGTTTCACGATTTTCACGAGCGGGATGGCCAGACGGTTCTCGGACACTACTCGCTTTCCCGCGACGCGGTACGCGCCGAGAATCTGCTCCGCTTCTCGATGACGCTCGTGGGGGCGCCACCGGCCGTTGCTAGCAAGGCTGCCGCAGCCGGCGCGAGGCTTGCCCAGTTCCGCCACAGGAGGCTCACGCCTGTCGAGGGGGTCAAGCAACTCGCGGAACTCGCCAAAGACGCACGATCCACGATCGAGCAGCTTCGCTTCAAGTTCGGGCCGGGCCCTCGCCACCATACCGCTCTCGGCGGCTGGTCCGATCCGAGCACGCGGGTCACCGATGTCGGCGTCTTGGCGATCGAATCGATGACGGGTCAACGCCCATCTCGCGACAACCGGGTCCGACTAGGTCGTCGCCGAGGTCCTCACGGTAAGCGACAAGCACGCCTTCAGTGGTCGTGGAGCCAACCGGAGGTCGATAGCTATTGGCGCTCGGTAAAGCTCGCCCGCGAGCAATTCGAGCGCATCAGCGTCGGTAAGTTCGTCGGCGCCGCCGAGCTCGGAAGTGGCGAAGTGCCCCGTGCGGGCACCGGATGGCATCAAATGGGTGGTACGCGCATGTCGCTCCGGCCGTCCACCGGCGTGGTCGATGCCGACTGCCGCCACCATCAGACCGAAAACCTATTCATAGCCGGAAGCTCCGTTTTTCCATCGGCTGTGGGCTACGCAAACCCGACCCTTACCCTCGTGGCAGTCGCGCTACGGCTGGGTGATCATCTTGCCTAGCATGGGCCGAGCATCGGTGGCGATGCGTCATCCTACCGGCGCGGGCTGAGCGCCGGGCGCGGTTGTAGATTGCTCAGCGGTGCTCAATACTGCTAGTCGCATGAAAGTGCTCGTCGTCGTCGTCAACTACCGGACGCCAAAGCTCGTCGTCGACTCGCTGGGATCGTTGCAGCATGAAGTCGAGCAGATTGGAGACATGCATGTCGTCGTCACGGACAACGATTCGGGCGACGGTTCGGTGGAGATCATTCGCAGCGCGATCGAGGCCAACGGCTGGGATTGGTGCACGCTGATACCCCTGACGTCCAACGGGGGATACGGCGCCGGGAACAACGCCGGGATCCAACCCTACCTCGACGCAGAAGAGCCTCCGGACTACGTGATGCTGCTCAATCCGGACGCTTGCGTACATCGCGGTGCGATTAGCAAGCTGCTCACATTCATGGAAAGTCGCCCGGACGTCGGTATTGCCGGCACCCGAGTCGAGGGCGCCGACGGAAAGCAAGCCCACTCGGCTTTTCGGTTTCCGAGTGCCGCGAGCGAGCTGGTTGAGGGCTTCAAGTTGGGCCTGCTCACCAAGCTCCTCCGCGATCGACAACTCCTATACGAGCTGGGCGACGAGGTCATGCAAGTCGATTGGGTGACCGGCGCGGCCATGATGATTCGCAAAGAGGTCCTGACGGACGTGGGACTCTTCGACGGCGAGTATTTCCTGTACTTCGACGAGGTGGACCTCTGTTTTCGGGCCAGTCGAGCCGGTTGGCCGGCGTACTACGTTCCGAATAGTGTCGTCACGCATTTGCAGGCACAGGCCACCGGCATTACCGACGATCGCAAAGACAAGCGCCGGTACCCGAGCTATTGGTTCGATTCACGACGGCGCTTTTTCGTGAGGAATCGTGGCAAGGGGCAAGCAATGCTCGCGGACCTCGCGTTTCTCCTGGGCTATACGACCTTCCGCGCTCGGTCCGTCATCCAGCGCAAGCACAATGAGGAACCGCCCCATTTCTGGCGAGACTTCGTACGGAACAGCACGTTCGTGAAGGGGTTCGACGTATGAGCGCCACGGCCCGCTCTTCGGTTGGCGCCGTCGCGATCGGCAAGAACGAAGGGGAGCGGTTGAAGATCTGCCTCCAGTCGCTGGCAACGCAGGTGTCTCATCTCGTGTACGTCGACTCGGGCTCCTCGGATGGAAGCGTGGAGCTCGCGCGCTCGGTCGACGTGGACGTCGTCGAGCTCGACCCGGAGATCCCGTTCACGGCTGCGCGCGCCCGGAACGCGGGTGTCGAGCGTCTGACCCAGATTGCGGCCGGGCTGAAGTATGCCCAGCTCATCGACGGAGACTGTGAGTTGGTCGAGGGGTGGATAGAAGAGGCTGTCGATTTCCTCGAAGCAAACGAAGAGTACGCTGCCGCGGCTGGCCGGCTGAGGGAGCGTTTCCCCGATGCGAGCGTCTTCAACTACCTTTGCGATGTCGAGTGGAATTCCCCCATCGGCGAGGCCAAGAGTTGCGGTGGCATCGCCGTGATGCGTATCCGAGCGTTCGAGTCGGTCGGTGGCTTCACGCCTGACCTGATCGCCGGCGAGGAGCCCGAACTATGCGTGCGGCTCCGGCAAGAGGGTTGGAAGATACGCCGTCTCGATGAAGAGATGGCGCTCCATGACGCCGCCATGATGCACCTGTCTCAGTGGTGGAAGCGTGGGGTGCGGGCCGGCCATGCGTACGCCGAAGGGTCACACCTGCACGGGGCTCCGCCTGAAAGAATGTGGGTTCGCGAGTCGAGGCGCATCGTGGCGTGGGGGCTGATCCTCCCGACGCTCGCCCTTGCCTTCGCACCCCTCACGGGTTGGTTTTCGCTGCTGTTGCTGCTCGCGTACCCGCTCAATGTGGTCCGTATCGCCCGCCGCCTGCGAAGCGAAGGCGAAGCGCGACCTTGGACGCTCGCTTTGTTTCTGATGCTCGGCAAGTTTCCCGAAGCCATCGGCTGGATCCGCTTTCAGCGGGGGAAGCTCACGGGGAATCGCTCCTCGATCATCGAACACAAGGGTGGCTGAAGCTACGTTTATCAGTCGGATTGCCCTGCTGCGATCTGCGTTCCGTTCTCCGCAGTGCTAGCATTTCCGCCGTGACGAGCAGACCTGTCATCGTGAACGTGTCCGAGTCCGAAGATCCCGCATGGAACTGGATTGGGGGACGCTTCCCAGAGGACCCTTTTCGCTGGATCAGCTTTTCCGGCCGTCCCAGCTCCGCATTCGAAAAGAGGATCCAAAGCCCGAAGATCAGCCGCTACCGCACCTGCTGGGAGGCGGCTCGGGCCGCCAAGCGCGAGCGGGCGGCGCTCATCGTGTCCCACACTCCATTGGTATCTGCGTGGATGAACTTATTTTGCAGAGCCATGGGCGTGAAGGCTCCGCACTTGGCTTTTTCCTTCACCTTTTCGAAGCTTCCGACGGGCCTCCGCCGACGCTTCATCGTCGACTCCCTCAGAGGCATCGATCGATTCGTCTGTTTCTCCTCCGTCGAGCGGGCCCGCTATCCTGAGTACTTCGGCATTCCCGCGGGGAGAATCGATAGCCTTCGTTGGAGCGCAGCGGAGCCTGGCTTCGATTCGTCCGCGACACCCATCGAGCCGACCCCGTACCTGTGCGCGGTTGGTGGAGAAGGTCGCGATTACGTGACTCTCGTCGAGGCGATGCGCCGCCTTCCCGACCATCATCTGGCCATCGTGACCCGACCGGCCAACGTCAAAGGGCTCAACCTCCCTTCCAACGTGAGCGTACGAACCAACATCCCGCTGGCGGATGTGTGGAACCTCATCGCGCATGCGAAGCTCATGGTCCTGCCGCTCCACGACACGCAGGTCCCGTGCGGTCACGGCACGTTGATCGCGGCGATGCAACTGGAGACGCCTTCCATCGTGACCGAATCTGTCGCGATGACCGACTATGTCAGCGATGAGGCAACAGGCCTGATCTGTCCTCCTGGTGACCCCGACGCCATGGCACGAACGATCGAGCGGCTCTGGAAGGACGAGGCTCTCGCCAGGCGCCTGGAGCGGAATGCTCGGGCCTTCGTGACCCAGGAATGCAGCGAGCGGCGGATCGTGAGCGATTTCACGGACTATGTGCGCAGCCTGGGCCTGCTCTAGGTTCGGTGAGAAACTAGCGCCGCTCTGCGCTGTAATGACCGAATGCTTCGCGTAGGAGCGCCGCGGAACGCTGGATGTCGTGGCAGGCCTCGATCCGAGACCGGCCTACGTCACCCATGGCGTTTAGTTCCTTTTCGTCTCGCGTGAGGCAATCCCGGATCGCATCAGTCAGCGCTGGAACATCTCCCGCAGGGACGATCCACCCGCAGGACGAATCGACGAGCTCGGGAATCCCAGCAATATAGGTCGAGATCACGGGCTTCCGAAGCGCAAAGGCCTCCATGATCGACACGGGTAGTCCTTCGGCGAAGCTGGGCAGAAGCATGGCCCTGGCGCCACTGAGGCGCTTGCGCACTTCTTCATTGGAGCACCAGCCGAGGAGCTCGAAGTGCTTGTCGAGGCCCTTGCTCGCAATCTTGGCTTCGAGCTCCGGGCGTGTCTCGCCGTCACCGACGAGAACGATCTTCAAGTCTGGAAACGCATCGGATAGTGGCTCAATGGCGTCGGGGAAAAGCGTCTGGGCCTTTTGTCGGCACAGGCGGCCGATGCAGACCAGCTGCCGGTTTGGGTGAGCTCCAACGGGCTTGTTTGGGAAATCACGCAGGTCGAGGGCGCACGGAACGATCTCGATCTTGTCCCAGCACTCCATCCCAGCAATGCGCGCAAGCTGCACGCGGCAGAAGTTGGAAATCGCCGCAACGAACGCGGCATCACGAATCTTGAGGTCGTAGCTCGAGCGTAAAGGCTCTACGAACTCGTCCGGCCCGTGTGCAGTGAAGCTATACGTGCCTCCTCCCATCGCACGAGCCAGCATCGCCACAGTGGTCGCATTGGTTCCAAAGTGAACGTGGACGTGTTGCAGCTCCGCAGCGTCCATGCGCTGCCGAAGACTGATGGCCTCGAGCAAATAGGCGGCGTGTTTGACGAGCCCTGCTCCAGCGGTGCGCCAGAGGCGGTATGCGGTTCTCAGCCCTCGGAACAAGCCTCCCGGGTTGACCACGAGCTCCTTCGCGAACGAGGCCATCAGCCCGAGGATGTTGCTGGTGAGCAAGTATGTGGTCTTGCCTCGTTCTTCGACGTCACGGGGATCCACGAGTTCTTCCGCCCAAGCTCGAACCGCGAAGCGCTCGACCTGAACGCCCATCTCCTCCAGGGCATGGATCTCCCGACGGATAAACGTTGTGCTGATGAGCGGGTAGGTGTTCATCAAGTAAGCGACTCGCAAAGCTTGCCTCCGGTGTTCGGTGTGAGATCCGCGCCGAACCGACAAGACAAAGCTGACATTAATTCGGCACTCGCGTCGATATCTGGTGACTGGCCGCCGCCGCCTTGAAGCTACTACGCAGAGCCCCGCTTCCGGTCAAATCACACTTGTTAGGTACAGCACACCGGGCGGAAGAGCGCGGCTCTCCGGTCTGTTCAAAGGCTCGTAGAGCCGGAGTACGCCTTGAGAGCCCTCTAGCCGGGCATCGTTCTCTGCTCCTCCGGCCCGTAGCCTCAGGTCGGCCCCGCCGCCATTCTCTATGCCGTCGCGTTCCGGCGCATCTCCTCGAGGAGTCCGTCACGGTCTCGGCGGGCACGGTGTAGATAGCCACGGGTCACGGGCGAATCGGGATCGTGCTTGGCGGACCAAATGATGATCTCGACGACGATGGGCAGTAGGTCGATTCCCTTTGGGGTCAGGCGATAGATCCGCTTCGACCCATGCTCTGGATCTCGAAGCTTCTCGATGATCCCGTCTTCCACGAGCTGCTTCAGCCGACTGGCCAGTATATTGGTGGCAATCCCTTCGCCCGCCGCCTCGAACTGCCCATAGCGGCGCCGTCCGTAGATGGCGATGTCCCGCACGATCAGTAGCGACCACTTATCGCCGAAGAAATCGAGCCCATAAGCGATTGGACATTCGGACCGCTGATCCCTCATGAAAACAAGATAAAATAAGTACTTGCATTTTGCAAGCTGTTAGCTCTAGAGTGTTGGCGAAAGCGAGGACCCCCATGGTTGCAGCAGGAGCACTAGGAGAGTCGGTCAAAGGTGGGCATCTGCCAGCTTCGCCCCACGGCAAGCTCGAAGAGCTGTTCGATGGGATTTGGTTCGTGCGTGGAGGGATCAAGATGCCCATGCGCATCCCCATGAAGATCAGCCGCTCGATGGCTGTGGTCCGGGGCACGGACGGGCTCACGATCTTCAACAGCATTCGCTTGTCCGACACCGGATTGGCGGAGCTCGAGTCGCGGGGCGAGCTGAAGCATGTCGTCCGGCTGGCCGGTTTTCACGGGCGCGACGACGGATTCTATCGCGACCGATATGGCGCAAAGGTCTATGCCGTCGCAGGCCAGCGATACGCGCGAGGGATGGACCCCAGCAAAGACGGCCTCGATCCGTATATGGAGCCCGACGAGTGGCTCTCGGAAGCGAGCGCCCTTCCAATCGCGGACGCGAAGCTCAAAGTATTCTCGACCTCCAATCCCCCCGAAGCGGTCTGCCTGATCCAGCGCCACGGAGGCATTCTGGTCACGGGCGACTCGCTCCAGCACACGCCGGCCCCGGACGAGTTCTGCAACTGGCCGGCCAAGGTCATGATGAAACGATTCGGGTTTTGGAAACCCTATAACGTAGGTCCAGGCTGGTTGCAGTTTGCGCATCCCACTGCCAGCGACGTCCGCTCGGTGCTCGACCTCGAGTTTGAGCATGTCTTACCAGGGCATGGCGCCGCCGTATTGGGAGGCGCGAAGGGGAAGTATCGCCCGGCCTTGGAAGGCGAGCTGAAGGGATGCCACACCTGACGAAAACTCGACCCCCCTGCGCGATGACGTAAGTTTTACAAACAGGCCCGCCGTCCCGCCCTACATTGTCGTCGTGGCAGCGCGAGCAACGTCGACGAGCTCTCCGAACCGTCTGGTGGATCGTCTGGTTCATCACGGCGAGGTCGCATCCTTTCGCGAGCTGTGCGCGAGTGTCCTCACGCCACAGACCCGCTACCTGGTCCTCGATCTCGACCGGACGATTCACCTCGGCCGCGATCTAGGAGAGGACCTGGGCTGGGAGCTCTGCGCGTATCAAGGCTACGGGCGCGAGCACTTCGAGCGCATCGAAGACCGGCAACAGAGCGGCAAATTCCTCCTCGACTGGGACCACCCACGAAAGACAGCCCGATATCTCGGCCGCAGCTTGAGGATCTGGGCGTACCCCGGCGCCTACTACGGGTTCTGGGGCAAGGCGGCCGCGCACCTCGGCTGGCTTCGACGGCAGGGCTTTCGGCACTTCATCACAGACCCGATCCGCGCCGCTCAACGCGTCCCGCAGCTCACCCTGCTGCGACACTTGCAAACGACCTCCGAAGAAGTGTTGCGTGAGCTCGCTCAACACATCTGGCAACGGTACGAACACGACCAAGTCATCGACCGCGATGATCTCGCGTGGGTTCGCGCGCAATGCCCACAAATCGAGATCGTCCTGACCAGCGCGTCACCCAAGCCCACGGTCGAGGTCGCAGGCGAGGCCCTCAACGTCGACCACGTTCACTATTCGACGCTCGACCAGATCAACAGCGGCGAAGCCAAGATCAAGCGCCTCCGCGAGCTCTGCGACCGCGTGGGCGAACCCGACATCGAGATTGTCGGCATCAGCGACACGAGCCGCGGCGAAGACCATTGTTGGGCCCATCACTTCACCCGCGTGGTCGACATCAACAGCCCAACGCCGTTCCCTGCAATCGTCTCTAGCGACTCCCCATTGCGCGAGGTCCACTCCGCCGCCTTGCTGACCCGACACGAGCGCGACCGGCGAGCCGCCGGCCACACGGGCTACCTCGATGCCCGCCGGGACAAGCTGACCAGCCCTCAGACCAAGCTCGAGCTGACGCGCGAGGACTTGGAACGCCGTTTGGGCTGGCTGCTGGATCGAGTCAACGCCCTCGCTAGCGCTCCAGGCCAAATCACGGGCGACATCGCATACCGCCTGGCAGTCCTCCAAGAAACCTCAGCCAACCTCGTCCGCACCTAACAGCGAGAACTGCAGGGCCCCGGTTCTTACTATTCTGCGGGCTCTTGCTTACCGTCGCCTTCGAGCGCATCCAGGTCTAGCGCGTCGTCGTCGCCTTCGAGCGCATCCAGGTCGAGCTCGTCGTCGTCGCCTTCGAGCGCGTCTAGGTCGAGCTCGTCGTCATCGCCCTCGAGCGCGTCTAGGTCGAGCTCGTCGTCGTCGCCCTCGAGCGCGTCCAGGTCGAGGCCGAGCTCGTCGTCCTCGTAATCCATATCTTCGCCTCCCATTGGGTCGCCGAGGTTCACCGCATCGGTTTCCAGCATGTTCGGGAGCCAGGTCGAGAGGACTGGGATGTAGGTGACGATGACCAGGGCTAGGCCGAGGAGGCCGATGAAGGGCAGGACGGATCTATAGAGCTGGGTGATCGGCTTGTTGAAGCGGAAGCTCGAGATGAAGAGGTTCAGACCGACCGGTGGGGTCATGTAGCCGATCTCGAGATTGAGCAGGAAGACGATACCGAGATGGTATGGGTCGACACCGAACCGGAGAGCAATGGGCACGATGAGCGGCACCACGACCACGATCGCCGAGAAGATGTCCATCAACATGCCAACGCCGATGAGGAAGAAGTTCAAGGCAATCAGGAACATGACCTGAGAGGTGATGTAGCCTTCCATGGCCTCGAGAATCACCATTGGAACGCGCGCCTGAATCAGGAAGGCAGTGAAACCGATGGCGGTGGCCAGAATAGCGAGAATCGCCCCGACGAGGGTCATCGACTCGCGGATGATTCTGGGTAGGTCTTTACGGAAGCTGACGTCCCGGTAGACCCACACTTCGATCACCAGGGTGTAGATCGCGGTGAACGCGGCCGCCTCGTGGATGCGGAGCAGACCGCTGTACATCCCTCCGAGCAGCGCAATCGGAAGGAGAGCCTCCCACTTAGCCTCCCAGAGGGTCTTCATCGCGGCGCCCCCCTCAAAGCGGGTACGGGGCATCTTGTGCTTGATTCCGGTGATCGAGCTGTAGATGGCCAGCGTGGCAACGGTGATGATGCCGGGAATCAGGCCAGCCAAGAACAGCTTCTCGATCATGATGCCGGCGACGACACCGTAGATGATCATCGGCACGCTGGGTGGGAACAGAAGCCCAAGCGAGCCACCCGTCGTGACCAGGCCGAGAGAGAAATTCTCCTCGTACTTGTCCGCAATCAGAGCTGGATAGAGAAGACCGCCAATGGCCACGATCGTGATGCCGCTGCCGCCCGTGAAGGTCGTGAAGAAGGCCGAGGCGACGAGGCAGACCATCGCCAGGCCACCCGGCATCCACCCTAGCCAGGCCCGCGAGAGCTTGACCAGGCGCTGCGGAGTGCCGCTCTCGGCAAGCACGTAACCGGCGAACGTGAACAGGGGAATGGTCACGAGCAACGGGGAGTCGGCGAACTTCTCACTGAAAACGTCGTTGGCGGTGCCGGTGATGCTCGTGTCGGGCAGGGCCCCGAATAGCAGCATCGCCGCCGCTCCGAAGATCGCGAAGAGGGGGGCGCCCAGAATGGCGAGCACGGTGAGGAGGATGATCCAAATGCCGTCCATCGCTCAGCCCTCCCCGTTCGAGTCGTCGGGGTAGTCCTTCGTAATGAAGGCGGCACTGGCGGCCAATGCGCGCATTAAGAAGCGCACGGACATGAAGATGAACATCGCCGGCACGATGAGCTGCAGGGCCACGTCGGGAGTCGACATCTGCGCGCCAAACACCTCGAGCGCGTTTCGCACAGCGCAGAATATGTCTGGCCTCGAGAGCCCAGAGTCCGCCAATACCGAGGCCGGCGCTTCGCAGATGTGAATCATCTCATCGTTGGCGCCGAGCACAGAGAACTCGAGTGGAATCTCTTTCGCGTTGTTGAGTACTGACAGCCAGAAGACGCGGCCGAGGTAAAAACACGTCACCGCCGAGAACAAAGACACGATGGCGCGGAAGAGCTGCTTGGGCCGAGGCGGCGAAAGTCGGGGGACGATGTCGATGGCGATGTGCTTCTCATCGAAGGTCGACAGGGACGCGCCAAAGAACGCAAGCCAGAGGGTGCCCTTCTGGAGGAACGAGTCCGCCCACTCCATGCGCTCGAGGATGAGGTTGGCCCAGGAGAAATCGAGATTGGTGAGGTTCCGGAGAGCCGCCTGGGTGGCCGCGACCAGGATCATGAGCAGCAGCACCGTGGCTGCAACGGCCGCCTCACCGCGCGCAATTCCTATGTCAATGCGCCGAATGTACTTCACTCTTGCTTCTCCGCTGCAGCAATGACTGCGTTGAGCAGGCTCTTTGGATACACACGGCCCGCAAGCCGCTCGCGGACCTTCTTGCTGACTTCGTCCCACTCCGCTTCGTGCTCGCTCGTGTCGACTTCGGTGATTCCCCGCTTGAGCACGGTGGCGTATGACTTGTCATCGTCGCGACGAATGGACCGGTTGAGCGCCTTGTGAGCACGAACTCCAGTGTCGGCCAAGACCTTTTGCTGCTCTTCGGTGAGCGCCTCGAACTTGTCCTTTCGAATGATCGTAGCGCCCACGATAATCCCGCTATTGCGCTTCGAGATGAACTTCAGCCGCGTGTACCACTGGAGCGACACCGCAGCGAGAGCGGACGCGGGCAGCGTGTCGACCATGCCGGTTTGCAACGCCGGGTAAACCTCGGGGACGCCGAGGCGGACCGGATTCGCACCGACGACCTTCAAGAATTCGGCGAAGACCGGGTCGTCTTTCCAGAGCCATGGACGCAGCTTCTTGATGTCGGCTGGCCGGTCGATCTTCTCGATCGAGAGAAGGCGGGTCTTACCGACGTCGCCCCAGCCGAGTACCACGTACCCCTCCTCGTCGAACAAGGCTTCGAAACGCCCGTTGAGCTCGGTGCGTACTCTGTCGAGCTGCTCGTAGTCTTCGATCACACCGGGAGCCGATAACGCCAGCACCGGACGAACCAATATACCGAGACCCGTAGTCGTGAGCGCGGCGCCATCCATCTGGCCGGCGCGCATCTTGCGAACGAAGTCTCGCTCGTCGCCCTGGCTGCCACCGTCATAGAAGCGCAGGCTCACTGCGTTGTCGGTCTGCTCCTTGATCGTGAGGTTCCAGGCCTTGAAGACCTTCATCCACGATGAGCCGCTAGGCGCGAGCGTGGCCAGGCGCAGCTCCAACGCCTGCGCCGCTGTCGCAGACCTCGAGACCCCACCGGGACTCGCAAACGCAGCGAATGCGAGGAGCAGGCTTGGTAGGAGTCTCGAGTTCATACGGGCCCAGTCAACGCAGAACGCCAGGGTTTCGGAGGATAGCTTCCCGAGTCGGGGATAACACTAAAAAAGTTGGTCCGCGTTCTCGATGTATAGAGCGGCGCGTTCGCGGGCCATCAGGTTGGAGAGCCGGGCTTCAGGCAGCGGATCGTGCGCGTCCATCACCTCGGTGAGGAGCTTGTGGAAAAGGTCTCGATCGCTAGTCTTGACGGCGTAGTAGCGCGCCATGTTGAGCTGGGCCTGGAGGGCACGCCGCTCGGTTCGGGCCAATGCCTTCTCGAAGTAGACCTTCGCAGCATCCAAGTCGGCGGCCATTTCCGATGCCGTGGCCACCCCCATGAACGTATACCCGGCTGCGTTGTAGTAGTTCGGGTCGAGCTCGATCGAGCGCGCCACGAACGCCTTGGCATACGCGAGGTCCGCGATGGCTTCCATGTCGTCCTTCGAGGTGTTGATGTACGAGCCCCAGGCGTATCCGTGCCAGAGCAGCATCTCGGCATCCGCTGCCTCTACGAACGCCGCCTGCAGCCACTCCTCGAGCTCCTCCACGGTCGCCTTGACGGCGATGTCGACGTCTCCGTTGTGCAGTCGAATCCGATGGCGCGTCAGGTCCATCGCGCGCAGGTACATGGTGCGTGCGCGTCCGCGCTGCGCGTCGGCTTCCTCGTAGTTGCCCTCGAAATCAAGCGCCTCGGCGTCTGCCTCGACCCAGCCGTAGGCATAGGCGACGTAAGCTTGGGACAGCTGTGCCAACATGCTCTCGTTGTCCGGAATGACCCGAAGAATCCCTTCGAACTGCACGATCGTCGCGGGAACGGCTTCGCCCGCAAGATCGTAGTCCCAATATGATTCGAACGCCGGAGCCGCGCGCGTGAACAGCCCTACCGTCGAGTCGGCGGTGAACTTTGCCATGTCACAGCCGCCCAGCACCACGATGCAAAGCACTCCGAGCGCCGATCGTAGATGGCGGGACAACAGATCTTGGTACATGGGGCAAGGTGTACGAAAATTGAGGGGAATTTGTCAATCGAGATCGTGCGAGGCGGATCGCTTGACGCAGGGGTTCCGGACCCACAGATTTAGGGAATGCTTAGATTGAAGTCGTTCCGAGGGGTGATTCGCTCTCTTCTCGCGGCTTTCCTACTCAGCCTGCTCATGGTGGGCCCCGCCAATGCGTCCATCGTCCAAGGGCTGGAGCTCGAGGAGTTGGTTGCCCACGCGGACCGAATCGTCCTCGGTCGGGTGCTATTTTCCGAGTCATTCCAGCGCCCCGACGGCCAGTTCGGTACCTGGCACCGCATCGCGGTCGGGCGTGAGCTTCGAGGCCACGCACCCGACGAGCAAGAAGTGATGCTCGAAACCCTGGGTGGGCAAATCGGCGACCTCGGGATGCGTGTCGAGGGAGAGCCCTCCTTCACGGTCGGCGAGCGCGTGATCGTGTTCATGCGCGACGGCGGCCCCTATACCGCATTCCGGCCGGTCGGCATGGGACAGGGCGTCCTGCGGGTGCGCACCGAGCAAGGCGTCGAGACGGTCACGCAGAACCGCAAGGGCTTGATGCTCATGCGGCGGAACGCGCAAGGCCGCCTGGAGCCGAGCCAGGGCGCGCTGCCAGAGAAGGAGCGCCTCGACGCGTTGCTTTCGAAACTGCGAGGCATCGTCGAGAAGAACGCAAGTGGCAGCCATGAGTAGTCGGAGCCTGTGCACCGCGGCCCTCGTGCTCGCACTCGTCGCCTCGTTCTCGCCGGACCGCGCCTCGGCCTATTGCCGCATGACCACCGACGGGAGCTCGCAGATTGGAGACGCCCCCTGCCCGACCGAAGGCGCTCCCCTGTATTGGAAGAACCCGTGTCTAACGTACGCGATCGACTACCACGGCTCGGTGTGGATGGACTTCGAGGACGTCGAGTCAGCCGTCGATCAGTCGTTCGCCTCTTGGGAAAACGTCGACTGTGACTCGCGGGAAGCGCAGCTGAATCCCGCGAATCCCCCAAACTTGATCTTCAAGGGCCTTCAATCGTCCGACTGCCGACGCGCCGAATTCAACTCCACCGGCAACGTGAACACCATTGCCTTCCTTGGCAGCGGCGACCCCAGCAACGAGTCGTTCCAGGACCCGTGCTCCGACCAGCCCTACTCTTCGTTCGCATTCGCCGTGACGATCGTCTGGCACAACACGAGCACCGGCGAGATCCTCGACGCGGACATGATGATCAACGACCAGCTGGCAACGCGCCAATTCGCCGGGGGCCCCTACGCGAACTGCCCGGACAGCGGTTGCCCCGCCGGTAACCCTGGGGAGGCAGATTTGGCCAGCATCGTGACGCACGAGGCCGGTCACTTCATCGGCATCGGCCACTCGGATGATCAGGACGCCACGATGTTCGCTTCAGCCGAGCGGACATCGGTCGCGAAGCGCACACTGGCCCAAGACGACATCAATGCCGTCTGCGACATCTACCCGCCCGGCAGCCTGAATGACCAGTGCAACGCGGCACCAATAGGTGGGCTCGAGCTCAACTGCGAGACGGACGCAAACGGCGACCCGATCGCTTGCGACGACCCGGCCGGTGCTCCAGGCAGCGGCAGCGGTTGCAGCGCGACGCGGACCCCTGCCGACGTGCCCTGGGCGGCTCTTCTTGCAGCACTGCTCGGGCTCACGGTGTTGCGGCGGCGGTCGGACTGACGCGACGCACAATC
This sequence comes from uncultured bacterium, assembly GCA_937998345.1. Lineage (GTDB taxonomy): Bacteria > Myxococcota_A > Polyangia > Polyangiales > Houyiibacteriaceae > SG8-38. The sequence continues at coordinate 256 of CALLDH010000081.1, read as the reverse complement.
CTGAACTGAACACGTCGGTTACGCGCGCGGTTCTGCTGCGTGATGTTGGGCACGATAGGACGGGTAGAGCCGTAGCCCTTCGCCATCAACCGCGTCGGCTCCACACCGTGCTGAATCAACCATCGCTCGACAGCTTCTGCGCGTTGCTGTGACAGCCGCATGTTGAGCGCGCGGTCGCCACTGGTGTCGGTGTGGCCCTGAATCTCGACGAGCTCGATGTCAGGATTCCGGAGAAGCGCGTCGGCGACCTCGAGGA
>CALLDH010000080.1 GCA_937998345.1 uncultured bacterium | reverse complement strand
CTACGTCAGCCTCGACGAGGAAGGAGAGCCCGTCGAGCTTCGATACTCAAGCGCAGAAGATTAGCCGATTACGCGATCTCGTTCGCGCACCCGATCCCCTCGACGTACTACCGAACGTTGACGACAATCGCGGTGATGTTGTCTCGGCCGCCGCGTGAGTTCGCCATCTGAATGAATCGTTCTGCGGCGCCCCTCGGGCCCATGTCGATCACGTCCGGGATCTCGTCTTCTTGCAGATACCCGTGAAGGCCATCCGAGCAAAGCATGAACGCATCCGAGGGCTGGACCTCGAAGAAGCCTGTGTCGACCTGGACGTACTCTCGGCTTCCGACCGCGCGGGTGATCACGTTGCGGTGCGGTGACCGGGCCGCTTCGGCCTCCGTGATGATCCCCTGCTTGAGTTGCCAAGCCACGAGGGTGTGATCCTCGGTGAGCGGCTCCACGGCATGTCCGCGGATCAAATAGATTCGGCTGTCGCCCACCTGAGCGGTGATCCCGTAGTCGCCACACATCGCCAGCACCGACACGGTCGTGCCCATGCCTTGCTGCTCGGGATCGTGCTGCGCCAAGCCGAAGACCATGTAGGTCGCGGCCTGGACGGCGCTCTCGACGATCCGGATGGCCCTCCGCAGCGAGTCCTCCGAAGTGTCGCCCTGGGCGACCCGGTCCAGAGCATCGTGCCCTCGACTGACCATGCCGTGCACGGTGTCCACGGCTTCCTGGCTGGCGATCTCACCGGCTGCGTGTCCGCCCATCCCGTCGGCAACGACGTACAAGCCCAAATCGTCGTCCACGAAGAACGCGTCCTCGTTCAACTTTCGGCGCTGCCCGACGTCGGTCAGTCCCGCACTGTGGTATTGCAACTCATCCCCTTCAGCAGTGGCGGTCGCCGACCAGCCCTCGCGCTCTCAGGTTAGCGAAAAAGAGGGAGGTCCACCAAGAAGAGCGCGGAAATCGTGCTCCGTGAGCCGCCTCACCGCTGACAAGCGAAGGGCTGCTGCTAAGCTCGGCCCGCATGAGGCATGCTGAACCGACCGAAGACCTCGAATCCGCGTGGAAGGCGCTCCTTCAAAGCCGAAACCGCCTCGACTCCGATCGAAAGCTCGCGGAGCTGGCGCTGAGCTTGATCCAGCAAATGGGCAATGCTCCTGCCCAGCGCGAGGTGCTCCGGGGGCTGGCGGAGTCCTGGGGCACAGACTCGCAACTGACCCTACTGGCCGCATCCCTTCTGATCGAGCAGGCCGGCCGGCGCGGCATGGACGAGCCGACGCTCACCGAAGATGGCCCCGCCTCATGGGCTGCCCGTGCCCTACAACGAAGCCTAGACGCCCTGGGTGATGCGGAACGCAAAGACGCGGACGTGGCGGGCCTTCTGTACGCGACGCTCGGGAACGCACTTCGACTTTGCGGCCCCGGCCGCGACGACGAAGCGCAAGAGGCCTTTACTCGCGCGATCGAGATCGATCCCGAACGGGGTGAGTGGTGGTACGACGCGGGTCTGCTCGACAAGTGGCGCGGTAGGTTCGACGAAGGCTACGCCGCCAACGAGCAAGCGCGTATGCGCATGGGCCCTCAACGACCGGTGCTTTGGAATCTGGCCATCTGCGCGACCGCGCTTGGCAAAGCGGAGGAGGCGGTTGAAGTTTGGGAGGAGATCGGAGTGCCAGCGCGACTCGATCGTGCGCGCGACATGCCGTATGTCGCAGGCCTTCCACCAATGGTGCTGCGTGTGCTGTCTCGAACATCGCCCACAGATGGGACCGCGTCGCTACCCAACAAGACTGTGAGCTTCGAGCTGGTCTGGACCGCGCCGCTCAGCCCGTGCCACGGCGTCGTGCAATCGCCGACCTTCGGCGATGCGCCGATCGACTACGGTGACTTGGTGCTCTGGGATGGGGCCCCTGTCGCAGCACACCAGGTTTCGGCGGAGGAGGCCGTGCCGGTCTTTCCGCTGCTCGAGATCTTACGACCAGGCGACGAACGGCGCTGGACCTTCGTCGCGCTCGAGCGAGAGCCCGAGGCGCTCGAAGGACTGGAACAGGCCCTCCCGGAAGGCACCCGCGTGTTCGTACAGCAGGAGCGGGCGGGCCATCATTGCCCGGCTTGCGAGGCGGGCGAGGCGCACGAGCACCAGGAGACAGCGGCAGGGCCGGAGACCGCGAGTCTTGCCCGCGGGAAAGTGATCGTTCAGCGCACGCAGGACTTGGAGGCGTTTCGGACTGCCTGGGAAGCGGCGACCGGAGCTCGGGCTCTGTCCGTTTCGCTGCCCGCCCTCTATGAAGAGCTCGGGGACTCCAAGCGTGCCGGGCAAGAACATCAGGCCTGGCGGGGGATTGAGGGGAAGGCGCTGCGGCAGAAAGCGGGGGCGTGACCGAAAAGCAAGGCGGGCTCCTTCCGTCGGAGCAATACGATTTCGAAGGGCTGCCCCGCCTCGATGAAGCCACGATGCAGGAGCGACGCCAGCGGGTGTTCTTGGTGCTCTCGGGGCTGTTCTTGGGAACGCTCGCGATGCTCAACATTCTGGGTGTCACGCGCTTCATCGACCTCAGCTTCCAGCTGCCCGGCACCAGCCTCACCATCCCCATGCCGCTCGCGGTCGGCGTGTTGCCCTATCCGATCACCTTCCTGTGCACCGACTTCATCTCCGAGCTCTACGGCCGCCACCGTGCCAACCAAGTCGTGTGGATGGGTCTCGGCCTGAACCTCTGGGTGATGCTCATCCTGTGGGTCGGGGGCGCGCTGCCCGGGTTCGAACCCGCCGGGCAACCCCAATCGAGCGTGTTCTTCGAGGTGCGGCGCCTCGCCTTCAGTGCGGTGACTGCCTCGATGATCGCGTATGTCGCCGCTCAGTTCGTCGACGTGCAGGTCTTTCATTTCTGGAAGCGCCTCACCAATGGCCGCCACCTCTGGCTACGAAACAACGGCTCGACGCTCGTTAGCCAGCTGGTCGACACCACCTCGGTGATCTTGATCACCCACTTTCTCGCCAAAGGTATCCCCATCGTCGACGCGGAGCCGCTGTGGCCGCAGCTCCTGACATTCATCGCAGCGGGCTACACCTTCAAGCTGACCATCGCCTTACTCGACACGGGTCCTTTCTACCTGGGCGCGAAGCACCTCGGGCGATACTTACGCATTCACCCGGTGCACGGCACCCAGTCGGCCTGAAACCGCAGATCCCTGACGCTGGCACGGGCACTGACGCCGACGCTGGCACTGGCACTGGCACTGGCACTGACGCTGGCACGGGCACTGTCCCTGTCCCTGTCCCTGTCCCTGACCCTGTCACTGTCCCTGTCACTGACGCTGGCACTGTCGCTGGCACTGTCGCTGACACTGTCCCTGTCACTGACGCTGGCACTGTCGCTGGCACTGTCGCTGACACTGTCCCTGGCACCGGCACGGCCACGGTCACCCCTACCTCGCCAAAAACGGGACACCTCCCCCGTTCCCGTCGACTATCCCACCCGTGTCCCGATCCGAGGCGATGTTCGGCAAGTATCGACTCATCCGACGCCTAGAGGGCGTCGATACAGGAGACGCTCACCTTGCGAAGCTCGTCGGACTGCACGGCTTCGAAAAGCATGTGGTGATCTGGCGCGTCGGCGAAGCTCCGATGCGCGACACCGGCCTCGTCGACGCAGTGATGCTGGAAGCCAAGCAAGCCGCCTCGCTCTCGCATGCCAATATCGCCCAAGTCCTCGATCTCGGTGTCGCCAACGGGAGCTGCTTCGTCGCCACCGAATACGTGCCGGGTCATGCGCTCGACTCAGTCCTTGGCATCCACTCGGAGCTGCATTGGCCGCTAGCCGTGCGTATCGCCGTCGAGGTGGCTGGGGCGCTGTGCTACGCGCACAGTAGGCGGACCCCCTACGGTGAGTTGCTCAGGCTGGTGCACCGGCGACTCTCACCGGGCCGGATCGTACTCACCTCTTCGGGGGACGTGAAGGTCACGGGCTTTGGTACGCCTTGGGCGTGGAACTCAGTCGAGGAGTATCGCTCGCCCGAACGAGCTCGGGGAGAACCGGTGGACGGACGCGCCGATGTGTTCGCGCTGGGCGCCGTCCTTCGTAGGTGCGTCGCGGACGCAGGCGTTCCCGACGCGCTTCGCGAGCTGATCGACCGGGCGATGCACCGGCACCCGGAGCACCGCCTTACGGCCTCGGAGCTCCGGGACGGCCTCACGCAGGTGCTTCACACTGCCGAGCGGCCAGTCGCGCCACGCGAGCTTGCTGAGCTGACGTTGGCTGCCCCAGCGCAGAGTTCCGCGCCCACCGACGACTCGATCAGCAACGTGATCGAACGAATCGAGCGGACCCTCGACTCGATGTCTCTCGTGACATCCGGGCAGGTGCGAACGATGCTCCCGCTCTACGAACGCCTCGGCCGGCTCTGCGTCGAGGCGAACGCGGGCGAGCGAGGCGCGGCGCGAATGACGCACGCGCTCGATCTCGCGGACGGGCTGGGGCGCGACGACTACGCGGCGCTGTTTTGCAGGCTACGCGGCGAGCTTCTGGCGCAGGCCAACCGGACAGACGAGAGCCGTGATTGGCTCGAACGAGCGGCGACGTTTCGCGGCTAGCGCGCTACTCACCGCCGGGTGTCGGCGCTTCGGTGGACTCTTCCGCCTCGGTGGGTGCCGCGGCGGGTGCCTCCGCCTCGGTGGCCTCTTCCGGCTCGACGGGAGCCTCCGCCTCGGCGGCGGCGGCTTCCTCGGCCTCCGCGGCTGCGGCTTCAGCCTCTTCGGATTCGGTCTCGGCGGCAGCTTCCTGAGCAGCGGTTTGCTGGCGGACCGCGCGGTCGAGCGCTTGCTCACCCGAGGAGGAAAGGAAGGCAAGCCACACCGAGAGAGCCATGAAGGTGAACGCAAACACGGCGGTCAACCGAGTGAGGAGGTTGCCTGCGCCGGCGCCGCCGAAGATCTGCTGGCCGGTGCCTCCGCCCCCGAAGGCCGACCCGAGTCCTCCACCTTTACCCGACTGCAGAAGCACGACGAGGATGAGGAACAGGCAGACGAAGACATAGACGATCGAAATAAAAGTGTACATGGACTCAGCTCTCCGCCCGGCGAACGCCGGCATCGATAATCGGAATGAAGTTCTCGGCAGACAAGGACGCGCCACCAACGAGCGCGCCGTCCACGTCCGGCTGTCCGAGCAGCTCGTCCGCATTGCTGGGTTTGACGCTCCCACCATACAGAATCCGAACCGAATGCGCCCAGGATTTGCCCTTGAGCTCGGCGAGGTGGCCGCGAATCGCCCGATGGACATCCTGTGCGTCCTCGGCCTTCGCCGTGCGGCCGGTACCGATCGCCCAGATTGGCTCGTAGGCAACGACCAGGGGCGCCAGAGCGACGGCATCTAGGCCCTCGATTGCCGCTTCGACTTGGCCCAACACGACCTCGAGCGTCTTGCCAGCCTCCCGCTGCTCCAGGCTCTCGCCCACGCAGAGGATCGGCACGACCTTGTGCGCGAGTAGAGCGGCGACCTTCTTGCGCACGCCCTCGTCGGTTTCACCGAAGAACTGGCGACGCTCCGAGTGGCCGATGATGCAGAACCCGCAGCCCACGTCGACCAGGAGTGCAGGGCTCAGCTCGCCCGTCCAGGCACCCGAGTCTTCCCAGTGCGTGTTCTGCGCCGACAGCCCGACTGCGGTACCGTCGATGGCGCGCTTCACGGCCGTGAGCGAGGTCGCGACTGGAGCAAGCACTACGTCGCAAGCCGACTGACCGCGCACATGCGCGGCAATCGCGACCGCCAACGCCCGAGACTCGTCGACGGTATTGTGCAACTTCCAGTTACCTGCGATCAGCGGTTTGCGGTCGGTCATGGCTGAAGGGCCTCCACGCCCGGTAGAGGGCGGCCCTCTAAATACTCCAACGAAGCGCCGCCGCCAGTGGACACGTGATCAAAGCGATTGGCGAGGTCGGCCTGCTTCACCGCAGCGACGCTATCGCCGCCGCCCACCACGCTGAAGCCAGGGCAATCGGCTGCTGCGCGGGCCACAGCCAGGGTGCCCTCGGCGAAGGCCGCATTTTCAAACAGCCCCATGGGCCCGTTCCAAAACACCGCCATGGCACGGCGGAGGCGATCCCGGTAGAGCCTTTCGGTCTCGGGACCGATGTCGAGCGCCATCGCATCAGCGGGGATCGCGTCGATGCCAGCCACGTGCGCCTCGCCGGACTCAATCGAATCCCCCACCCGAACGTCGATAGGAAGCAAGAGGTCCACCTGGCTCTCTTCCGCGGCCGCCATCAGGCTCCGAGCAAGCGCGAGCTTATCGCTCTCGCAAAGACTCTTCCCGACATTCAATCCGCGGGCGGCCAAGAAGGTGTTGGCCATCGCGCCACCGACGAGCAGGGCATCGACCTTGCCGAGCAAAGCTTCCATCACCCCGATCTTGTCGCTGACCTTCGCGCCGCCGAGAATCGCAATGTACGGTCGCGGCGTGTCGGTGCGGAGCTTGTCGAGCACCTCGAGCTCACGCTGCATCAGAAAGCCCGCAGCGCGCTCCTGCATGAGCCGGGGCAGGGCGCTCACCGAGGCGTGTGCCCGGTGCGCAGCACCGAAAGCATCGTTCACGTAGGCGGAGCAAGAGCCTCCGAGCTCTCGCGCGAAATCGAAGTCGTTGTCCTTCTCTGCCGCGTGGAAGCGAAGATTCTCGAGCAGCGCGACTTGACCGTCGCGGAGGTCCTGCACGACCTTGCGCGCGCCATCTCCAATGCAGTCGTCAGTGAGACGGACCTCTCCGTCATCAAGAAGCTCGGCCAGGCGAATGGCAACTGGTTCGAGCGAGAGCTCCGGAACGACCTTGCCCTTGGGCCGGCCCAGATGCGACGCCAGCACGACGCGCGCCCCCTGTTCGAGGGCGTACCGGATGGTCGGGAGCGCGGCACGAATCCGTGTGTCGTCCGTAACCTCGCCGTTCTTCAACGGAACGTTGAAATCAACCCGAATGAACGTGGTGATGCTTTCGAGGTTCAGGTCCTCGATCGAACGAATCGGTTCGGACACGGGATCAGCTCGCGCTCGACACGATCCGCACGAGGTCGAGCATGCGGTTCGAGAAACCCCACTCGTTGTCATACCAGCTCTGCACCTCGACGAGATCTCCGCCGACCACTTGGGTCTGCGCGGCATCGCAAATCGAGGAATGTGGATTCCCCAAGAAGTCCATCGAGACGAGGGGCGTCTCTTCGAACTTGAGGATGCCCTTGAGCGGACCTTCCGCGGCCGCCTTGAGAGCCGCGTTGACCTCGTCACGATCGGTGTTCTTTCCGACCTGCGCGGTCAGACACGTGAGCGAAACATTCGGGGTCGGCACGCGAATCGCGGTGCCATCGAGCTTGCCCTTGAGCTCCGGAAGCACGAGGCCGATGGCGGTTGCAGCGCCGGTCGAGGTCGGAATCATCGACAACGCAGCGGCGCGCGCGCGACGCTTGTCCGAATGCGGCTGATCGAGAAGCCCCTGGTCGTTCGTGTACGCGTGCACCGTGACCATGTGGCCCTTCACGATGCCGAAGGTATCGTTGAGCACCTTGACCAGCGGTGCCAGGCAGTTGGTCGTGCAGGACGCGCAGCTGATGATGCGGTCCGTTTCGGGATTGAACTTGTCGCTGTTGATCCCGACGACGAACGTGCCGTCGATGTCACCCTTGCCAGGAGCGCTGATGATCACTCGCTGCGCGCCAGCCTCGAGGTGCGCGGACGCGGCTTCCTTCGTCCGGAACAGGCCGGTGCACTCGAGCACGACCTCGGCGCCGAGCTCTTTCCACTTCAGCTTGGAAGGGTCGCGCTCGGCCGACACCGGAATGCGCTGGTCACCGATCCAAATGGCGCCATCCTCGGCCTTGACCGGATGGGAGAAATGCCTGTGAACCGAGTCCCACTCGAGAAGATGGGCCAGCATGTCCGCACTCGTGAGGTCGTTGATTCCGACGATCTCGATGTCCCCACGCTCGGCAGCGATCCGAGCGACACAGCGCCCAATGCGTCCGAAACCATTGATTCCGACTTTCGTAGTCATTCTTTCGACTCCCTTTGTGCCGCAACCGCGTCCGAATGCGCCGTCGGCGAGGGCGGAACGTAGCGCTCACTGCGTCGTGGTCAAGGAGCCAAAGGCGCGAATAGTCTGCGCTTTTGACCGAAGTCAAAACGCGCGGCAACTACTCTGCGGCTTCTTGCGCGTCGCGAAGCTCTGTGGTCACGAGCTCGAGGACCGCGTTGGTGAATGCGACGATGTCCGAACGGCTGTGGCCGCTGTTTCGGAGCTCTCGATACACCGACTTCGCGATTATCCGAACGCCACGGCTGTCTGTCGCCGGTGCCTTCGGGCCTTCTGTACTGCTTGCCCCCATCCTGAAGCCGAGCATGCTGCAGTTTACGTGCCAGTTGTAGAAAACGACGAAACCAGTAGTTTCAATGCTCACTTTACATGGGAATTTACAACGAACGGGCTTCTTTGCCACACCTGAATCCAAAAACATCACACCCCCCGCAAAGTGCGCAAAGGATTGCGCAATTGGAGGGCAAGCGCGTAGCGGCCTGCGCACGTAAGCTATCGGGAAAACATGGATTTCGGCTGGCGGGCCGACTTTCGCTCAGCACGCGTCCAGCGCCTCCCGAAGCTCTCGGAGCGCGTTGGTGTGAAGACGGCTGGCCCACGACTTGGAAATGCCGAGTTCTTGCGCCATCGCATCGATGGAGCGGCCCTCGAAGTAGAAGCCGCGAACGAGGACTCGCTGCCGGGGCGAAAGGCTCGGAAGCGCTTGCAACAGCCGCGTGACACTTTCGTTCTTGAGCAGAACCGCCTCGGGACTCTCATCGCCGAAGCGCCCCTGGAGCACCGTCCCGGCGCTGAGGGCGCCCATCCGGGTGAACGCTCTATCGAGGGCAGTAGGTGCGGCGGTGGGTGTGGGTTCCGCCGCCGCTTGCAGCCGCTCGTGCGCGCGTCGAGGGAGCTGGGACATCTTGCGGACCCCGTCGAGCATCGCCCCGCGAACGCGGTGATACGCGAAAGTTTGGAACCGGACTCCGCGGCCCGGGTCGAAGCGGTGCCGCGCCTCGAGCAAGCCTCCGAACCCGAAGGCGATCAGATCGTCGAGATCACCCCGCAGCGACAGCTCTCGACGAAGTCGGTTCGCGAGGCCGTGGACCATCTTCTCGTGCTCGGTGATGAATTCGGTTCCTTGCATGCCGACTCCTGAACGGATTTCCTTTAGCCAAGTGGGTGAATGAAGTCAAATGGAATACACAGACCTACATCGGAAAGACTGGTCGATGCCAGTCGGCTAGGGTATAGCCGCGCTGTGAAACCCGCGCGTCCAGGCATTGCGAGCGCAGATCGGCCCCGTCTCGGGTCGTTTGCGAGTCTCATCGACCTGATCCTGGATGACGACCGCGCCCTCGACGGCCTCGCCTTTGCGTACGCCGAGCTCGGGGAGCAAGAGCGCCGGGCACTGGCTCAGGCGGTTCTCCAGGACTCGAAGAAGCCGACGCAGGCGCTGGGCGCAATGCTAGCGGTGGAAGAAAACTCGAGACTCCGGCAGCGTCTAGCGGGACTGATCAGCCAGCATGGGCGCATCGCTCAGTCCGCATTCCTCCAGGGCACGGAAGCTGAGGGGCATGTACACCTGATTCAGTCGCTGCCAGGCCTCGAGCCCGAGTCGCTCCAAATCACGTGGGAAGAGAGCAAAATCCAGGGTATCGAGCTTGAATCTCGAACAGACATGAAAATCCGTGCCCTGGGATCGGCGGTGGCGGTCTCCGAAGCGGTCGAGATCTTGGCGCCGCTCCTGTGGCGGCACATCCGTTCGGGCGGCCAGCTTCCCGACGGGGTGGAGCGCTTCGCTGGGTTCTTCTCTGGCCGCTCGCCTGAGTGACCGGCCCCGGTAGCTGGTCAGTGGTAACCGTTGCCGTTGCCGAGGAGCGCGCCTTCGAATTTGGTGGTCTCCATCAGCGAGCCATCCTCCGCGTCGCGACGCACCATGAAGTAGTGGCGGGTGACCGAGTTGTTGTCCTCCCGGGCGACCACCATGATGGCGTTCATCCCTGGGTGGACGGGAATCTCGGCGTCGAACGCAAGCTCCCGAGGGTTTGTGCTGCCCTGGTTCGAGTCATAGAAGACCTTGTGCCTGCTGGTGGAGATATAGAGGTCGCGCACCCGCTGCCCGTCGGTTGCTTTGCCCTGGACGCGGAACACGTCGTCGCGCGTGATGTAGCTGTCGAGAGCCGCGAGCTCGATTTCGGGCGGCGCGTGTCCGGTCACCCAGGCGAGCGGTGGATCCTTTGCCACCTGCCCCTGCGCAGATGAGACCGCATCCGCGGCCACCCAGCCGGGGCGACCCGTGCCGAGATTGACGCGCGCGAACCCTCCGCTCTTCGCAGTGTGTAACAAGCGCACGGGCTTTTCGACGGTCGCGATCACCGGTGCATTGGCGTCGGGCCGCTCGCGAACCTCCGTGCCGGGCTGCAAGCTAACGACACGCTTCGCGGCCAACTTCGTCACCTGGCCCGGCTCGTCATAAATTGGAATCTTGAGCTTGTGAGTCGTGGCGACTCCGAGCTCGGTGTCTACGACGCCCAAGAGAAGTATGGCCTCATCCTCCTGGAAGTCGGAAAGCACCTGGAACGAGAAGGGGACGGCCCACTCCTCTCCGGCAAGCAAAGCCTCTCGGCGAAAGCGTCCGTCGTGGAGGAGCACGCCCGCGCCACTCTTGTTCTGCAAGTTGGCTTGGACCGGGAAACTGGCCACCTCACTGACGTTCTTGACGGTGAAGTACACGGTCACTTGCTCGCCGCGTTGCACCCGGCCATCGCCGTTACCATGGATGTTGTCTGCCACCTGCAGCCCATAGGCGAACCGTGGCCGGGGGAGGGCCTGAATTTCTGCGCGGACCTCAACCGGCTCCGGGGCATGCCCATGCGCCTCTTCGAGCTCGACGAGGATGGCGTCCGCGCGATCCATCATGTTGCGCGGGACGCGGCACACGCGCTTGTCGTCCTCGGTAACGCAATGGCCGAGCGTCGTCGTCCACGAGCGACTCTGCCCGGGGGCGAGCTTACCGAACACCAGCTCACGCCCTTCGAACCAGGGATTGTCACTTCGGGTGGTCGCGCGCAGCTGGTACAAAGGATGCTCGCCTTCGTTGGTCACCTCGACACGGAGCGAGAGCGGGTCGCCGGCCCGGGTGGGCTTGTCGCCCGAGCTGGTCTTCGCCACGACGCGAACCTTACTGGGGCCTCGGTCTGCACCCACGCTCCAGTCGATCCCCAACTTGTCGAGGTCGCGAACCACCTTCTCGGTTTCCTGTTTCTGGACACGCTCGATGATCGGCTTCGACGCACGCAGCATCTGGAGCCGCTTGGGCGACTTGGCGTTGACGACGAGGTTCCGTGAGAACCGGATCAGAAAAGCCTCCTGATCCTCGTTCTCCTCCTCGTCGGGCTCCGATTCGAGCAAGCGTTGGCGCAAATCCGCGTTGAGGTAGTAGCCCATGACGACCGCCGGACGCTGCGAATCGGTGGCACTCGCGTGGGTGAGGTGGGCGTCGAGGTCGCCCTCGCGAAGGAAGAACTCGTCGACTTTGAGGTCCATGTTCTCTTTGTCGACCGTCATCGGGCTGATCGCGATGTCGGGAACGATGCCCACACCCTGAATCGAGACGTCGCCGGGCGTGAGGTACTGAGCGACGGTGAGCTTCAACGCCGATTTGTCTTGCAGCCGGTAGAGCACTTGAACGGAGCCCTTGCCAAAACTCTGCTCGCCGATGATGAGCGCACGGTCGTGATTCTTGAGGGCGCCGGCGACGATCTCGCTGGCGGATGCGCTCTGCCCGTTGATCAACAAGACGATAGGGTAGGCCGGCTCAGTGCCGCCACGCTCAGCGTACTCCTCTGTGCGCTCGCGCGGGTCCTGCGAAGACGTGGTCACGATGGGGCCGTCGTCGAGGAAGGTGTCCGCGACTTGCACGGCCTGATCGAGGAGCCCTCCGGGGTTGCCACGAAGGTCTAGGACGAGGCCAACCATGCGCTTCTTGTGAAGCGCCGCCAGGGCCTTCCGAAGGTCGCCCTCGGTGTTGCCCTGGAAGTTCTTGATTTTGATGTAGCCCACGCTGTCGCGGAGCATCCGATGTTCGATCGAGGCGATGTGGATTCGGGCGCGAGTGAGTTGGACGGGGCGGGGGTTGCTCCACTTGCTGGCCTTGTTCTCGCGGCGAATGAAGATCTTGACCTTGGAGCCCGGCTTGCCGCGCAGACGATTGACCGCCTCCTGAAGAGGCATGTTGAGCGTCGACTCGTCGTTGATCTTCACGATCCGGTCGCCGCGTTGCAACCCCGCCTTGAACGCCGGCGTCCCGGGCATCGGCTTGATCACGGTGAGATGCCCGTCTCGGACGGAGATGACGATACCGAGCCCGCCAAACTCTCCGCGGGTGCTGGTTTGCATCTCCTCGAACATCGCGGGCGGAAGGAGGACCGTGTGCGGATCGAGAGTCTTGAGCATCCCGTTCACGGCGCTGTACTCGACTTGGTTGAGCTCGATGTCCTCCTCGTCCTTCAGCTCTTCCTGCAAGAACGCGAACACCTCCTTGAATCGACCGGCCAGCTCCCAGGGGCTCGAGACATCCGAGACTTTGAACTCACTCGAGGCAGTGTTGACCTGAACCTTCAGCGTCTCGTCGCCTTCTCGATAGTGCACGAGAACCGGCGGCACGTCCTTCTGGATGGCATCGAGGCCGGCCAACATCATTCGCTGATGGTCGATTCGCTTGGGATCGACGTAATCATCGTTCACCTGATGAATCACCCGGTTCATCACCTGGAGCTTGGTGAGATCCCAAGGGGTCTTCTGGCGAGCGGCCATGGCCCGCGGCGAAGTATCGATGTCGATTTGCAGGCCGTTTTGAATCGGCCAACCGAAGGAAATGGTGAACGCCGCAAGGACGACGACCAAACCAAGCAAGGGCTTCCAGAGTCTTCTCATTGGATTTTGGGGGGCAGAGGGAGGGGGCAGAGAGGGGGGCAGACTATCGAGTGTACCCTCGTTGGCCTCTAAGGCCAATTGCGCTCGTTTATACCTAAGGTTATCGAAGCAAGGTGCCAGACCGCATTCTCCGCCAGCAAATCGCAAGGCCGGTGCTCGATATTTGTAAGGAGCTTCGCAACGCCGGGGAGCGCGCCTGGGTGGTCGGCGGGTGCGTCAGGGACACCTTGCGTGGGGAGCGGGTCAACGACTGGGACGTGGCAACGACAGCCTTGCCCGAAAAGGTCCAGCAGACTTTTCGCAAGGTGATCCCGACCGGAATCGACCATGGGACCGTGACGGTGTTGTGGAAAGGGAACGCTTACGAGGTGACGACGCTCCGCGGGGAGGGCGCTTATACCGACGGCCGCCGACCCGACAGCGTGGTTTTCGTCGAGGACATCGACCGCGACCTCGCGCGACGCGACTTCACCGTGAACGCGATCGCCTACGACCCAGTCGACGGGCGGGTGGCCGATCCGTTCGATGGCCTCGTCGACATGCGAGACCGGGTGCTGCGCGCCGTAGGCGATCCGCTCGAGCGCTTCCAAGAGGACGGGCTTCGCATCTTGCGCGGCGCGCGGTTCGTCGCAACGCTCGACTTCGAGCTCGAAGAAGCCACCGAGGCGGCTTTCCGCGATGCGCTCGACACCTTCAGGAAAGTGAGCCCCGAGCGGGTGCGCGACGAGTGGATGAAGGCGATGAAAGCCAACACGCCGTCACGCGCCTTCGAAGTCATGCGACGGACCGGCATCCTCGAGGTGACATATCCGGAGCTTCTCGAACAAGTCGGCTGCGAGCAGAACCAATGGCACGTGTACGATGTCTGGGGCCACACGATGCGTGTGCTCGACGAGTCAGTGGGCGACCCGATCGAACGAATCGCGGCGCTGCTGCACGACGTGGCGAAACCACGCACGCGGGCAAAATCGGACAAGACCCGCGACTGGACCTTTTACCACCATGAAAAGGTAGGCGCCGACATGGCTGACCGCTGGCTCCGGGACTATCGCTTCTCCAACCAGGAGCGCGAGCTCGTGGTCGGCCTCATTCGCCATCACTTGATCTGCTACACGAGCGAGTGGACCGACGCCGCTGTGCGCCGCTTCATCAAGCGCGTGGGAACTGACACTGTGAATCCGCTCTTACGCCTCGGTGAAGCAGACGCGCTCGGTAAGGGACGCAACGTCGAAGAGGAGCTCGAATCCTTGAAGGAGCTTCGCGCACGAATCGACAAAGCGATCGAAGAGGGCAGCGCACTGACGACGCAAGACCTCGCCATTGGCGGCAACGATGTGATCGAGCACCTAGAAGGTGGAGCGGGACCGGCGGTCGGACAGATCCTCCGCACGCTCCTCGACCGCGTGATCGAGGACCCATCGCTGAACACCCGGAACAAGTTGATGCCGATGGTCGAGGAGCTAGCGTCGCAAAGCGAATGAACCCCTCGAAAAAGGGGACAGTCCCCTTTTTCGTGCGAGGAGCCCCGGTGAACCCTTGAGCACGCCGGGCCGTCTCCCGGGCCGGGGCCGGCTGAGCTGGCGCTTTTTTGGACTGGGCTGGGTGGTTGGGTAGCGTGGTGACCGATGAGGCTTTGGGCTGCCATTGTGATGACGGTCGCGCTGCTTTCGCCGGCAACTGGCCAGGCGAAGAAGACCGCGGACTTCCGTCACACCTATGAGCAGGTCTGGGGCGCGGCGGTTCGAATGATTCGCGTCGACCAGGGTTATGCGATCAAGGATCGGGACGAGGCGGTTGGCTACTTCCTCTTCGACTACCGCGACGACGGCCGCAACTATCCGGGCAGCGTCGAGCTCGTACGAATCGAAGACCAGGGCGGTGGCCCAATCCGAGCAGTCATCCAAATCCCAGCCATGCCGAGCTACATCGAGCGCATGCTCCTCGACAAGCTCCGAAAAAAACTGATCAGCGAATTCGGAGAGCCGGCGCCACCGCCGAAGAAGCCCACGGACGCTCCCTCATCAGACCACGACAATTAGCCCGTTCAAGAAGGCGGGACCACCCCTTTTCTTGCTTCGAGCGTAGATAGATCTCGTCGAAGGACAGGGCGAGGAGCGGTGCTGCTTATCTCTCCTGGGCCTTCCCTGTCATCGGCACGAACCGCACCGGGATGACCGACTCCTCGCGGAAGCCTTTCTTGGTTCGTGTCACCCGCAACAGACTTTGGTAGTGCTTGCCAACGGGGATCACCAAGTGTCCTCCGACGTCGAGTTGCTGCTTCAGTGGCTCGGGAATCTTCGGGGGCGCAGCGGTCACGATGATCGCGTCGAACGGCGCGTGCTCAGGCCATCCTGAGTAGCCATCGCCGTGCCGGACCTCGACCATCTTGGCATAGCCCAACTCGGAGAGGGTGGCTTTCGCGTGCTTCGCGAGCGGCTCGATGATCTCGATGGACAATACTTTGACACCCATTTCGGCCAGCACCGCGGCTTGGTAGCCCGAGCCGGTCCCGACCTCGAGCACCGTGTCGCCGGGTTTCACAGCAGCTAGCTCGCTCATCAACGCGACGATGTACGGCTGGCTGATCGTCTGCTGATGACCAATTGGCAGCGGCCTGTCTGCGTACGCGTGTCCGCGTTGCGATCCTGGCACGAAGCGGTGGCGCGGCACCTTGCGCATCGCCTGGAGCACGCGCGCATCTCGAACACCACGTGCCTCGATCTGCCTGCTCACCATGTGAAGCCGTTCTTGCTCCCGTGACTCGGTCTCCGAAGGCCCGGCATGGGCCGGCCCCGACTTCTGACTGCAGGCGCCGATCACGAGCAGCGCGACCCATACAGCACGTCGCATCAGCGCCAAACTACCACGGAAGCGAAGATCGCGCCGCGGCGGTTGCTCCCCCGAAGGGCGCGGCTATCCTTCGGCGCCCAATGAGCCTGGTGGTACAGAAATATGGCGGAACGAGCGTCGGTACTTTGGACCGGATCCGCAGGGTCGCGGAGCGCGTAGCCGACACGTACCGCGACGGCCACCAGGTCATCGTCGTGGTGAGCGCGATGGCCGGTGAAACCGACAGGCTGCTCGGATTGGGCTGGGAGCTCTCGAACGGTCCTGCGGAGCGTGAGATGGACGTGCTCGTCTCGAGCGGGGAGCAGGTGAGCGCTGCACTCTTGGCCATCCAGCTCAACGAAATCGGGGTCCCGGCTCGTTCGATGCTCGGCCACCAGGCGCGCATCTTGACCGACAACGTGCACCGCAAAGCCCGCATTCGCACCATCGATGGCACGGGGCTTCGTTCGTCTCTCGCGACCGGCAACGTGCTCGTCGTTGCGGGCTTTCAGGGCACGGATGCGTACGGCAACATCACCACGCTCGGGCGCGGCGGCTCCGACACCTCGGCCGTAGCCATTGCGGCGGCGGTGAAAGCGGACGTCTGCGAAATCTGCACCGACGTCGACGGCGTGTACACGACCGACCCGGGGGTCTGCCCCAACGCGCGCAAGATCAAGTGCATCAGTTACGAGGAGATGCTCGAGCTCTCCTCACAAGGGGCCAAGGTCCTACAGATACGTTCGGTGGAGCTTGCGATGAAGCACCGCATGCCGCTGCACGTGCGCTCGAGTTTCTCGAAAGAGGAAGGAACGATCGTGACCGACGAAGAACACCTGCTCGAAAAAGTCATTGTGGCCGGCGTGGCGGCTGACAAGAAGACCGCGAAGCTGACCGTTCGCGCGCTGCCGGACCATCCCGGTGTCGTCGCAAGCGTGTTCGAGCCACTCGCCGAAGCCAACATTTCGGTGGATATGATCATCCAGAACATCTCGAAGGCAGGGCACACCGACCTGACCTTCACCGTGAGCCACGAAGATGCGGACCGCGCGGAAACTGTCGCGAAGGAGCTGGTCGCGAGCGTCAACGCGGAGGGGGTCGTGCGTGATGACGCCGTTGCCAAGGTCTCGATCGTGGGCGTTGGCATGCGCAATCACGCTGGCATCGCGGCCCGGATGTTCCGGCTTCTCGCAGACGCAAGCATCAACATCGAGGCGATCAGCACCAGCGAGATCAAGACCTCGTGCCTCATCGAAGCCACCCACGCCGACCGCGCGGTGGCGGTGCTTCACGACGGTTTCGAGCTCGGCAAGCCCTAGAGCTAGCCCCGAGGGAGCAACATCCGGAAGGACCGGCCGATGGCAGGCCGTGCAAGCCGCTTCACGAGCTTCATCGCTTCGCTCCGCCGCCTGCGTGGTGCTCGTGCTCGCGGGTAGCGCCATCGCCTCCGACCGCCCGATTCAGATTCGGCAGCGGCCACTAGTGAACGTCGAAGCGAACGCCAACCCGCGCCCCCGCCGTCAAGATGAACGGGTCGAGCGGGCTCGCCGCGTTGGTAGCCACCCAGTAGCCGCGAACGTCCGCGCCGATGAGCCAGCGCGGGTTGATGAGATAGTCCACGCCCAGTAGCACGTGGAGGGCGAAGTCTCCCCGTGTCCGCCGGTCTCGCACGGTCAAAAGGCCGTCGAGGCCGAAGCCGATCAGGGGCACGAAACGGACGATGTCGAGCGCGTACACCGTCTCGAGCCCGGCCATGCCGAGGTGCAGCGGCCGTTCATCTGGAAAGATGTTGTAGCTGAGGAGCCCCTGAATGCTCCACGCGTCGCCGAAGCCGCCTCCCGCGATGAGGCCCACATCCACACCGTTGCGGGGAAGGGTGTCGGATCGCGGCATGCCAGCGTACCCAACTTCGAGGCCGAGGGTCGCCTGGTCCTCGTACGCAGAGGCCATCGAGGGGAGTGACGCCAGCAAGGCGAGGCTCCCAAAGATCCCGACGAGGCAACGCACAGCGAGCGCTCTAGCACGGGGGTCGCGCCCCATGCGAGGCTGCGTTGACTGGCGAGGGGCCGCGTGTATAGTCCCGACGCGATTTGCCGGGTTTTCCCGGTCTTTTGGAGGAAGCCTTGGCCAACGACTCTGCCGAAAACGAAAAGAACACGCCGCTCACCGCGGGCCAGCGACTCGCCGCGCAACAGGCAGCCAAGTCGGCGCGCAAGGCCGCCGAACGGGGTCGTGACGCGGATCTCGTCGAGGAGAAGGCGATCGCGCAGGCCGCCGTGGCCAAGGACTGGCTCCAAGATAACTTGAAGCCACTCGGACTCATGGCTGGCGCAGTCCTTGTGGTGGCGGCAATCGGGATCGGCTGGTCCAGCTTCGCACATCGCCAGGCCGCGACCGCCGGCGCCGAGCTTGCCGCGGTCATGGAAGGCGACACGGACGACGCAGCTGCACTTGCAAGCGCGTACGCGGCGGTCGCAGATGCGCATCCGAAGACCCCGGCAGCCGCATGGGCGCGAATTGGTGAGGGCGGAGCGCTCTACGAACAGGGGCAGTGGGAACAATCGCGTGAGGCCTATCAGGCAGCGCTCGACAGCAGCGATGAGGAAGGGGTTGCTTGGGCGGCGCTCGAAGGAATCGCGTACTCGCTCGAGGCGGAGAAATCCTATCAGCAGGCCGTGGAACGGCTCGAAGAGTTGCGAGCACTCGACAGCCGCATCGCTCCGATCGCGGGCTTCCATCAGGGGCGAATCCTGGTCGCCGAGGGCAAGCTCGATGAGGCCAGGACCAAGTTCGAAGGTGTCTTGAACTCCCTCAGGCAGGCCGACGCGCCATTGCTGCCCTACACCCAGGAGCAAGCAGAGGCGCGCCTTGCACTCATCGATCCGAGCCTGTCACCCGCGACCAGCGTCGACCCGCGCAGGGCCGACGAGGTCATCCGACAAATGAACGAGATGCTCCAGCGGCAGCCACCGGAAGAATAAGCCTGCGACCGATGCACATCCGCTTCGCGATCGTCTTGGCCGTCGCCTTCTCGCTGCTTGCGATTCCTGGCTGCGGAGCCGCGGGCACGCCGGCAACCAACGCCGACCACTTTGGCTGGGTCGAGCAGGACGATGCGTATGTGCGACCGGGCGAGGGCGGCTTCAACGTCCGCTGGTCGAAGCAACTGACCGACCGTTGGGAAGCTCGCTACCTGCCGGTCGAGCTCAGCTCCGCGGCCTTCGATACGAGGCGTGAGCGTGTCTACATCGGAACGAGCGAAGGCAACATGTTTGCGTTTGCGCTGAACGGCCGAAGGTTGTTCTTCTACGATGCGGGTGCACAAATCGAGGGGAAGGCCGCAGTGGATGCGCGAACGGGCGAGTTGTACTTCCCGAGTGTCGACGGGCAGGTGCACGCGATCACCGTTGAAGGCGAGCTCAAGTGGAAGACCAAGCTCATCGGCACGATACGGACGCAGCCGGTGATCGCTCCTGACGCGGTGTATGTCGTCGGCGAGAACGACATCATCACCGCACTTGCCCGGGACGACGGGCGCATCCTCTGGACGTACGACAAGGAGCCGGTGGAGGAGATCACCATCGCAGGCCATGCCGGGATGCTGCTCGAGGATGGGCGGCTGTATGCTGCATTCACCGACGGGGCGGTCGCGGCGCTCAACCCCTCAGACGGGCGCCTGTACTGGGAGGTCGAAACCTCAGTAGATGTCGAGCTTCGGCCCGGCAACGTCCCGCAATTCCTCGATGTCGACACGACTCCAGTCATGCTTCGGGGCACGCTCTATGTGGCCTCGTTCACTGCCGGTCTCTACGCGCTGAACGCCCGTAGCGGAACCGTCGAATGGAGAGACGCGGAGTTTCAGGGCGTCACCGGACTCGCGGCGGCCGGTCGGATGCTGGTCATCTCCTCGGCCCGCCAGGGCGTGTCACTCCTGGACCTGAGGACCCGTCAAGTCCAGTGGGAGAAGGCCCCCGAGCGCGGCGCCCCCACCGCCCCGATTGTGACGGAGCAGGGCACCGTGATTTACGGCGAGACCCAGGGCTCGCTGCTAGCGCTCTCACTCTCCGACGGACGCGAAATCGCCCGCGCCGAGGGCGGCGCAGGCTTCTCGGCGACACCGGCCGTAGAGGGAGCGTTCGGCGGAGCAATCTCCAACGGCGGCCGCTTCCTTTGCCTCCGCCTCAACTAAGGCGGCCGAACCGGGACACGGCGGGACACGACACGGGAACCCTGCGGACGGCTCGGCTCAGGCGCTCGCGTGGGGGGGGGAGGCTAGCCGTAGTTCGACGTCAAGACTCGGCCGAGCGGGGCCGCTCGCGAGCACGTGCGTCGCGTGCCGTTTTCCGGTGATTCAGTTGACGCTCGCCTCGGCGTCGTGCCCCGGTGTTCCCGTCCTAGTCGTTACTGCCCGCGACGAGGGGATAGACTACGCCACCGATTGCGCCGCCGATGATCGGGGCGACCCAGAAGAGCCAGAGTTGCTGAAGCGCCCAGGGCTCGGCGAAGAGCGCCACCGCCGTGCTGCGCGCGGGGTTGACCGAGAGGTTGTCGACCGGAATCCCGATCAAGTGGATCAGCGTCAAGCCTAGGCCGATCGCCACGGGGGCGAGGGCGGCTGGCGCTCGCTTGTCGGTCGCGCCGAGGATGATGAAGAGGAACATGAAGGTGAGGACGATTTCGGCGGCGAGGGCCGCGGCCATCGAATACCCGCCCGGCGAGTGCTCACCGAAACCGTTTGATGCGAAACCGCCTGCTTCGAAACCGTCCTGACCGGAGGCAATGAAGTAAAGGACGGCTGCACCGGCGATTCCGCCGAGGACCTGCGCGATGATGTAAGGGACCATCTCGGACGCCGGAAATCGTTTGCCTACGAGGAGGCCAACCGAGACAGCGGGGTTGAGGTGACAGCCCGAGATGTGCCCGACAGCGTAGGCCATCGTCATCACGGTCAGACCAAATGCAAGCGCGACTCCCAGGAAACCGATCCCGAGATCCGGATACGCGGCCGCCAACACCGCACTACCGCACCCACCAAACACGAGCCAAAACGTGCCCACAAACTCCGCTGCAACCTTGTTTCCAAGCGCCATGCTTCCTCCTTCGCCCGATACGCCGAGCGGGGGGATAGTGTCATCGAGGGAAGCTGGTGTAAACTCCGCCTTGCAGGCCAACGACTGCAAGGAGCTCATGACCCACTCGAAAACCCTGTTTGTCCTTCTCCTAGCGGTTGGGGCTTTCTTGTTGCCTGGTTCGGTATCGGTTCCGCAAGCGAGTGCCGACGGGCCCATCGTGATCCGATTCGCGTCGGTCGTGCCTTCCGGCTCGGCGTTCATGAAAACGATGAAGGCGTGGAATCGAAGCCTCAAAGAGCAGACGAATAACCGAGTCGAGCTGCGGTACTACACAGGCGGCAGCCAAGGCGATGAACGTGACTTCGTCCGCAAGATGCGCGTCGGCCAAATGGATGCGGCGGGCGTCTCGACCACAGGGCTTGGGATCGTGGCTCGCCCAATCCTGGTCTTGACAGCTCCGGGATTGATCACCGAGTACGACCAGTCCGTGAAAGCGCGCATGGCGCTCACCGACCGCTTCTCCAAGCTATTCTCCGACGCTGGCTTCGTGGCCCTGTCGATGGGAGAGGCCGGCAAGAACCGCATCTTCTCGGCCAACGAATTCGCGAGGCCCGAAGATCTCAAGTCGGCCCGCCCGTGGGCATGGAAAGACGACCCCGTCTTTGCGGAGTTCGTGCGGGTGATCGGTGCAAACCCTGTGCGGATGGGCCTCGGCGAGGTCTATGGCGGCCTGCAGACGCGAATGATTGATACGGTGCCCTCGTCGGCGATCGGGGCGGTGGCCCTTCAGTGGTACACGCGCCTCAACTACATGGCGAAAGACAACTTCGGGATCATCGTCGGCGGCGCACTGTTGAAGAAGGAGAAGTTTGACGAGCTCACGGAGCACGACCAGCAAGTGTTGATCAACACCAGCGTGCAAGCCGGCTTGGCAAACGACAAATTGGTACGGCGCACCGACCAAAACGCGTACGACGCTCTCGTCAAGCGCGGCATCACCGTGGTCGACACCTCCGCCCACAAGGCCGAATGGGACGCGGTAGCAAAGAAGACGCGCGAGAACCTCACTGGGCGCGTCTACAGCAAGAGCTTGCTCGAAGCAGTCGAAGAGATCGTCGCTAGCAACTGAGCCAATCGTCACTCCTGCTCCGCCTCGGGGGCGGGCCAACACGACATTTGAATCTGGCACAAACCCGACGTTTCTATATTGGGCCTACATGAGAATTTCGCAGAACGTATATTATGTAAACTTTTCTAGGGAGTGGTTCTAAATATTCGCAATCATTGAACTATTCGGCATTTCGGACGCAACTCAGCCCTTGCCAGCGTGGCCTATTTGCACGCTAGATGATTGAAATCGTTAGGAAAACCCAGATGCGTCTACGCTGCTGCGGCGCGTACTTCGGCGCGACTCAGCCGGTGCACGGGCTTGCGGAGCGGTCGAAGCACCGCGTCCATCGCGGGCTCCCACCGGTCGCTGAGTTGGAGCGCTCGAAGCTGAAGGACTTCGTCGCCCGTTCGGGGTTTCCATCGACAGCATGAGCGCTTCATGCGTTGGCTCACCGCGTTCTCGTGCACGGAGCACACGCTCCACACCGTGCTCTTCTTCAAGGAGCCAGCGCTTCATCCGCCGAAAGCTTCCGGGCCACGCCCACTCGTGCTTTTCGAGCAAGCGGCACGCTGCGCCCACATACTCGAGCGCATGCCAGGCATCGATCAGCGACCGCGGCGCAATGCCGAGCGTTCGTTCGTTCAGGTATTCCTCGAAGAGGTTCCAGAGCTCCGGTGCGCCATCGGCAAGGAGCACCACCGGCAAGTCGGGACGCTGCGCTCGGAGAGCTGCAACGTCGCGTTGAAGCCCGTCCATCAGTCGCTTCACCTGCCGATGGGTGAACGACTCGACGCTGCCTGGCGTCGGCGGCATGCGTCCATAGCGAATCGTGTGAAGGGCCTTGCCCTCCCGGTCGTGAAGCGTGACCGTCGCGCAATACGCCATTCGGTAGTTGCGGGCGACCTTCGGAGGCGACGCCCTGGCCTGCCGCTCTTGCTCGCGGAGCGTTGCCCGCGTGCGTGCATCGAGCCCCGACCGTGCGTGGCGTTCGGAAGCAACGCCTGGCGGAAGCTTCGCGCGCACGGGCGGTGGCTTCGTCGGGACCGGCTCTTCCATCGGAACCGCCGTACGATCGACGGACACGCTGATGGACCGCGCTTCATCCGGCACCCGTAGCCGTTCGATGAGCGTGTTCTCCACGGGCTCTCGACGCCGAAGGTATTGTCCCCCTACGGCGTGACCGACACGCTCGAAGGTGCTTCGCGAATACGGAAGCCGGCAGAGCTCCCGGCTCGCCACCGCCGCTTCGCGCGAGGTGCCTTGCGCAATCAAATGACCGATCGCGCGCGCGGTTCGCGGAAGCCACCGTCCGTCGACGGCCCCGACGCGGACAGCGACCGGGTCAAGCACGGGTGAATTTCGGCGACCCACTTCGCGATAGAGCGTGCGATGCACGCGCGCTGTCCCCGCCATGGTCCCGAAGTTGCGCTCGCTGCTATGCACCGGCGATACGTCTTGCCCCACACCCGGACAAACGGCGCATCGATGTTGAGGCCGCTGAGCGCGGTCTCGTGCACTGCACATTCGAGCTCCGCCGTCGCCCGACTCACTTCCTCTTCGAAGGCCCCGTAGTCGACGGCGTCTCCGTCCCTCTGTCCTCGCGCGTAGAGCGCGTCGGCCATCTCCAAGACGGCCTGCATCTTGGCGGCCAAGTTCTGTAGATGCGGCCGCGATTGTACCCAGGTCTGGTCCATCGCCCTTCCCCCTTTCACAGGGGCCAACATCAGAGGAAGGAACAAAATTCCCGGTCACTGCGGCGATCCGTAGCCGCTGTGCCAACAGCTGGGGAAGCTGTGGAGCAGGTCTGCTTCGCGGCTAACAACCAAGGCCTTTGCCGAGTTCCAGCAAAGCCTCCGCACGTGGCAGTTCGTCCCTCGCGGTAGCAGATAGCCAGATTGACCGGCGACAGAGAGCACGATCTCTTGGGTGGGAATAACCGGGATTACTCGTGGTTGAAAAGCCGACGCCTGAACGTCAATCATCCCTGACGTTCGCTGCGATGCTGCGCTACGGGTCCTCTGGCTGCCGCTCGAACGATCCCACGTCGCACCCATCTCCTACGGGACGCGGCTCGCCGCGCTGGTCGGTCGTCACTCCGCAATCCACTGCGGGAATGTGGTCGATGGCGACACTGTCAGCACCAAGCGCGTGGGTCATCGTCGGCCCGCCGTTGTCGCCAAGCTCTCCAAGGTCTAGCTGCCCTTCGGTGATGTTGACCAGGTCGCCTGTTTGGTCGAAGCCGCAGGTGTTGCCGGGGCTTTCGATGTTGTAGCCATTGGAGGTGATCACATGGTCGCCGGTGCAATCCCCCTGCACTACGCTATTCGCCACCGTGAACTCTCCTGGCCAACCGCCCCAGCCTCCCCAGCCTCCCCAGCCCCCGCCTCCTGCAGTTCCGCCGGTCCCGCCCGCTCCAAGCGCAGCTGGACTGGCCAGGCTCACCCCGTTTGTCAGCCAGTTCGGCGCCCACGAGGCGTTCCTTGTGTCGACTTCACCGGCCGTCTTCGGAGACGGCAAGGCGTTTGCGCAGATCGAGCCGCTATCCCCCGACACAGTGCTGTTGGTCAGAGTCACGGTCTCCA